>NZ_CP007456.1:1200000-1500000 GCF_000800455.1 Bifidobacterium catenulatum PV20-2
CTTAGCACATCGGCATTCTGATGTTCCGATAGTATGCGTAAATCATGCTGGATGCGTTCAAGATAATAGTCAAACGATTCATCTGGATCTATCGTGATGTGTAATGGCAGTGTATTGACATATAGTCCAATGTCGTCCAGTCGCTTTTTAGGCCTATTAGCATAGGGAATCGCAACGCCGACAGAATCAACATGAGTTAGCTGCCCGATAAGGAATGCATATGCGGACAGTAGGACCGCAAATGTCGTTGCACCGTGAATTTCGGCAATTTCAGAAGCGACCTTCCCGCATATACATTCGCGGTGCCCGATAAGTGGTTTAAGCGCGTGCTCATTGCCGTCACATACTATATTGTCATTGCCGAAATCGATATTCGAGTCTAGAGCATTCAGTACAAGACTAGCCTGGTCCGTCGCCGTTTTCCGGGACCAAGCGTCTACGTAATCGAGATATGTGTCGTTGCGCACACGCCTATCCAAAGGCTTCACATAGGCATGTTCCACCTTAAGAAGAAACGCATCAAGGCTGAACGCATCGAAGATTGCATGACTTATGTGCATGAAAAACAGCACGCGGTGTTCGACTTCGATGATGGATAATTCAGCGAGAGCCTCTCCAGTAAACGAGAATGGGATCCGTGCCTGCCTTTTCAGCTGATCAAGTACGTGTTCGTAACTGTTATGCGCAATTATATGTCGAACTAGGATGTGCTCTTTGGCAAAGAATTGCTTCCACTGTCCGCTTGTGGTGTCGATGCGAATGGTGAACGCCGGACATTGATCAACTGCTGACTGGATTGCATCGCGCATATATACGACATCAATGTCACCGCACAGTGAGAACAGATAGTTGAGATTATAGGCATCACTGTCTTGATGAATGCGTTGAAAGCTGATGATCTGCTTTTGCAGCGGAGTAAACGTAGATGTCTGATCATGAATCATTTTCGTGCACCTCGGGTTGCAACGTTGGATGAGAGCATACAACGCTATGGGTCATAGGGCCGGTTCTGATAGTTGACGACTCAGTTTAAATTTATATCCGTATTTGTAATCTCCATTGGCCGAGCGGGCCAATTTTCTGATGACATGGTGAACGGGCTTGCCGATGAGCTTGTCCACATCATCGAGACAATCCACCAGTTCAGACATGACGACTGGCCCTTCTTCCAGCTTAACTCCAACCATGATGCGGATGGCGTCTTCTCGGAATCCCATAATTCTAGTCGGAGGAAGGAGTTGTCGGCTAACGTTGATGAGGGTGCCTTTGCCGCTGAACGTGAACGGTTGGACGTCAAGAGAATGACACTGCGTGCAGACGAATCTCTTGGGGAAGAACATGCGCTTGCAATGCGGGCAGACGGTGCCAACCATACGATGAAGCCCATCGTATTCGTGCCATTGCCTGAGTGATGATTCGACGGTGGGATTGCTGAGTTGTTCGGAATACTGATTTGCCATGATATTTCACTTACTCGTTGGTCATAACGACAGATACGCAATGGGCGAATCCTCCGCCCACATAGGTGGACACGCCCCATCTGGGCTGATGCAGACGATATCCTCGTGCGGTGCCGTTGAGCTGCTGCACGATTTCGATGATTGGATAGAGGCCAGCGGTTCCTCCGGCAAATCCGCGACCGATATTACCACCGTCTGTATTGACTGCAACACGACCGTCAGGGCCGCATTCCCCGGACAGAACAAAGTCAACGGCTTGTCCTTCTGGACAAATTCCTGCGGCTTCCAATGAAACGAATTCAGACGCAACTTGGTCGTAGATACCGATGGTATCGACATCGGACGGGGCAATTCCAGCCTCTCGGTATGCTTTGTCGCACGCGATGGATAAGGGGAATCCGTTACCTGCACTGCTGAGGGCCGGGTCGTCATATCCGTTAAGTAATGTGGCATCATAGCGATGCCCGACATAATGCGAAGTGGTGATATAGGCGCGACCTTGTACAAATACAGGATTGGCGCAAATGCGTTTGGCTACTTCTTCCGAGGCAAGAATCAATGCCGCTGATCCTTCACCAGGTTTCATGAAGCTACCAAACATAGGCATGCCGGCAAGTTCTTTATCAGTGGGAACCGGCTTGCCATACCACCACGCGGCAGGATGTTTACTTCCCATAGTCCGGGCAAACTTGCCATACGCCATTAGGCCCGCTGCTCTTTTTTCAGCTGGGATGTTGTATCGGGCGAAGTACTCGCGTTGCATCAGCACTGCATCTATGTGAGAGTATCCAAGATTGTAGTCATACATCGAGTCAGAACTAATTAGAGCATAATCAAAAAAGGGCAATACATCACTGGATTTTTCAAATCCGGCGACCAATGCTATGTCGCATTCCTTGCTGGCGATGAGTTGACATCCTTGCATAAACGCTGTATGTCCGCTGGCACAATTTGATGCGTTGATGAACCCGGGAATGGGCGAGAGCGCTAATGCATCGTTGAGCGTAGCAGAAACGCCACCGTATCCGATTTCGCATTCTCCTGTGTAGGAGAACGAACTTCCCTTGATGTCGGTTGCTTCGATCTTCGCATCCCGGATCGCCTTATAAACGGATTCCACAAGCAACTGCTTGAAACTTTTATCCGGATGGCTTATCCCAGGATTATCGACCATACCTGTTCCGATAATCGCAACACGATTTGTCATGAATATTCCTTGTCTGTATATGAGGATCAGTTCGTGTCCTCTCTGGTGAGCTGATTAGTTGAATGTCCCGATGGTAATGTTCGGCGAAGAGAGTTTGTACTCATTTTTGAGCGCGATGGGATATTTGACGTTTATGGTTTCGTCAAGTATGCCGGTCACGGTGCTGACCAAGTTGCGCTGGTATTCAGTGACGTGCTCCGTGGCAGTCAATCCCAACACATCGGCACCAGCGTTGTGACCGTAAGCACACAGCAAGATGTTGCTGCCCGGTTCACAGATCTCCAGTACCTTGGCCAATGCGATGAGAGGGACCGCCGATCCTAAATCACCTGTAGTCGAAGCGAACAATGTGGGCAGGATGCGCTCTTTGTCGATGTGCAGGTGACGTGCCAATTGCAATGACTGTCCAACATGTTCTTGGGGTAGGATGACGTAGTTAAAATCGTTGACTGTCATGGCTTGTTCGGCCATGAATCGTTGCAGCGCTGTTGTGATGTGACGCATCATACCGATATGCGTGGTGCCTGAATCCATCGGCATCAGGCCGCGAATATAACGTTCGTCCTCGGGACGGCCGAATTCCGGGAAATTGGAATTACAGCTGGAGACTTTGAAGATTTCAGCGATGACGTTCTGATCACTTATCAAAAGGGCACCTGCTCCCGCTCCTTCATATGATTCACGCAGGTCGCCGGGAGCAGTATGACGGCATAAGCTATCGGATCCCACAGCCAAGGCCTGATGCGCCAGTCCACTAGATATATACGCATAGGCATTGGTCAAAGCCATGATGCCAGAACGCTCGGCGGCGGACACGTCTTGGGATGTGTACGCATTGGATGCGGTGAGCATGTCCATCAGGGCGTTGGCACACCCCCTATACAGTTCCGGAGCCGTAACAGTGCCGAAGAACACTGCATCGACATCTGACGGGTCAGCTCTTGCGTTATCCATGCAATTATGAGAGGCTTCATGTGCCAACGTCAGGGTGTCTTCGTCGCTTCCTAAAGAAGTTCGGCATTCCGTTCCGAATTGTTTGACGATTAGATCAGCCGATGTGTTATTCCACTGTGATACGGTGTCGATCACCGGCAATCTTCGGATTGGCACGGAGATTCCTGCAGAGCTGATTCCTATAGTCATAGATTCCTCTTTTCTTACTATTCGACGCTTTTCAGCGCGGACGAGAGATCGATGTTGGCGATTCGTTTCGCGATGACGAGTTCGATAATCAGCATGTTGCATAACACGAACAGGGCCGACAACGCGATGTATGGTGTGGGAAGATATGCGAAAAATTGCGCGTCCTTGGAATCGGCGACGGACACATATGCGTTCAGGAAGCCTATGCCCAGGGGGATGCCGAGGGTTGTGCCCAGAATCCAAGTGACGAAGCTGTCTTTGAGCATGATGGACCGGATTTCCTTGATGTGGAAGCCGAGCACTCGCATGGTTGCGTATTCCCGGTATCGTTCGATGTAGTTCAGTGTGCCGATGCTGTACAGGATGAACCATTCCAGCAGTACCGCGAAAACCATCAGCAATGTCAGGATGCTTTGGAAGGTGTCCAGCACTTTGTTGGCCTGCGCCTTGTCCCATGCGAGGGAGTCCACCCGCTGCACCGCCGGATGGTTATCAACGGAACTGGGCACGCGGCCATTGACCATGATGCTGGTGGGGTGGAACGTTTCGCCGAGGTTCTTCCAATATGCTGAACTGAGGTATATGCCTTGCGGGCTGCTGACGCGCACGATGTCGATAACGGTCATGATGACCGGTTCTGACATGCTGGCCGAGTCGACGCTAATAGTGTCGCCACTGGTGACTCCGAGAGCTTTCGACAGTCCTTCAGAAATGTACGCACCATCGGTTTGCGTAGTGATTGGCATAGATTCGCGCTTGTCGTCACGTGCCGTGAGGAATATGCCGGGTGTGGCGATGGACATGACGGATGACTGTTCGTGATGCGCCGTTGTAACAGTGATGGGCAGTTGTTCGAGGCTTTGCGCGTTATCCGGCAAGCCGCTCATGATTGTGTCGTAATCTGTGTCGGTATATCCGTTGGCAAGCTGGATTTGCCGACCGTAGCGGAATACGTCGCCATATGTCATATCGTTGGTGGCGGTGAGCGAGAGACGCACACCGAAGCTTGCCATCACCAGAACGGTCGCGCCGATAATCGCCACGACGGAGATGCCTTCTTTGACCATGGAACGTGATTTATCCCGCATGATCCAGTGCCATTGCCAGTGTTGTTGGCTGTCGCGGCGCGGGTTGCGCGGTGTTGATCGCATGGTGCCGACGCCGCGCATGGTGTTCGTGTCTAGGATCATGGCGGGCGTCAGGCGGGTGATGCGGAATGCTGGAATGATGGAGGCGATGCTGCTGGCGATGATGATGCCTAGTATCATGAGCCAGCTGGCGTTGTCGATGCGGACCTGCCAATGGGGAAGATTGAACAGGAACCGTTGTTTGTCCAGAAACAGCCGTCCCAGAAGCGCAGGTCCGAGGAACAGGCCGAGGAGGGCGCTGGGAAGCGTTGCGATAATCGCATATATCTGATATCCGAAGATCAGGGCGCTGCGAGATATGCCCAGCGCTCTCATCAGTCCCAATGAGCTGCGCTGGCTGTTGACCAGTCGGCTGATAGTGGTGATGGTGGTCAGCGTCACCAATACAATCATCAACGTGGAGAACATGTACGACATGCGATACATGCTCGCGGTTTTGGCTTGGAACTTCGAAATCTCGGTTTTGGCGTCGCGGCCTTGCACGCTGACGGCTGCGTTGCCTAGCGTGTCTCGAACGGAACTGGCGATGCAGCCGGTATCGCAGCCAGGTTCGGCTTTGACCGCTATGCTGTTGATGCGGTCCAAAGTCACGGGCAGCGATGCACGATTAGTGTATGCGTACCCGTAGCGGTCGTGATTCGCCACCATGTCGTTCATTGGGCTGGTGTAGCCGATGTACTCCGGACTGGCGATGAGGCCCCGTACAGTCAATGCGATCGGGGACTTGTTTACATTGATGGTGACTGTATCCCCGGTGCTGATGTGATTGGCGTCGGCGAAGTTCTTGTCAATCCAGATGGAGTTCTTTTTCTTAGTGTCGAATTGTTCGCCGTCATTGACGAGTGGGCGGGACACTTCGTTGGAGTCTTTGAGGTTGACGGTGAGCAGCTTGTTCGCTCCGCTACGTTTCATCGAGGCGGTGACGATCAGCGATCCGTCGGCATGCGACACGTGCTTGGCATTGTTGACTTCATCGGTGAGCGTCGCACCTGCGGATCGCACGCTCACCCACGCATCGGCCAAGTTGGTTTGCATAGACCATCGTTCGAATTCGTAGCTCATGCCGTGGGCCGCAGACAACAGTCCTGAGAAAACGAATAGGGTAAGGAACACGAGCACTGCTATGGCGCTTAGGGACATTGCGTTGGTTCTGCAATCCCTCAGTATTTTCTTGAGCATAGAAGACGCCTACCACTGGATTTGGGTAATGGATTCCGGATTGTTGTTTCGCTGCACGGATTCGGTTTTGCCGTCTTTGATGGTGACGACCACATCGGCGATTCGCGCAATCGATGAATTATGCGTTACCACAATCACGGTTTTGCGGTATTGGCGAGACATCCGCATCAGAAGTTTTAGGACCGACTGTCCGGTTTTGGAATCCAACGCGCCTGTAGGTTCGTCGCACAGCAGCAGCTGCGGGTTCTTGCACAGGGCTCGCGCAATGGCCACACGTTGGAGCTGGCCGCCGGACAATTCTTGTGGGAAGGCATGGATTTTCTCGCCGAGACCAACGTCGGAGAGGACGGCTTGCGGATCGAAATTCTTTCCGCCGAAGCGTGCGACCATTTCCACATTTTCTAGAATGGTGAGGTTGGGGATGATGTTATAGAATTGGAACACAAAGCCGATGGAGTTGCGGCGATACTGTGTCAAGGCGCGTTCCCTCATGTCGGATATATCAGTGCCATCGACTGTGATGGAACCTGATGTGGGTGAGTCCATGCCGCCCAACATGTTGAGCAGCGTGGACTTTCCCGCGCCGCTCTGCCCAAGGACCACACAGAAATCACCCTCGTCGAGGGAGAAGCTGACATGATCCAAGGCCATAGTCTGCACGTCATTGCTGTTGTATTGTTTAGTCAGATTGATGACGTCAATGAACGACATGGTGTTTCTCCTTGCATAAGCTTTAGGATCCCGACTAGCAGTCGCTTGATGGACTGGAAGGTCGGCGTATCCGGTATGGTGTCGGGATTCGCAAATTTCTCACGCAGTATGCCGTTGAGCCCGTATACGATGAAGCATGACAGCTCATGCACATCCACCGCGGCCTCACGCGACGCGACGCCTTTCCTTTCCAGCAATTCGTTAATGATGTGTTCCGCCATAGGAATCTCTTCCGTCATCATGGTCATGCTGATGGTATCTAGAATCTGCTTGTTATCACCATGGTCCAGAAGATTGCGATACCTGTTGAAGTCGCATTCCACTGATTCGATGAGACGGTCAATCTTCCGTTCGGGATCGAGTGTTTCGTCGCGTACGATGCTCCATCGCTGGTCTAACTGCTGCTTGACGATGCGCTGCATGGCCGCTTCGTAGATATCCTGCTTTGACGCGAAATAGTAATAGAACAGGCCGGGGCCCGACGCGTCAGCCTCCTGAATGATGCTCCGGATGGACAGGCCTTCATACCCTTTCTCCAAAAGCATGCGTGAAGCTATGTCAATCATCTGCTCTTTGCGTTTGTCGTACTTAAGCATCCAAGCTCCCTGTCCCGCACATTAATTGAACGATGTTCAAAAATACTACTACGGCACCACAGTCACGTCAACGCATTGGCTTTATTTCACGCCCTTCTCTCCGCTGTCAGCGTAAATAGAGATGGAAATCGGCGACCGCTGCACAAGCCGAGAGGTGATCCAGCAACCACCGATTATCTTCCGCGCATTCATCGCAACAGTTCCCGACAGTGGGCGCACGAGCAAGAGACACGCTACGAGCCACCCCCTCTAGGCCGCTCCGCGTGCCAGCGTCCTGTAACGACGGACGGCTCGACGTCCAACATTCCCATTACGCGACTGCCGTCTCACCTTCGCCTACAAACAGTCCACTGGACTGACTGCTTCACGGCTCAATCGTCTGAGGAGACAGCTCGCCCATTATGGACAATGAATCAACGTCCTCTGGCTTTCGTTCATGTCCGTGGCCGTTCTCCACAGGCCGTCCTGCGTAAGCCCGTAGCGTTCGCGCAGCATGTCGAACGTGTGCAGGCCCTCGCGCATCGCTGCCCGGTATTCGTCGTCGTCCGCCGCGCTGTTGAGGTTGGCGGCGATGGCGAACGTTTCGGATACGAGGCGTTCCATGTCGTGCGTGGACAGATTCTCCGGGTGTCTTTCTCGTCCGTCATCGAGGAAGGGCGGGCGGTTCTCCATCGCGGCGCGCCATTCCTGGACGGCGAGGCTGCGGCTTCTGGCATCGTCCGCCCAGTCATCGCGCAGTCGTTTCAATCGCATGTCGTCGCCGAGCTCGAAGGCGTTGAACCGTTCCATCCGCCCATCCGTGCTATGCCACGTGATCCGGTAGCCGACCACGGGGTGGCCTATAGGAACTTTTGTGGTGCTTTAGGTCTGGTTCTCGGCGTCAGTCGGTGCCGTTGGGATATCGCGTGCCGGTGTGGAATTCGTTCCAGTCGACACCGATCCCGCATGCGGGCGAGACGTCGCCTTCCGGTTCGGGCGACGTCGCTTTCCCGTCCTCCAGCGGATCGTCGGAAATGAACGATTCCGGCCGCGGGTGCGCGGTCTTCATGTAGCACACCCATTCGCACGCGCGGAGCATGTGCTCCTCGGGCAGTCCGCGGTGGTTGCGCAACACGTTCTTGACAACCGAGTTGACGCCACCCTCCAGCCGGTTCGTGGTGCGGGCCACCGGCCCACCCGCGGCAAGCGCTGGCTCGAGAAAGGCGAAGAGCTTCCCCTCGCGGAACAGTTTCTCCAACCGCCGGCAGCGGCGCAGCTCCCCGTGCGTCCACCACCACACACGTCCGGACGCCTTGGGGTTGGCGGGGTCGTCCCTCGCGAAGATGCGTTCGGCGATGAATCCTTTCCAGCGTTCGTGCCAGGCGTTCAGCGCCTCGCCCCATCCGACGGCCTCCTCGGCGGTTTCCACGCCGGCCGGCGGGCCGGACAGTTTTTTCAATTCCCTGCCGGCCTGGAGTCTGGGTCTGGAGGTCAGGTCGGTGCGGGTGTTGCGTTGCACATGCACCAGACGGCGATGGATCCGGGTGCCGGGCCACGCCTCCAGGCACGCCGCCTCCGCGCCGCGCAGCCCGTCGGTGATCAGCACGTCGGGCGTGGGGATCCCGGAGAACAGGGCCAGGTAGGCGGCCTTGGACTCGTGCGCGCACCACTGGAAGGCGAGGACTTCTCCGCTCTCGCCGTCGATGGCGATGATCAGGCACCAGTCGTGGCCCATGTACGTGCCGTCGGCCATGACCGCGTGGCGCTTCGCGTCCGTCGGGGCGATGCGCGGCCGGATTGACCAGCACCATGCGATCCGCTTGCGCAGGGCGCGCGCGTCGCCCGTGGATTCCGACGCCGTCTGGGACGACGGCCCCAGCAGCCATGAGAGGAATTCCTCCAGCGTCTGCGCCCGTCTGCGGCCGCGCTGCGGCATCGTCGAGCTCAGCCGGCAGGCCCGGCATTTCCACCGTTGCGTGCCCTTGCCGGTCCGTCCGTTCTTCTTCATCGCACGCCCGCATACCGGGCATTTCTTCGCTTTGTTGGATGGCGTTCTCACACCATCCAGCCCACCACCGGGAGCACATCATTTTCCACGCGGGGAAAAAGACATGCCGACACGCCTACTCATACAAGGCCAGACCTCGATCATAAGCACCACAAAAGTTCCTATAGGCCCTGTCTATGGGTGGCCAGTTCCTCACCCAAGGCATCCAGTCCGACAAAAAGTTTCTGGCATTGGCCGGCTTGTAACGTCCTGAATCTTCCACCCACTGGGGAACCTTCCCGCCAAGAAGGCAGTTGGCGTACGGATTGTTCCCGCGGGTGGGTGTTTTGGGGACTCGGGAGGCGGGCTATTCTCTAACACGCATGCAGGAGACCTCGAATTTGCGCGTTTGACGGAGACTCTGCTACCGGTTGCGAGGATCCAGCGGATCACGGTCATCGTAGAATGCGTAGATATCCAGACCAAGTTCCTCCACGGGCAAAACTTAAGATTTTCCCAGCAAACGGCGTTTACCATGAACACGCAAGCAAGAAAAACACGGCAAATCATGGAAGGGAGTCCATATGTGCACTGGTGTTCGTTTCTCCGACGATGAGGGAAACACATATTTCGGCCGTAATCTCGACTGGAGCTTCTCCTACGGCGAGACCATTCTGGTCACTCCGCGAGGCTACCAGTACGACTATGTGTATGGGGCCGAAGGCAAGAACGAACCGAATGCGGTGATCGGCGTGGGCGTGGTCATGGCCGACCGCCCCATGTATTTCGACTGCGCCAACGAGCATGGTCTGGCCATTGCCGGACTGAACTTCCCCGGATACGCCTCCTTTGCACACGAGCCGGTCGAAGGAACCGAAAACGTCGCTACCTTCGAATTCCCGCTGTGGGTGGCGCGCAATTTCGACAGTGTCGACGAAGTCGAAGAAGCGTTGAAGAACGTGACGCTCGTTTCGCAGGTCGTGCCCGGCCAGCAGGAGTCCCTGCTGCACTGGTTCATTGGTGACGGCACCCGAAGCATCGTCGTCGAGCAGATGGCTGATGGCATGCACGTTCATCATGACGATGTGGATGTGCTCACCAACCAGCCGACCTTCGACTTCCATATGGAAAACCTGCGCAACTACATGTGCGTGAGCAACGAAATGGCGGAGCCGACCACTTGGGGCAAAGCGAAACTGAGCGCATGGGGTGCCGGCGTGAGCATGCACGGCATTCCCGGTGACGTGAGTTCGCCGTCGCGTTTCGTACGCGTTGCCTACACCAACACGCACTATCCACAGCAGAACAATGAGTCCGCCAATGTGTCTCGTCTGTTCCACACGCTGGCTTCCGTACAGATGGCTGACGGCATGTCCAAGATGGGCAACGACCAGTTCGAGCGCACACTGTTCACCAGCGGTTATTCCGGAAAGACTAACACGTATTACATGAACACGTATGAGGATCCGGCGATTCGCTCGTTTGCCATGTCCGACTTCGACATGGATTCGAGCGAGCTGATCACCGCCGATTGATTCCGGGAATTTCGAGTTCGAAGATTCCAGTTCCGAAGATTCCACAGCAATCGCACTACGTGAACAGTATAAAAGGGCACAACGTCGTAACCGTCGTTGTGCCCTTTTAATCAGTAAAACTGATGAGATTTGATTAAAAAATTAAAATGGTCGAGGCATGCTTTCGAACGTACTTTCAGGCGTTTTCTTCGTTATGTTCCTTATGCGAGGAAGCGAATCGCGACAGAACACCTGACTTACGTAAAGCGCAATACATTCCCCAAGAACCGAAACCGGCGAATGCCACCGCGCTAAGCAGCTCGCAAATAGTGCCGATGATGCCTCGCGGGCTGAAAAACGTGAATGCCTGATAGTAGAAGAACAGCAGGTAGAAGTTGTAGACGATTCCAATCGCCATAGCAGACAGAATGGTGACGCCGAGCGTCCAACGACGGTAGCGGAACAGCGCGAATACCGCTTCTGCGGCTGCCGCCTGCAACAACGCGATCACCACCAGGCTCACACTGTATTTCGTGCCGAGTACCACCTCGACGAACGATGCGACCAAAAGCACGTAGGCCGAAGCTCCCGGCTTGCGCACGATCAGAGAACCCAACGTGGCGGGGAAGTAGAACAAAGCATGAAGTAGCGCCGCTGAACCAGGAAGAATCAAAGTCATCAACGGAAAAAGACCATACGAGAGACCGTCGAACACCCAAAACATCACTCCCGACATCACGCCGACCGCCGCGCCGACCGCGATATCGACCACACGCCATGTGAGGGCCTTGTGTGTTCCTTGGTTTGTTTTCAAAGGCTGCCTTACCTGCTTCGACAGCTTCGCGTCTGTATTATGAATAACGGTTTTAGAGAATGGCTTCGCCATAATGATAATGAATCCTTGCGTTGGTCGATGCCGCGCACCGTGAGTCGGAGATCGCGGCAGTCGCCGTGGGCCGTTCCTCGACCTGCGCGGCTCGGGCAGGAACGACGAAAGGTATTATACGACGTGTTGTTTGCCGAACACGCATCATGGATTTCCCTGTATCCAAAATATCGTTACAAATACTCCAAATCCGGGCGTACGGTCCAGTCCAGTACACCTAATCCGCACGATTTCATTCAACTCAGCAGCATAAGAGCTTTTTGTTGTGAGGTGGCATTCGTCCAAAACAGCGTGATCCTATGTTCCTTACGATGAACACGTAAGTTACGCTTTGCAGACGCAACTTAGCTAATTGTCAGGATTACATGTTCTTTTGCTATGCGACAGCATGCAACACGCCAATTAGACTTCAAGCACTTTAAGTTTTTACAGTGCAGAGTATGAGCACTACAACATGGCATACGATTTGTGAAGCATCCATGATTTCCGGACTTCCCGAATCCACTTTGCGCTACTACGAGCAGATCGGCATCATTGCCCCGATCGCACGTGACCCAAGTTCTGGCCATCGTGCCTACACCGACGAAGACATTCAATCGTTGGTTACTATTTCCTGCTTGTCTGCGACTGGCATGCCGCTTGATGCCATGCGCGAGTATCTGAAAAACCGTTTCGACGGAACCGAAGGTGCGCGCAGGCAAATGGCGCTACTGGACGCGCAGGCGTTGCGCTTGGCCGCAAAAGCCGAAAGCATCCGCATGCAGCAAGCCTATGTTTCCCTCAAAACATTGTATTGGCGTGCCGTGGCGGAAGGCCATGACGACGAAGCGCAACGACTTCTGGAAGAAAACCACGATGTCATCGAAACAGTGAAAAAACAGATTCGTAGCAAGGCTGACGCATAAGTCGAGGCGTCATCGCAGACGTTACCTTAATTCAATTCGTACAACAAAGGAGCAACTCATGAAGGCAGCGATCTTCAAGGGAGTCAAGCAGATGGCATGTGAGGAACATGTCGAACCGACCATCATCGATGGGGGAGACGCCATCATCCGCGTGGTACGCGCATGCGTATGCGGATCCGACCTGTGGTTCTACCGTGACGGTAGCAAGGAGCCCAACACCCAGGCCGGCCATGAAGCCATCGGCGTGGTTGATCAGATCGGCGGCGACGTGACCGTGGCCAAGCCGGGCGATTTCGTGATCGTACCGTTCCCGTTCAGCTGCGGCAAGTGCCCGGTATGCAAGGCCGGTTTCGAATCCAGCTGCCCCCACGGCGGATATTTCGGAGACGAGGGATTGGGCTGCCAGGCGGAATACCTGCGCGTTCCCGAAGCCGACGGCACGCTGGTGGTCGTTCCGGGCGACGCGAAGAGCTTCTCCGACGGAATGCTCGCATCGCTGCTCACCCTCTCTGACGTGATGTCGACCGGTTACCATGCGGCCGCTTCCGCCGAAATCAAGCCGGGAGACACCGCAGTCGTGTTCGGCGACGGTGCGGTCGGCCTGTGCGGAGTGCTGTCCGCCAAGCTGATGGGCGCCACCCGCATCATTTCCATGAGCCGCCATGCCGACCGCCAACGTATCGCACGCGAATTCGGTGCCACCGATTTCGTGGAGGAACGTGGCGACGAGGCCGTGGCCAAGGTACTGGAAATGACTGATGGTTACGGTGCCGACGCCGTGCTTGAATGCGTAGGGTCCGCATTGTCGAACGACACTGCCATGAAGGTTGCGCGTGCGGGCGCTGTAGTCGGACGCGTTGGCTTGCCGCACGGCGTGGAAGCCGATATTCCAGGACTGTTCTACCGCAACGTTGGCCTGCGCGGCGGTCCGGCACCGGTGCGCACGTACGATCTGCAGCGACTGCTCAAGGAAGTGCTCGACGGCAACATCAATCCCGGCATCGTCTACACCTCCGAATACACGCTCGACGATATTCAGGAAGCGTACGCGGCCATGGACGAGCGCCGCACCGTAAAGTCGCTGCTGCGCATCAGCGAGGTCTGAGCAATATACCGACGATAGAATAAGCGCAAATCAAACGAAAGGAAGCAAGTCTTGTTTGAAGAGCTGCACAAACGGATGAATTCGTTCTGGAATAATGACAGGACATTGTCACAAACCGATCCGGAATTCATTGAATTCTTCTCGAATTTCGCTTATGACGAAGTGGTGAACGAACCGGGAGCAAATCATCCTGATTTGGATGACAAGACCCGTTCTTTGGCCATTCTTGCCGTGTTGGTCGGATGCCAAGGCTTGGATGCCTTCGAAATGATGCTGCCGGTGGCCTACGAAACCGGACTATCGTCCATCGCCATCAAGGAAATGGTGTATCAAGCGACCGCATACTGCGGCTTCGGCAAAACTCTGCCGTTCCTGAAGAAGCTCAACAACTTCCTCGGCGCGGCCAACGTGCATCTTCCGCTTGAACCGCAAGGCACCACCACGCCGGAAACGCGTGCCAAGGCGGGTGAAGACAAGCAGATCGAAATCTTCGGTGAAGGAATGCGTGGATTCGCGCAATCCGGTCCCGAAGATACACGGCACATCAACAAGTGGCTTGCCTGCAACTGCTTCGGCGACTACTACACGCGCGGTTGCTTGAGCACGCGTGAGCGTGAAATGATCACGTTGTGCTTCCTCGCCGCGCAGGGTGGTTGCGAACCGCAATTGACGTCTCATGCGAAGGCCAATATGGGCGTGGGCAATGAGAAGGCGCTTCTGATTGCCGTTATTTCGCAGTGCATGCCGTATATCGGATATCCGCGTACATTGAATGCGATTCGTTGCATCAATGATGCCGCCGAGCAGATGCAGGGCTGATTTGCTGTAAGGTTTTACATCGATCGATGCTTCGACAGCTTGCTTGATTCTCGCTCTGATATGGAGGGGGTCGTTTGCCAGTCACGATTGGATTGGCAAACGACCCCCTATATACGTTACTGCTCATATGCGAGCATCACTCGACCCATACGTCCTACTACAGGGAGGATTATTCCACCCACTGGATGAATCTGGACTCTAGAACACTCCTCAGCAATTCAACAGCAATTCAACAAGCTCATTGCGCGCGGCTACGAGACGATTTTGTGGTCGGTGCGGTAAAGGTCAGGCTCTACGTAGATTTCGAAACGGAACCATGGCAATGCGGCACGCACGCTTTGTTCGATCTTGTTCACGGTTTCGACGTCGTAATCGCGGTCGAGTTTGCTGGTCTGCACTTTGACACACAGCAGAATGTCATCCTCAGACATGTGCACAGTCTGCATGTTCAGCAGTCGTTCCACGCCAGGCGTCGAAATAACGGCCTGCTCAATCTCCTTTCGGGTATCAGCGTCAACTGCCTCGCCAATCAGCAATGAACCCGACTTGAACATCAGCAGCAACGATCCCGAGATCAATACAAGACCAACCATCAAACCGCCGATCGCATCGAATATCTCATTGTCGAGCAGAATCGCCAGACCGATGCCAGTTCCTGCGAATGCCAGACCAATCAGGGCAAGCGTGTCTTCCATGATGACGGATGCAAGCTCCGCCGATTTGGTGCGCTTCCAGAAACGGAACACGCCCATGTGGGGTACGCCCGTACGTTCCATGCGCTCGTTCGCTTCCTTGATGCTTTGATGCAGTCCGTAACCTTCCAGACAGGCGCTGATGACCACCACAATGAACGCCACCAGCAGTTCCATCTGGTTGGCATCACGCAACGCGGGATTTGCGGCAATGGCGAGCAGCTTCTTTACCGCTTCCGAAGTGGAGAAGAAACCTCCGACGAAGAACAGCAACGTCGCCACCACGAACGAGGCGAGATACTTGGCCCGATACAACCCGAACGGATGATCGCCGTCCGTTTTATGTTTGGCGAAGCGGCCGCCTACCATGAGTACGATCTCATTGGAGCAGTCGGCGATGGAGTGCACCGATTCGGAAAGCATTGCGGACGATCCGGTGAAGAACGCTGCCGCGAGCTTGGCGATGGCCACGCCAATATTGGCTCCGAGCGCCGCTTTGACGGCCGCACCCTGATGTTCCGTTTCCTGTTGGCGAATATTGTTTGCCGTATTCGCGTTACTGTCGTTCGTACTACTGTCGTTGGAATCTTGCGATTCGTTCATTGCCTTTCCGTTTCTTTCTGGAGTTAATACAGACACATTCAATCATATATAGGGGTGTGATATTCCCGTCGTATTCCGGAGGTGAAATGCCGAAAATGCGTGTAAGGCATGGGTGACTCCCCAATACCGGTAGATTTGCAAAAACCTGCTTTCTGCAACGAGGAGGGATGATTGGGCGGTATGGTTCGGATGTGGTTGGTTTGTTTATCTCGAGAGACGAGACGCTTACGGATGCCAAGGCCGCAGCTGCATGGTCGGCACATGCGAGAAGAATCGGCGGTATGACTGAAGCCGCACATGATGATTATCAGTTGCCCGAAGAATTCGAACACTGTTCGAAACTTGACCCTGTACGCGATGCGCCTAGCGCGTTGGACCGTGTCAAGCAAGTCGTACGCATTTTGCACGAACCAGGCGGATGCCCTTGGGACGGCGAGCAGACCAATACAAGCCTGCTTAAACCACTGTTGGAAGAAACCTACGAATACATCGACGCTGTGGAAACGAACGATCGCGACAACATGCGTGAAGAACTCGGCGACATGCTGCTGCAATCCGTTTTCCAAGCGCAAGTGTGCGCCGTGGATACGCAGGATCCGTTCAACATCGACGAAGTGTGCAACCGTCTCGTAGATAAGCTCATCACCCGCCATCCGCATGTCTTTCAAACGGACGATGCTGCCGACGATTCCGTACCGGCACCGGAAAATGCGCAAGATACGCTGAAACTGTGGGAAGCGATGAAGCAGAAAGAGAAGCATCGTAAGTCTGTGCTCGAAGGCATCTCCCATGCGCAAGGCGCATTGCCGCGTGCTACAAAAATCGTATCGAGAGTACACAAATCGCAGTATCGTAATCAGCTCGAAACCGCATTCAATCCAAGCGCAGAACAGACAGACGAACAGCATGATGTCCGTCATCCTTATGCAGACGAAATCATCGCCATCATCCGCAAAGCGCAATGTGATGGCGTAGACGTGGAATCCGACCTGCGTTGCCGCCTGCGCGGCATAGAATCCGAAATCGAACACATCGAAAGGACCATGAACCATGAGTGACATCAAAGCACTCGACCCAGCACTGCTCAAACAGTATTCCGCGGGCTTCAACGCCGACCGTGCCAATCTGGTGGCCGCCAATGCGGCAGTATCATCCGGAGTACTTGCCGCAGCTACTGACTACAAGGGCGAACGTGTGCTGCAGAATGATTTCTCCATTGAACTGAAGCAGGGGAGTATCACCAATCAGCGTAGCTCGGGGCGTTGTTGGATGTTTGCGGCGCTTAATACGTTGCGTTATGAGTTGATGCATCGTTGGAATTTGGAGGATTTCGAGTTTTCGGAAACCTACCTGTTTTTCTGGGATGCGATGGAGAAGTCGAACACGTATTTGGAGAATGTGCTTGCCACGTTGGATGAGCCGTTGGATAGTCGTGTGTTCGAGGCGATTAATTATGGTCCGGCCGATGATGGTGGTTGGTGGCAAATGTTTGCCAATTTGGTGAACAAGTATGGTTTGGTGCCGAAGAGTGCTTATCCGGAGTCAGCTAATTCGAGGAATTCGGATGCGTTCAAGCAGTATTTAAATACGAAGCTACGTGAGTTTGCGTCCGATTTGCGTGACCGTCATACAGCTGGAACGTCGTTGGATGAGTTGCGTGCGTTGAAGAATGAGGATATGGCCACGGTGTATCGCATGTGTGCGATCGCGTTGGGGGAGCCTCCGGAGCGTTTTGATTTTCTTGCGCGTATGAGCGATGACAAAGATGATGGCAAGAAGAAAACCGCGGGGGAGGGTTCGTCTGAAAAGGCTGCGAAGACCGGCAAGGATGAGCGTCCGCAGATTCGTGAATTCGGTATCACTCCGATGGAGTTTTATAAGAAGTATGTGCCGGTGGATGTGAACGATTTGGTTACGTTGTGCAATGTGCCGATGGAGAGTCGTCCGTTTGGCAAGCGGTATCGTATTCGTTTTTCGGCCAATGTGGCCGAGGCGGGTGATATGGAGTTTGTGAACGTGTCTCTTGACGTGTTCAAGAAGGCTGCTGTGGACCAGATCAGTGGTGGTCATCCGATTTGGTTCGCTTGTGATTGCATGCAGTTTTCGTTGCGTGGCGATGGCTATTTTGATTGCGATACTGTGCGCGTTGACCAGCTTTTCGGTACGGAATTCACGTTCGACAAGGCCACGGGATTGGAGTATGGCGATTGCCCAAGCAATCATGCCATGACGTTGACTGGCGTGAATTTGGATGCTGACGGGCGTCCAAACCGTTGGAAGGTGGAGAACAGTTGGGGCAAGGATAATGGTCAGGATGGCTATTATGTGGCGTCCGATGCTTGGTTCGACCGTTATGTTACCGAACTGATCATTCGCAAGGAGTATCTCGATGAGGCTACGCGCGAAGTATTGGCCACTCAGCCGGTTGAGCTTGAGCCTTGGGAGCCGCTCACCAAGCGAAGCCGGTGAAGGCTTGCGCATATCGCGCATGATTCGGTTTGATTGCAATAAGGAATGAGATAAACAGTGTAGGGCGTCGATTGACAGATTCGGCGCCCTCCACTTATTGCAGTATTTAGTTATTATTTAATTGCTATTCGGCAGTACCAAGGCATGCTTCGAAGGAACGGCGGGTGAGGCGTCCACGGTTGACGACGCCCACGATCTTGCCTTGTTCAACCACCGGCACTTTCTTGTACTGTTGATAGCCGAGCATCTGGCAGACTTGCGCGATATTGGCATCCGATTGCACGGTGACGGCCGGCTTTGTGGCAATAACCATGACGTTCATATCAAGCAGTTCTGCGTGAGACAGTTCCGGGAATTCGCCGCGGGCCATGCCAGTGACCAGCGTGGAAATGTCAGAAACCGGCGCGTTGTCTTGTGCGAAGCGGCGCAGTACGTCGCTATCGGAGATGAAGCCGACCACGTGGCGTTCGTCATCGACGATAGGCATGCCGCTGATGTTCTTTTCCAACATCATGCGCACTGCGTCACGTACCGTGGCATCCGAGGCTACCGTGTAAACGTCATGCTGCATCACATCGGCAACGGTCTTGACATCCAAAGCGGGAACATGCTGTTGCGCAGACTTGTTCCATCCGGCAGCATCGCCGATGGCGTGAACTATCTTGCCGGACAATGGCGCGACGATCAGCATCTGAATCGGCAACGCGATGGTGAAATTGTAGGGGAACATGCGCCAGAATCCCGTGAACGCGCCGAATGTGAAACCGAATGCCATGATGGCGCCGAATACGGTCATGAACACGGTCATCAGCACCACCATGAGGAATTTGACCGTGATGCCTTTCCATACCGCACGGTCGGTTGCCGCGCAGAATGTATTCATAATCGCGCGGGAGCTTGGCGTGCAGATGCACAAATCGCAAATCATGCCGACCACGTAGGCCAACGGCCAGTTGAACAATGCGTAGCTCCACGCCGCCGCACCGACGTCACCGATACGTACGCCGTAATTGAGTGCCGCCATCACATAAATCATGATCGCGGACATGATGAAACTGAAGAGAATGCCTTCCTTGCCGTTACGTGGCACGGAACTTCCTTTCGCTATGCGTTCGATGTGTTGCTGCATCGGCCCCTCTGGTCTGTTCCGCACGTCATGTTCCAACAGGAGCGCGGAAGGCTAGGGGCGCATAACGAAATCCGAAAAGGTTCGGGCGATCGCAATGGCGACTTCCTGGCAAACGAATCGACTCAAGCCCTCAATGGGCATGCAAGATGCGATTCATGAGTCGGGGCCGCTTGCAAATCACAGATTGTTCGCAGACCCCAAGACAAATACGGAAATACCGAACGTGCTCGAAACGCATGTGGAAAGAAAAAGCCGGACGTTTTCGCGTCCGGCATAAATACAATCCGAATAAAACTCGAATTACTCGGCTTACTCTTCGGCGACCAATTCCAGATAGGAATCATTCCACAGGTCTTCATCGCCGTCAGGCATGAGCAGCACACGTTCAGGGTTCAATGCCTGCACCGCACCCTCATCGTGGGTGACGAGCACAATAGCACCTTCATACTTGGCGATGGCCTTGAGGATCTCATCGCGTGAAGCCGGATCAAGATTGTTGGTCGGTTCGTCAAGCAGCAGCACGTTCGCACGGCTCGTCACCAATGTCGCCAACGCTAAGCGGGTCTTTTCGCCACCGGAAAGCACACGGGCCGGCTTCAACGCATCATCGCCCGAAAACAGGAACGAGCCAAGAATCGAACGCGCCTGCGTATCATTCAGTTCCGGAGCCACGTGAATGAGATTTTCGAGCACCGTGGCGTTCAGATCAAGCGTGTCATGTTCTTGTGCAAAATAGCCGATTTTACAGCCGTGACCGTAGTCCACGGAACCGGTGTCCGGCTCTTCCAAATGCGCGAGCAGACGCAGGGTGGTGGTCTTACCAGCACCGTTGTATCCCAAAATCACCACACGCGAACCCTTGTCAATAGCCAGATTCACGCCGGCGAATACAATGTTCGAACCATACGCTTTCGACACATCCTTCGCCATGATCGGCGTGCGACCGCACGGAGCCGGCTCCGGGAACCGGATATCCGCCACTTTCTCCTGCTTTTGTGCCTCGGACGTGTTCTCGAGAAGTTTCTCCGCACGACGCATCATGTTCTGCGCGGCCACGGCCTTGGTCGCCTTCGCATGCAGGCGGATACCCTGCTGCATGAGGCGTTCCGCCTTCTTCTCGGCCACTTCACGTTCGCGACGGCGACGTTCCTCATCAACCACGCGCTGATGCAGGTAGGCTTTCCAACCGAGGGAATACATGTCGATCTGTCCGAGCTGCGCATCCAGATGCCATACCTTGTTCACCACTTCGTCCAACAGTTCGGTGGAGTGGGAGATGACCAGGAATCCACCCTCGTATTTCTTCAGGTATCCGCGTAACCATTCGATGGAGTCGGCGTCCAAATGGTTGGTCGGTTCGTCGAGGATCAGTGTGTCCGCATCAGAGAACAGGATGCGGGCCAATTCGATACGACGACGCTGGCCGCCGGAAAGAGTACCCAACTGCTGGCCCATGACCTCCTGCGGCAGGCCAAGGCTTGCCGCCATTGCGGTCGCTTCGGACTGAGCCGCATAGCCGCCGGCCTTTTCGAAATCCTGCATAGCCTTGTCGTAACGGTTCATCGCTCGGGTCATGACGTCCGGATCCGGATCGGTCATCTCCTTTTCAGCCTTGCGGATACGACTGATGATTGATGCGATGTCTCGCGCGCTCATCATGCGGTCGAGCGCGGTCTGTTCCGGATCGGCAGCATGCGTGTCCTGCGGCAGATAGCCGAGCTTGCCCGATACACGCACTTTGCCGGCGGTGGGCAGCATGTCGCCGGTGATCACGCGGGTGAGCGTGGTCTTGCCGGCGCCGTTACGTCCGACCAGACCGATCTTGTCGCCCTTGGCGACGTGGAAATTCGTGGGATGCAGCAACGTGCGCGCGCCGATCTGAATCTCAAGCTCCTGCGCTTCAATTGCCATGCCTCAACACCTCTGCACTTTCGTTACTGTCGTTCCAAACTGGCTGTGCCGCACATAACGGCCCGCCCATCATTTCATAAGGCCAAACGCCAATCGAACATCATACCGAACGCCTGTAACCACGTGAATCCCACCGCGTGGTACGCAATCGCAAATGGAATAGATTGCGCGGAAGTGTAACAATCAGATTATTCTGGTGAGCAGGCAAATTCGGAAGGGAGCAAACATGAAGAAAGCTTTGATCATTGTGGATGTGCAGCCGACATTTTGCGAAGGCGGCGAACTGGGTGTAGCCGGTGGCAATGCCGTCGCGGAACGTATCGCGGATTACGTGAATGCGCATCGCGGCGAGTACGAATACATCGCAACCACGCAGGATTGGCATATCGAGCCCGGCTCACACTGGTCGGAGCAACCCGACTATGTGGATACGTGGCCCGTGCACGGCAAGGCCGGCTCTCCCGGCGCCGAACTTCATCCAGCGATCGCCGCGCTGCATGTAGAGCATCATTTCAAGAAGGGACAGTATTCGCCGTCATATTCGGGGTTCGAAGGATACGAGGATAATACGGATTCGATTCCTTCCCGCGAACAGGTCGCCTCTGACATGGCTACAGGGCGTACGCTTGCCGTTGCATTGGAATCCGCGGGTATCGAATGCGTCGACGTGGTTGGCTTGGCCGAATCGCACTGTGTCAAGGAAACCGCGCTGGACGCCCGTAAGCTTGGACTTGAAGTGCATGTCATCGAAAACCTGACCGAACCGGTCAGTGAAGAACTCGGCATCGCAGCCCGCCAGCAAATGCTCTCCGCCGGCATCATCCTCGACTAGTTTCTTGAGGAATGGGACAACGAATGGAGAAGGGATTGTTCAGCAGGCGTGTTTATGAGGTGGTGCGGCGCATTCCGAAGGGTAAAGTCGCCACCTATGGGCAGGTTGCGGCTTTGGCCGGAGCGCCACGCAACGCGCGTTTTGTCGGCTATGCCCTGCATTCGAATCCTGAGCCGGGTGTGATTCCATGTCATCGTGTGGTGTTCCGAGACGGCTCGTTGGCGCCCGGATTCGCGTTCGGCGGTCCGGAAAGACAGCGGCTTCTGCTCGAAGAGGAAGGCGTTGTCTTCATCTCTCCGAAAGGTATGCCCGAACTAAGCGAGTCAGGCAAGATGAAAGACTCGAACGCCGGAGCTTCCGGACTGCGAGTCGATCTCGCCCGTTGTCAGTGGGACGCCTAGTCGCTTTCAATCCGTGTCAACCGCTTACGCCCCCAACGACATTTGCTTTATCCGCCGTGGTTGGATAATGGGTGCCTGCCATAAGGCGAAGAAAGCAACGGGGACGCAAAGGTGGAACGACAAGGCATGTGGCAACAGGACGCACCAGGGGCGATATCGGTCGGAATGCCGGTTGTATCGTTGGCACCGGCTCCGCGAACCATGGCATAACATCGGCTTAAGTCGTTGGAAAATAGCGCGACACGCCGCGATTTGCGGAGTTGGCATGCTTCATGTATATTTTCTACTCGTTGCCCACCACGGTGGAAACAACTTGCGGACATAGCTTAGTTGGTAAAGCGCAACCTTGCCAAGGTTGAGACCGCGGGTTCGAGTCCCGTTGTCCGCTCCATTTGAAAGCTTCCGGAAGGAAGCTTTTTTCATATCCGACCGCAAATCCGGGCATCATCCTCAATTCATCCCGACCGAAATCCGAACTGGAATCCTCCTCTGTTGAGAAAACGTTTGACCACAATGTGAACGTTCTCTTGAAAAGAGATAATCCATGCGAGAGGCTAGGAGAAGTTCCGCCAAAACAGGCAACGATGCCGGGGGAGAGCGGAACGGACGGAGGTAAAACAAATGAACGAGAACAGCGACATTATTTTCGTGCCGGACGATTCCGCCAGCCACGAGTGGACGGAACGGGACAGCGAACTCGTAGAGGAGTATGCGGCCCAGCTTATGAGCATGAGCATCTAGCCGGAAATTAGATGGGGCCGGGTTCCCTCTTCCATGACAGGAAAAGACGTCGCTTTCGTACTGTAACTGCGGCGTCTTTTCCTTGTTTTCGTTTAGAATGGAGACTTGCTGCCAAGGCATCGAACACATGGAAGGGCGTATTGTTGGCTGAGATCAGACGGGAGATGGAACGGCTTCGACCCGTATACGAAACCGGTGTCCTACGGTTGCTGCTGCGTAACAATTCCATGCTGTACGTCGCGTTGTTGCGTTCCACGTTCGACCCGCTGACGGGGGAGCTGCCGCGCGAAATCGTCGAAGAACGGTTCGCACGCAGTCTCAACCGGCTCATCGAAACCGACGATTACACGCTGAAAGACGGGCAGACTGCGCGCGAGGCCGCGCATTCGGTCCTGCTTGACCTCGCTCGCGAAAGGGAAGGCGACTACGCCTGGCTCGCCAATTCCATGGACGTGGCCTCGCACCGCTACCTGTACCGTCTCACAGC
Organism: Bifidobacterium catenulatum PV20-2; assembly: GCF_000800455.1. NCBI lineage: Bacteria > Bacillati > Actinomycetota > Actinomycetes > Bifidobacteriales > Bifidobacteriaceae > Bifidobacterium > Bifidobacterium catenulatum. The sequence goes on from NZ_CP007456.1 coordinate 1,223,905, forward strand.
GCGAGCGCACCGTGCCATCGAAGCGCTCGACCGGCTTGAGGACACCACGAAAGCGCTGTCCGGCGCGCAGGCCAACAGCATCATCATGGAAATCGAGCATGCTCGCATGCAGTTGACCGCCGATCCGCGCGAACGCATCCGCCTGCTGAAGAGGGACATCGAGGAACGGCAGAAGGAAATCGACGAGCTGGAACATAGCGAGGCCTTGGAAAAGCTCACGTCCGAACAGGTCGGCGACATCATCGGCGTGATTCACAACACTCTGCGAGGAGTGCCCATCGACCTGCGCGAGCTCGCCCTTTCCGAACGGGACAACGGCGACGCGCTCCGACGGCGCATGCAGGCCGGCGCCATGAGCGTGGAAAGCATCCTCACCGCATACCATGACGAATACCGACGTGCGTTCCGCGAATCCGACAGCGGACGTCGTTTCGAAGACGCGTTCCAAGTCATCGTCACCGACGAAGGCCGGCGCGAGATCGACGACGCGGTGCGGGACATCGCCAGAAACCCCTATTTGGATGGCGAGCCGAGCGTGCTGCTCAACCAGGTGCGTTCCGAACTCAAACGCATCTATGAAGGCATCGAGGACGTGCGCCGGCAGATCCGCACGTCCGACGAGGCGGTCAGCCGTCTCGTACGCCAGCAGACCGACACGAGCTACCGGACCATGCTCGCCAAACTCAACCAGCTGTTCGCAAAGACCAGCGCCGAAGCCAAAGCCCATCCCAATGACCAAAGCCGGCCCTACCATACGGACGCCGGGCAGGCGAAATTCCCGACATTGCCATCTCGTCCGGCCAGATCAATGGCGCGCGCCGCATCATCCAGCCTGAACGACGCCCCAGCGGCGACCATCGAAGCGCCGGACCTCAAGAACATGGTCGAAATATGCGGGCCACGGCTGACGCGCATGATCAGGCTTATCCGCAGCAATCCGGTGACGACATCGGACGGCATGTTCGTGGACCTCGCGGCAAGCTTCAACCAGCTGCCGAAAGCCGAACGGAGGGAAAGCGAACTGGTCGGCTTCCTCAGCGCCCTGCGCACGCAGGACGACTCGTCATACGTGACATGGCGCTGCATATCGATCGACGGCAGCGAACGCGTATGGCGCACCAAACCCATTCTCACCACCGAAACGACGCTCGACGACATCATCGAGGAGAGATAAGCATGACGGACTATATCGAAGCCAACATCGAGGAAACGATCCTGACAGAAGGGGAGCCGGTATTGGAAGAGGCCGGCAGCCAGCAGGCCTCGACCGCGCTGTTCAACGGCGACACCGGCGACATGCCCGTCGAAGCGCGCATGGCCGCGATCGCGCTCAAACGCGAACGCTACATCGACGGCAGCCTGTATGACCTCGCCTGCGAGAACCGTGAGGTCGTGGAACGTTCGCTCAACAACGACATGCTCAGACTGGTCGACAACACGAAATACCGCATCATGTACGCGTCGCCGGTCACCGACTCGGAGACATGCATCCGTTCGTTGAAAACACGTATGAGCCTCACCCGCGAGGAGGCCGCCACGCTTGCCGCGCTACGCATCAAAGCGTTGGAATACGAAAACCAGAACGCCGAACCATGCGACTGGCTTATCAGCTTCGACGACATCCGCGCATTGCTCGCCACCGGCGCGGGATTCCTCACCGCCAGCAACGACGAGGAAGGCACTGCGAAGAAAATCACGTCCATCATCTCACGCATGCGCACCTACGGGTATCTCGCGCCGATCGAAGACGACGACATGTACGTCCTCACGCCACTGGTGCCCATGGTGCTCGACCGCGGCCTCGCCGACCAGTGGCTCGGATCCGAAACCGCGGACGAGAACGCATCCGCCGACGGCCGCACCAACGCCGGCCCGGACGACAGGCCCATGGAAGACATAGAACAAGACGCATTCGATTTCAACACCGACGACAACCGTTTCGACGAGGAGGAACACTGATGGCAGACGGCATGAAGATCGTTTCCGACAAGTGGATGCTACAAAGCCGACAAATCGTCAACTGGGGCTCATACGGCGGCTGGCACGAATTCCGCCCATCCATGGACGAAACCATGCCGGTGACCCTGCTCGCCGGCGCCAGCGAATCAGGCAAATCCACACTCGTCGACGCGCAAATCTCACTCCTCTACCCATCCGGAACCCCCTACAACAAGGCGTCGAACTCCGGACGTTCGGAACGCAACGACTACACCTACCTGCGTGGCATGATCGGCGTAAGCGATAGCGAAAACGGCGAAACGCCGATCTTCCTGCGCGGCAAAGACGCCGACGACACCCCACAGAACATCTGGGGCGCAATCGTCGACACCTACGTGAACAAAACCGACGGAGGACTGCTCTCCTGCGGCAAATTCCTCTACCTGAACGCCGGAGACGGACAAGACGGACTACGCCGCCGCTACATCACCTGGAACCGAACCATCGACCCACGACTCATGGACCAGTACCGCAACACACCATTCACCCGGTCCATGTTCGAAAAAACCTATCCGGAATGCACCACGCACACCAACGCCGCGGCATTCCACGCCTCCATCTGGCAGGACATGGGCCTAAGCGCCGACGCCTGCCGCCTCCTGCACAAAATACAATCGGCGGACGCCCCTCAAAACTCGACGACATCTTCAAGCAAGGCGTGCTCGACATACCCGAATCCATCCGCCTCGCCCACGAAACCGTCGACGACTACAACCGGTTCAACGAAAACTTCCACAGCATGGAAGACAAAATGGCCCGCGTCGCCATCCTGCAAAACATCCAGACACGCTACGGCGAATACGCAAAGCAAACCAGCGAACGACGCGAATACGAACCCATCAACCCCGACAGCGAACATGGCAACGCAACACTGTCCGCATGGGCGCGCTCGCGCATGGCCAGCGAAGTGCGCGCTGGTCTGCCGGCCGCGCAGCGCAAGGTCAAGGAGTCGCAGGAGGCCATCGATCGGGCGATGCAGCGCGTCGGCGAGCTCAACACGCGAATCGACGCCGTCAAGGAACGTATCCAAGGCATCGACGGCGGCAGTCTGCAGCAGCTCGGCAAGGATCTTCAACGCGTGCGCCAGGACATCGACGAGGCGAGCAGGCAACGTCATGCCATAGCCGAACGATTCGAACAGGTCGAAGGCAGGCTTCCCGACAGCGAGCAGACATGGGACGCCAAACGCGCCATGCTCGCCGAAACGCTCGACACATACGAGGAACGGTTGAAGGACGCGAACGCCAGATTCCAGCAGCTGGTAGGGGAGCGTCACGACCGCCAGCGCGACCGTGACAGCCTACGACGGGACTATCAGCGCAAACTCACGCACAGGACGCGCATCAGCGATGACATGGACGACGCGCGCACGCTTATCATGCGGGCGACCGGATTGGACGCGTCCGAACTGCCGTATGTGGCCGAACTGATGGACGTGAACGAACAGGACGAACAGTGGCGTCTGGCAATGAACGTCACCTACGCGCCCATCGCGCAGACCATCCTCGTCGACAAACGCCACGAGCAAGGATTCGCGGCGAAAATCAGCGCCATCGACCCGAAACTCATGACACGACGCACGTGGCGGTTCATCGACACCGGCATGCAATACGAATCCTCCGCCAGCGAAGGCTGGATGTCGTCGAAACTGCAATACCGGGAGGACTCTCCGTTCGCCGGATGGCTGAAAAACCAGACGACGTCGCCACGGTTCGACGCGCGTTGCGTGCACGCCATCGACGACATGAACCATGACGAACGACAAGTGCAGGCCGACGGACAAATCAAATCCGGCGACCGTGGATTCCACGGCAGCAAAGGACTACACCAGGTCATCGGCTTCATGAACGAACAATACCTGGCCGAACTGAAAAACCAACTCGACAAGGCGGAGCAGGCGTTGCAGAACGCCGACCGTCGAAGCGAACAAATGTCCAACACCATCAGCCTGCTGCAAGACGAGCACGAGCTCGCACGAATCGTAGCCGACATGCCATGGAGCAAAATCGACGTGAACGGACTACGGGAACAGGAAACGCGAATCCGCAGGCAGATCGAACGCATCGAAAACGACCCGGAACTCGGCCAACTGCAAACCGAACTGAAACAGCTCAACCAACAGGCCACCGCCGAAAACAGAAACCAGTACCAAGCCGAAGACGACCTCGACAAGGCCCAACACGCCGTCCAAGCCGAACAAGCATGGCTCGACGCCTACGGCAACGACGACTTCGACGACGCCACACTATCCAGCATGGTATCGAACCTACTCGCCGACGCATACGAGAACTGCTTCGGCGCATCCGTACGCGCGCAAGACCGGCCAAAACTCATCGCAGGCCTCTTCGACCATGAAAGCGAAACACCATTCCACACGCGCGCGCTACGCAACATCGCACGCATCGCACGCACACGAATCCAAGAAATCGACGCCAGATCCAACCAACTGCGCGCCGACACGGAACGCATCATGGACGACTACCTCAACAACCACTCCACAGATGACAACACCGTCATGGCAAGCGTGGAAGACTACCGATACTTCCTCGACGAACTCAACGAACTCAACATGCTCGTCACCCGCGCCGCAACCGACGAAGAATACGCCAACAGCGTCAAAAAACTCTACATGAGCTTCCAACAGCTCAACCGCGCGCTACGCACCGACGAAGAAAACATCAAAGAACAGCTCAACCGCATCAACAGCATGCTCAAAGGACAACAATTCGGCCCACAAGGCGGCAGACTATCACTCGACGTGACCTTCAGCCCAATCGACCGACAATTCGAAACAACCCTCAGCCGCATCCTGTCAAAACTGGAAGACTGGACGCGCAACGCAAGCGACAATCCCACGGAAACACGCAAAGCATTCAACAACTGCGAAACATTCGTGAACAGACTGCACAACGAACTCGACAAAATACACGACACCAACGGCATCAAAGCATACGGCGCACGCAACCTCGACCCACGCGTACGCAGCTCATTCTACGCAATCGTGCACCACGACAACGCCCCCGACGAACGCATCAGCTCCACCGGCGGAAAATCCGGCGGAGCCCTCCAAGAACTCACCTCATTCGTCTACGGCGCAGCCCTCATCTACCTACTCGGCGGAGACCTCACCGCACGCCCCACCTACACCACGCTCTTCCTCGACGAAGCACTCATCAAAGCCGACGGCCGCTACACCAAACGCGCGCTCGCCGTACTACCCCGACTCGGCTTCCAAATCATCGTCTCCGCCCCGGAAAGCAAAACCGCGGAAATCCTCAACGTCGCCAACAGAGCATACGTCGCATACAAAGACCCATCCACCGGCAACTCATACCTACAGGAACTCGACAGCGAAACCATCACACAGGACGAAACACAGCCCACCACCGCACCCGCGAAACCAACAACGGAGGCATAACCCATGGCAACGGCCAGAAGCACCACCAACAGCGACATCCACAGCCAACTCAACGGATACGTCACCGACTATCTCACCAAGCACATGTATGACGCCAACACCTCCTGGCCATTGCGCAAAACCATCCGACTACCCAAACAAGCCGAACTCGAAGCCCACTACACGCACATCCGTGCCCAAGACGAAGCCATCCGCAACTGGGCACAACAACACCACTGCGAAACCAGCGAAAAAACTAAAATCATCTCCAATGGAATCGTCCGACAAACCAGCCAACTCATCGACTCGGTAACCATACCCGACCTCAACACGGCCCTCAACATCACCACACCACAAACACGCAAACTCTACCAACGCGAACACCAACGCGCACACACCATCACCAACCAATTCAACCTCGACTCCAACACCTCCATAAACATCGCCAAAATCCTCAAAAACCATGACGACACCGGTCATACAAGCCGCACACTACTTCGCCAACCACAACACCGAAAACATGACCCCACGCATGGTCCCCATCCCCGGATTCAGTGCAAAATGGCTAGGCAAAACAACATCAAACCGCTGCAAAGCAATCTGCAAACTCCTCAAACGAGAACAACTAGCCCTCAACGACCGCCACGGAGAAATCCGACTCCGACTCCTCGACACACAACACCACAACCAACCAGACCTCATCGTGACACAACCATGGATAAACGGCGCGCCACACGACATCACCCACATCATCATCGTGGAAAACAAAGACACCTACCAAGCCATACCCACAACAGAACACGCCATCTGCATATTCGGCAGCGGACACGCGGCAACCCGAATCAAAACACTACTACCTTGGATCACAACCACACCCCACATCATCTACTGGGGAGACATAGACGCAGACGGTCTCGAGATACTCTCCGAACTACGACAAACCGGCATCGCCTGCGACTCCATACTCATGGATAGCACAGCATACAAAACATACGAACCATACGGCACCAAACTCAACACAAAAAAACAACCCCTCAAAACACGCGACCCCAAACCAACACCAGGACTCACACAACACGAAAGAAACTTATACGAACAACTCTGCACCGGGAAAAATACAACCTACCTACGAATCGAACAAGAACGCATCCCCATCAACGACGCAATGACAATACTCCACAACCAACACCAATGGAACACAACACACCACAAATAGAACAGCTGTTCGAAATCACGATAAAAATGAGGTATCCTAAATAACTAGAACCAAGAACACCCACCAGCGGAGGCAGGCCGTGGCAACCAAACACACCAACGCAACAAGCGGCGAAATCATAGTCGAACGCATACTCACCAGCGACGCATTCCTCACAAAAGAAATCAAAAAAGCCCCCTCAAAACAGAAAACGGATCACTCACAGCCGACCTCGAACACCTACCCAACGACCTCAAAATCGTCATCCAAGGCGCTCGTGAGCATAACCTGAAGAACGTGGATCTTGAGTTTCCACGCAATCGCATGGTGGTGTTCACAGGGTTGTCGGGCTCCGGCAAATCCTCGCTCGCGTTCGACACGCTGTTCGCCGAAGGCCAGCGCAGGTATGTGGAATCGCTGTCGGCGTACGCGAGACAGTTCCTGGGACAGATGGACAAGCCGGACGTCGATTTCATCGAAGGCTTGAGCCCGGCCGTGTCGATCGATCAGAAGACCACGAATCGTAACCCGCGTTCGACGGTCGGCACGATTACGGAGATTTACGATTACCTGCGACTGTTGTTCGCACGTACGGGCGTTCCGCATTGCCCGGAATGCGGCGCATTGGTAAGTGCGCAGACGCCACAGCAAATGGTGGATGCGCTGCTGCAGTATCCGGAACGTACACGATTCCAGATTCTTGCACCGGTCGTCCGTGGGCGTAAAGGAGAGTTCGAGGACTTACTCGAACTATTACGCGGTGATGGCTATGCGCGAGCGTTGATCGATGGCGAAATGAAGCAGCTGTCTGACGACATCAAACTCACCAAGCAGAAGAAGCACACCATCGAAGTGGTGGTAGACCGACTGGTGGTCAAGGACGGTGTTCGTCAGCGTTTGACCGATTCCATTGAAACCGCGTTGAGGCTCGCCAAGGGTATCGTTGTAGCCGATTTCGTGGATTTGGATGAGAAGGATCCCGACCGCCGCAAACCATTTTCCGAGAAACGAGCATGTCCGAACGGTCATCAGCTTGAGCTTGACGAGATTGAGCCTCGTACATTCTCATTCAATGCGCCGTACGGCGCCTGCCCCGTGTGCACCGGCATCGGATACAAGCTGGAGATTGATCCGGAACTGGTGATTCCCGATCCTAGCAAAACCCTGAATGAGAATGCCATCGAACCGTGGGGCATGACCAAAGGCACTGGCGAATATTACCGTCATGTGCTTGAGGGACTCGGCGATGAGATGGGATTCGATCTTGACACTCCTTGGAAGGATCTTCCGGAGGAGGCTCGTCAGGCCATCATGTATGGGCGTGATTTCAAGGTTCAAGTCTCATATCGTAATCGTTGGGGTCGTATGCGCGAATACTCCACCGGTTTTGAAGGTGTAGTGCGCACACTGATGCGCAGACATGACGAGACCGATTCTGACCAGATGAAACAGTACTACGAATCGTACATGCGCGAAGTGCCATGCCAGGCATGCCAAGGGCGTAGACTTCGCCCCGAGGTATTGGCGGTGACCGTTGACGGCGAGTCCATCGCCGACGTGTGTGACATGTCTGCCGAGAAAAGCCTCGCATGGGTGAATGGCTTGCAGCTTGAAGGGTCGGCCGCCCAGATTGCAGGCGAAGTGCTGAAGGAGATTCGTGCCCGTCTTGGATTCCTCAACGACGTCGGGCTCAATTACCTGACGTTGTCCCGCGCGGCCAAGACCTTGTCTGGCGGCGAGGCACAGCGTATCCGTTTGGCGACTCAGATCGGTTCCGGACTGGTGGGCGTGATGTATGTGCTTGACGAACCGTCCATTGGTCTGCATCAGCGAGACAACGAACGCTTGATCACCACGTTGCATCACCTACGCGATCTCGGCAATACGCTGATTGTTGTGGAACATGATGAGGACACCATCAAGAACGCCGACTGGGTCATCGACATCGGACCGGGAGCTGGCGAGCATGGTGGCGAGGTCATCTATTCTGGTCCCGCAAAAAAGCTCATTGACGCTCCACGCTCGGTTACAGGAGACTATATCGCCGGTCGCCGAAAGATCGAAACGCCACAGTCCCGACGCAAAGTACGCAAAACTAAACAACTGCGCGTGGTCGGAGCCCGTGAAAACAATCTGAAGGATCTGACGGTTAATTTCCCACTGGGAGTCTTCACCTGCGTGACGGGCGTTTCCGGTTCCGGCAAGTCCACTTTGATCAATCAGATTCTGTATCCAGTGCTTGCCGACAAACTTAACGGCGCACGCATCGTTCCCGGCAAGCATACCCGGGTGGAAAGCGTGGGCCAGTGCGACAAAGTGATCCACGTCGATCAGAACCCGATTGGACGTACCCCTCGTTCCAATCCGGCCACCTATACCGGAGTATGGGACAAGATCCGCACGTTGTTTGCTAAAACTCCTGAAGCTCAGGTACGCGGATATGGTCCAGGGCGTTTTTCGTTCAATGTCAAAGGCGGACGGTGTGAAGCATGCCGCGGCGACGGCACACTGAAGATCGAAATGAACTTCCTGCCGGACGTGTACGTGGACTGCGAGGAATGCCATGGCAAACGTTACAATCGCGAAACGCTGGAAGTGAAATACAACGGCAAATCCGTTGCCGATGTGCTTGACATGCCAATCGAAGAGGCTGCCCAGTTCTTCAAGGCCTATCCTTCCATTTCTCGCTATCTCGACACGCTCGTTCAGGTGGGCCTGGGATATATCCGACTCGGACAGCCAGCTCCAACGCTTTCCGGAGGCGAATCGCAGCGAGTGAAACTTGCCACGGAATTGCAACGAAGGTCTACGGGTAAAACCGTATATATTCTTGATGAACCTACCACAGGCTTACATTTTGAAGATGTGCGCAAACTACTGCTTGTCCTGCAGGGATTGGTAGACAAAGGCAATACCGTCATCGTTATTGAACACAATCTCGATGTGGTCAAATCGGCTGACTGGCTTATTGATCTTGGCCCAGAGGGCGGAGATGGAGGCGGCACTATCGTTACTGAAGGCACGCCGGAACAGGTGGCGCAGTGCGAGCGGTCCTGGACCGGCAAATTCCTTAAGGACATGCTGTGAGCACACCCATTGAACGTCACAGTCCGGAAGTCTGGCGCAAAACCGTCGAGCAGATGAGCGTTGACAGCAGTGATGCCGTAGGGAGTGCCCTTTCTGGCGGAAATGCTCCTTCCTGCGGAGGAGTGAACAAGAATGGCGCGCCTCTGCTGGGAGATTCGCGTGACCTGTTTCGTCCGAAAACATCTGATATTCCGGCACAGCCGGGCGTCTATAAGTGGCGAGACGGTGAAGGCAGGGTCATTTATGTGGGCAAGGCCAAAAACCTGCGCAACCGTTTGACCAACTACTTCCAGCCGTTGTATCAGCTGCATCCACGCACCCAGACCATGGTGCTTACGGCACGCAGCTTGGAATGGACGGTCGTAGGTACCGAACTTGAGTCATTGACGTTGGAATACACGTGGATCAAAGAGTTTGATCCACGATTCAACGTCGTGTTCCGAGACGACAAAACCTACCCGTATTTGGCGATCTCATCCGCAGAGCATGTGCCGCGGGTGTGGGTGACCAGAAGTCGCAAACGTCGAGATACCAGATATTTCGGTCCCTATGCCAAGGTGTGGGATTTGCGGCATAGTCTTGATCGGCTGCTGAAAACCTTCCCTGTGCGCACATGTTCGCAAAACGTCTATCACAAGGCGGAAGTTACCCGGCGCCCATGCCTGTTGGCTTCGATCGGCAAATGTTCAGCACCTTGCGTCGGGCGCATCAGTGCAGCGGAACACCGGAAAATGTGCGAACAGCTCGTCGGCGTGCTGACCGGTCGCATCGGCAAATCGTATATCGCGCAGCTCACTCGCGAAATGAAAGAAGCAAGTGCTGAACTTGAGTTTGAAAAGGCAGCACGATTGCGTGATCAAATCCAAATGCTGTCCACGGTGGTCGAGCAGAATGCCGTAGTGTTCGATTCCGATGTCGATGCCGACTTTTTCGGCGTCGAATCGGATGAGCTGGAAGCATCCGTGCATGCATTTTACGTACGTGCCGGTTCCATTCGCGGGGAACGCAATTGGAGCGTGGAACGGGTTGAAGATGTGACAGACGAGGAGCTGATCGCAGACCTCATCGTGCAAGTGTATTCGGAAACCGCGGGGGATACGTCCAATGTCTCCCAGTCAACCGTCGTCACCGAACAACGTAATGCCATCGGATCAACGCAAACCGTGACTGCGACCGATGCGTTGGCGCGCGCACAGGCAACGCGAGAACGCAATGAACGTCAGGGGCAGACTGGTCGTGCGGATTTGCTCGCTCCTATCTCTCCGGTGCCGCGTGAGGTGATCGTTCCCATCGAGCCAGTCCGGCGTGAGGAGTTGGAATCGTGGCTCAGCGGACTGCGTGGCGGTGCTGTGAACATTCGCACGGCCAGCAGGGGAGGCAAAAAGCAACTCCTGGACCGTGCCAACGACAATGCCAGGCAGGCGATGCAGCGCAGCAAAATGAGCCGTATCAGTGATATGGGCGCCCGCACTACGGCCATGAATGATGTCGCCAAGGCGCTTGGGCTTGAACAGGCACCGTTACGCATCGAATGCTATGACATTTCCAATACCGTTGGTGGTGCGTTCCAGGTCGCTTCCATGGTGGTGTTCGAGGATGCGATCGCCAAGAAGTCGGAATATCGTCGTTTCGCCATTCGCGGCGCGGACGGGCAAGGCGCGCTTGACGATTTGAGCGCATTGTATGAGACGCTGACGCGTCGATTCCGGCATGGCAATATCGCAGGCGATTCCGGCGAAAGCATGGACAACGAGCGGCGGGCATCCGAACAGGGCGAGGAGCCGTCGGTGCAGCAGAACGTCGACCGCCACCATTTCGCCTATAAGCCGAATCTCGTGGTGGTCGACGGTGGCAAACCGCAGGTCATGGCGGCAGCGAAAGCACTTGAGGATTGCGGCGTGGACGATGTGGCTGTCTGTGGATTGGCGAAACGTTTGGAAGAGGTATGGGTTCCGGACGACGATTATCCGATCATTCTCAAACGTCAGTCCGAAGGCATGTATTTGCTGCAACGTGTTCGTGACGAGTCGCATCGTTTCGCCATTACCTACCATCGCCAGACACGAAGGAAAGGTGCGTTGCGTTCCGCATTGGACGATATTCCCGGCGTTGGAGAGGCGTATCAGAAGCGTCTGCTGAACCATTTTGGTTCGGTTCGTGCCATGCGGGAGGCGAATGTCGAGGATTTCGAGCAGGTCAAAGGCGTTGGGAAAGCCAAAGCCGAAGCCATTTATCAGGCGTTGCACGCCCATGACGGGCAGCGACCGACGGAAGATGCAGTTTCGCCGAATAGTCCGAAGGATGGAATGGATTAGGATTGAGTAGCGAAAAAAGACAATCGGATTGCTAGCATGATGACGGTGGGTATTAAGGGAGGGAATATGGCTGAAGTCAATCATCGGTGCGCGGTTTTGGGCAAGCCGATCGCGCATTCGTTGTCTCCGGTGCTGCACAATGCCGCTTATCAGGCGTTAGGACTTGATGATTGGGCGTACGACAAGCATGAGGTAGGAGAACCCGATCTTGAAGGTTTTCTCGAATCGCTTGACCCGACTTGGGCTGGCCTCAGTCTGACCATGCCATTGAAGAAAACAATCCAACCGTACGGTACGCCCTGCAATATGTGGGCGAAGGAGCTTATGATAGCCAACACCGCGGTGTTCGATTGGAACGAGACCTGCGTCAACGGTAATCCGGATCTTCCCGCCATCAAGCTGTATAACACGGATGTGCAAGGCATCGAGCTCGCTTTCGAACACTCGTATCAGACACGCAGGATGGAGCCGAAGACGGACCGCTCGGGAACGACTGTGATCATCGGCAACGGCAACACGGCGACGTCAGCGTTGGCCGCGTGCGTGGAATCCCCTGCAATCGGACACGTCATCGTCGTAGCTCGCCATCCCGAAAAGAACACCGCTCTCAAACCTCTTGCCGAACAATATTTGCCGTCGGATCGACCGATAACCATTGTCGGTATGGATCATGCTATTGAGGCGTTACGCCATGCAGATATGGCGATAAACACCATCCCTGGCCTGGCTGCGGACAGTATCGCCGAAGCTTTGGAAACGTCAAATGTGAACATGGGCGGAACATTGCTTGACGTCGTGTACGATCCACGTCCTACCAAACTGATGCAGGCTTGGCGCCAAAGGGAAGGAACCGCCATCGGCGGCGAGGAAATGCTGTTGTACCAGGCCATGGTGCAGGTTTGGCTGATGACGGGAATCTGGAATAATGATCCGCCGAGTGGCATGATTGATCAGGACCGCACCGCGCGGTTGGAACAAGCCATGCGCACCGCACTTGAGGAGGCTCTGTAATGGCACAAGAAGATATCAATGCACAGGCGAATGGCACGCATGCCAGCGCTCCTTCGCCTGCCGAAGGTTTTGAAGTATTGCTGATCACCGGCATGAGCGGTGCAGGGCGATCACACGCGGCTAACAGTATTGAAGATATGGGCTGGTATGTGGTCGATAACATGCCTCCCAAACTGTTGGTGCCGCTGGTCGACATGATGACCACCGGATCCAACATCCATAAGCTTGCGGCAGTCGTAGATGTGCGTTCCCGCGATTATTTCGACGACCTGTCCGCAGTGCTCAGCCATTTGGATGATCTTGGTGTGAAAACACGCATCCTGTTCCTTGATGCCAGCAACGAAGTGCTGATCAAACGATACGAATCCGTACGCAGGCCGCATCCGCTGCAACAGGGCAACCGGCTGATCGACGGCATTCTCGAGGAACGTGACCTTCTTGAGAATCTCAAGGAGCGTGCGGACATCGTCATTGACACGTCGTCATTGAGCATCCACCAGCTGTCCACGAAACTATATGAGGCCATGCTTGGATCTGGGCCGACCACGGTTTCCGTGCACATCTTCAGTTTCGGGTTCAAATATGGTATTCCCATCGACGCCGATTTTGTCGCCGACGTGAGATTTCTGCCGAACCCATTCTGGGTGCCGGAGTTGCGTTCGCTCACTGGACGAGACAAGGCAGTCAGCGATTACGTGCTTTCCAGTGAAGGTGCCGCCGATTTCCTTGACGCATACGAAAAAGCGATTGCGATTGCGATCGAAGGGTATGCGCAGGAAGATAAACATTATGTGACGATTGCAATCGGCTGCACCGGAGGACAGCATCGTTCCGTTGCGATGAGCGAGGCCTTGGCCAAACGCTTGCGCGCGAGGGGGCTATCGGTTTCCGTTTCCGCACGTGAGCTTGATAAGCGGTAAGCGGAAAAATGACCGTATTCTGAAAAAATAGTGTCCATATATAAAGAAATCGGGCTGTGATTGTCCAAGATATTCGGTATCACAGTAAGCCGTGGTAGTGCGGAGTGATTCCGCGACTCGCCTGAAATTTAGGGAAGAACAGCAAGGTAGGAGGTTGGCTCTTGGCTCTTCTGGATGACGTCAAAAGCGAGCTGTCCGCAATCGACAATGAATTGCCAATCGCCAAAAAGGCGCAAGCTACGGCAATGATTCGGTTCGGCAATGGTTTGCACTCGGTGGATCACCACATTCTTGTGCAGGTGCAGCTCGACTCCCAAGATGCGGCCACTTGGCTGCAAGACACCATCAAGAACCTGTATGGTCACGAAGCCACGCTCACTCCTGTCTCTAGGCAGACGCCGACCGGTACGGTGCAGCGTTATGTGATTCGCGTGCCGAAGGGCAGTGCGGCACTTGTGTTGCAGACCGGTCTATACAGCCGCTACACGAAGAATATGGTGCTTGGTCTGCCGAGCGATATCATCAATGGCAAGATCGCTCAGATCAAAGCCGCATGGCGTGGTGCGTTCCTTGCGAACGGCCGTCTGTCCGACCCGGGCAAGGCCAGCTATCTCGAGATCGTATGTCCGAACCACGAGGCCGCTTTGGCCTTAGTTTCCACCGCACGCCGCTTGGGCATTACCGCCAAGCCACGTAAGCTGCGCAGCTCCGAGCGCGTGACCCTGCGCGACCCTGATGCCATCGAACGCATGCTCATCCTTATGGGTGCCCCGCGTTCAGCACGCGAATGGACTGGAAAGCGTTCCGACGGCGAAGCACGGGGCAAAGCGAACCGTTTGGCCAACTTCGACGACGCCAACATGCGCCGCAGCGCCAAGGCGGCCGCGGAAGCATGCGATAAGGTGCGTCAGGCATTTGAGATCCTCGGCGACGATGTTCCCGATAACCTCAAGTCCGCGGGCCAGCTCCGTCTCGATCATGCGGATGCGTCGCTGGAACAGCTGGGACGTTTGGCCGATCCTCCTATTACCAAGGATGCCATCGCCGGTCGTATTCGTCGACTGCTGCAGCTCGCCGAAAAAACCGAGAAGGCGCGCCGACAGTCGGTCTGATTAAGCTTTTTTACACGAAACACCATGACTGTTTTCGAACAGCATGGTGTTTTTGTTCGTTTGAGCTTGTATTATTCGTAAATGGCAATATGGCCATTCCACGCTTACAAGCGGCTAGGAAAGGATATACATGAAGACACTCAAGGATCTTGGAGATCTCAAGGGCAAGCGCGTTCTCGTTCGCGCTGATTTCAACGTTCCGCTGGACGGCACCACGATTACCGATGACGGTCGTATCAAGGCCGCCCTGCCGACCATCAAAGCCCTGCGCGAAGAAGGCGCAAAAGTCATTCTGATGGCCCACCTCGGCCGCCCGAAGGGCAAGGTCGTTCCGGAACTGTCCCTCGCTCCGGTCGCCGCTCGTCTTGGCGAACTGCTCGGCATTGAGGTTCCGCTGGCTGAAGACACCTACGGCGAAGATGCTCAGGCCAAGGTCGCCGCAATGAACGATGGCGATGTCGTGCTGCTGCAGAACGTGCGCTACAACCCGGAAGAAACCAGCAAGGATCCGGAGGAGCGTTCCGCTTACGCCAAGAAGATCGCAGCCCTCGGTGAAGCATTCGTGTCCGACGGCTTCGGCGTCGTGCACCGTGCGCAGGGCTCCAACTACGACGTTGCAGCTGATCTGCCGGCAGCCGCCGGCCTGCTGGTCGAGAAGGAAGTCAAGGCTCTGTCCCGCGCCACCGTCGAACCGGAGCGCCCGCTGACCGTCGTGCTTGGCGGTTCCAAGGTTTCCGACAAACTCGGCGTAATCGAGAACCTGCTTGACAAGGCCAACCGTCTGGTCATCGGCGGCGGCATGGTCTACACCTTCCTCAAGGCCAAGGGCCTCGAGGTCGGCACCTCCCTGCTGGAAGAGGATCAGGTCGAAACCGTCAAGGGCTACATCGAGCGTGCCGAACAGAACGGCGTCGAGCTCGTGCTGCCGACCGACATCGTGGTGAACCCGGTCTTCCCGAAGTCCGACGAGGACATCGCTCCGGAAGTCGTGGCAGCCGACGCCATTCCGGCTGACAAGATGGGTCTGGATATCGGTCCGGATTCCCAGAAGCTCTTCCACGACAAGATTGTGGATTCCAAGACCGTCGTGTGGAACGGCCCGATGGGCGTGTTCGAGGTTCCGGCATTCGCAGCCGGCACCGAAGCCGTGGCCCAGGGCTTGGTCGACGCCACCACGGCTGGCGCGTTCACCATCGTCGGTGGCGGTGACTCCGCCTCCGCAGTGCGCAACCTCGGCTTCCCGGAGGATGGCTTCTCGCACATCTCCACCGGTGGCGGCGCTTCCCTCGAGTTCCTCGAAGGCAAGGAACTGCCGGGCCTGAAGGTGCTCGACTGATTATTTGACACATAATCTGGAGGTGCTCCCTTATCGACAAAGGTGGGGAGCACCTCTTGTTGTCAACAGCGCGAAACGCGACACATAAACACTGAACGGAAACAAGAACGGAGGCAGGCAAACACATGGTATCACAACGAATTCCACTGGTCGCCGGCAATTGGAAGATGAACTTCGATCATCTTGAAGCCACCTATTTCGTTCAGCAGCTTGCATGGAATCTCCGTGACATTCATTTCGACTACCGTCATTGCGAAATCGCGTTGATGCCCTCCTTCACCTCATTACGTAGCGTTCAGGTGTTGGTCGAATCCGACAATTTAAAGATTCGCTATGGCGCACAGGCTGTTTCCGTAACGTCGCAGGGTGCATTCACTGGTGACGTATCCGCAGATATGATCGCCCATCTCGGCTGCTCATATGTGATTGTCGGCCATTCTGAACGCCGCAAATACCATCCGGAAGACGATGCGAACATCGTGGATCAAGTGCGTGCGGTTTTGGCTGCAGGCATGCAACCGATTCTTTGCGTCGGCGAAAGCTATGAGGAACGACGCAAGGGCATCGAACTCGATTTCGCCGTGGGACAGGTACATGACGTCACACGCGATCTTTCCGACGAGGAAGCATCACGTCTGATTGTGGCATATGAACCGGTGTGGGCCATCGGCACCGGAATGGTAGCGACTCCGCAATCCGCGCAGGATGCTGCCAAGGCGATTCGAGACGATTTGTCCACAACCTTTGGCTCGCATGTAGGTGAGACCGTGCGTATTCTATATGGAGGTTCCGTTTCTTCGAAAAATGCCGTGGAACTGATCGGCGAGCCTGATGTGGACGGATTCCTTATCGGTGGTGCCGCGCTGAATGTGGATGAGCTCACCAGAATCTGCCAGCTCACCATAAAAGCAACTTTGTGACGCCACGTTTTTAAAGCAAATATTTCAAGGTGTGGTCAATACTCAATTTTCTCAATACCTTGCGCTATCGTTAACAACAGTGTTTACGAACTGGAGGTTCACTCGTGTCCGCTATGGCCATCGTTAAGCTTGTGCTGCAGATTGTTCTCGTTATTTTCAGCCTCTTGCTCACCCTGCTGATTCTGATGCACAAGGGCAAGGGCGGTGGCCTCTCCGATATGTTCGGAGGCGGCCTCACCCAGAATGCGGGTTCCTCTGGCGTCGCCGAAAAGAATCTGAACCGTTGGACCGTCATCATCGCACTGCTATGGGTGGCCATCATCATCGCCCTCGGTTTGATGACGAAGTTCAGCCTCATCTGATTGACTTTGTCACTTCGGCCCATGACTGGATACGGTCATGGGCCGAAGTGTTTTTATCGTAGTATTGGCTGCAACATATGAGCGAAGGATTGATTTGACGCCTTTGAAAATCGAGAAAAACCAAGAAACCACGATGGTCGTTGCGGATTTGGATGGCACGCTGCTGCATGACGGCGAAACGTTCGAGGAACGTTTCCTGACGCAATATTCCATCGATGTGATCAATCGCATGCACGACAATGGCATCGTTTTCGCTGTGGAAACGGCACGTCCGGTCAGCACAGGCTTTTCGTTCGTGGAAAAACTGCCTGTCGACGCCGTCGCTTATCTCAACGGTGCGTTGATAGATTTCAATCCGGCATCATCGAATTATGAAATGCTTACTTCGCCGACGCTGCCGGAAGACGGCCATCTTAAGAAAATCGGTTTTTCATCGAAACGCGCCTGCGAAGTCTGCAAAAATCTATTAGCTGAGCTACCTGGCATGGAAGTCGGCATCGTCATGGATGACGTGCGGTACACCAATTTCGATGTCTCCAAATACTGGAAGACGCAGACTTGGCGATACACTGACTTCGACGATGTTCCTGAAGGTATCGCCGATAAGCTCATTATCTTCCCTAACGATGAGCAGTGGAATCAGGTCGGTTCTCTTGTGCCCAGCGACTTTGACGTTCACATCTCTGAGGGATCGCTGTGGATGTTGATGAATCCCCAAGCCAACAAGGAACATGCATTGAATCTGCTGGCAGAACATTTTGAGACGCCAATGAGCAAAACCATCTCATTCGGTGATGATTTGGTCGACATTGCCATGCTATGCAAATCCGGAAGGGGAGTGGCGGTGGCGAACGCTAACCCGGATGTGTTGAACATCGCAGATGAAATCTGCCCATCCAATAACGATGACGGTGTGGCACAGTGGATTGAAGATAATCTGCTGTGATGTCTCGTGATGTTCAAGAATTACATGAGTTGAACTTCATGAATTGAACTTTTGTTGCAAAGGGATACGAAATGGTTACATTTGATATTGAACTTCTGCGATTTCAATGGGTAGCTTGTGCTAGGATTTGAACTAGTGTTTGATGAGAATTGAACTGAAAGGACTGGTATGACGGAATCATTCTCCAGCCGGTTGAACGTTGCGATGGCGTTCCGCAATGTCAAACAAATTGATTTTGTGCATGCGGCTGAGAAGTTCAATATCAAACTTGGCAAAAGTCATATGAGTCAGTACGTGAGCGGCAAAACCGTGCCACGTGCCGATATCGCCCATTTCCTTGCGGCTTTTCTGCAGGTCAATGAGGACTGGCTGATGGGAAAGGACGTTCCCATGGAGCAGAACGCCGTCATCTTGCCTGAAATCGAGTCTGATGAAACCCAACCTGATAGCAATTCTGCATCAGCGCAACCAACAGAAGGAAAGACCATGCGTACCTTTACGAAATCCCATAAGCTCGACAATGTGCTCTACGACGTTCGTGGTCCGGTGGCGGACGAGGCGGCACGCATGGAAGCAGCGGGAACGCATATTCTGAAACTCAATATCGGCAATCCTGCGCCATTCGGGTTCCGGACTCCGGATGAAGTTGTGTATGATATGGCGCAGCAGCTCCCTGAGACCGAAGGATATTCACCGTCCAAGGGTCTGTTCTCGGCGCGCAAGGCCATCATGCAGTATGCACAGCTCAAGAATATTCCGAACGTCTCCATCGACGATATCTTTACTGGCAATGGCGTCAGCGAGCTCATCAATCTGTCGCTGTCCGCATTGCTGGACAACGGCGACGAAGTGCTGGTGCCTTCGCCGGACTATCCTCTGTGGACAGCCTGTGTGAATTTGGCTGGCGGCACCGCCGTGCATTATATCTGTGATGAGGAATCCGAATGGTATCCCGATATCGACGATATCCGCTCTAAAATCACGGATAAGACCAAGGCAATTGTCATCATCAATCCAAATAATCCGACCGGAGCGCTTTATCCGAAAGAACTGTTGCAGCAGATTGTCGATATTGCCCGGGAACATCAGCTCATTATTTTCTCCGATGAGATTTATGATCGTCTAGTCATGGATGGGTTGGAGCATATTTCCATCGCATCGCTGGCTCCGGACCTGTTCTGTGTGACGTTCTCCGGTCTGTCGAAGTCGCATATGATTGCCGGATACCGCATTGGATGGATGATACTTTCCGGCAACAAGCGTATTGCAAAGGATTACATCGAGGGCTTGAACATGCTGGCGAACATGCGTATGTGCTCGAATGTCCCCGCTCAGTCGGTGGTGCAGACCGCTTTGGGTGGGCATCAGAGCGTCAAGGACTACATCAAACCAGGTGGCCGCGTGTACGAGCAGCGCGAACTGGTCTATCAGATGCTCAATGAAATTCCCGGCGTTACCGCAGTTAAACCGAAAGCGGCGTTCTATATCTTCCCGAAGCTGGATGTCAAAAAGTTCAATATTCACTCCGATGAGCAGTTCGCATTGGATCTGCTGCATGACAAGCATATTCTGATCAGTCATGGCGGTGCGTTCAATTGGCAGAATCCAGATCATTTCAGAGTGGTATATCTGCCGCGTATCACGATGCTGAAGGAAACCATAAGTGAGATCGCTGATTTCTTGAGCACATATCATCAGGCATAATGGCCTTGGTTGCTCGAAGAACATTCATGGGGTGAAGCGTGCGCAGTATCGCGACACTCCACCCCAAAATATTTATAGTCACATTGACCATAAATGGGGTTACGATGGCTCTGGCCTTAGGGTCGAGCAATCGTTCCGTCGTGAATTCGCAACGATCATACCCTCTCTGGGGGTACCGATTTGCTCCTGTCGCCATCATTGTGATTCGGCAGGAGCCTTTTGTTTTCAACGGGTTGCACCTGCCGGCGATGTGGCGTGCCAGGAGCATCGAGGTCAGCGCTGCCACCAACGATGCACCTTTGCCCTCGTTCGTGTTCGTGTCGTCGTTGTTGACGATGTCGTACAGCGTGTCGTCGAGCAGTTCGGCCGGCGGCATGCCCAGGGTGACGGCCGCGGCCGCGATGGCGTTGAGGTCCCATGCGGCGTCGAGGTTCATTCTGGCCGATATGGTGGCCTTGGTCACGCCGGCCGCCTCGCACAGGGCCTGCTGTTCGAGTTCTTCCTTGGCCAGGTGCAGGCGCACGTTCCATGCGGCGACCTCACGCAGGTGCTCTCCCAGTTCGACGGCCTGTGTCCTTGCCGTGGTGTTGCCGGTCATATCCGTTCCTTTCGCTCGCGTGCCCTTGGGGGCTTGTGCGCACCATGCTATGGGCGGCGCGCTTGGTTGCGCAATACGACCGCCTCCCCGGTTCGGTCTGGTCGAACTGGGCCGGGAAAAACATGGAAAACGAAAGCGCTCCGCACCGTGTTGGCGCTTGGTGCGGGGCTGATCGACAACCTTGGGCGGGATTCCGAGCGATTCAAGTGACAAGAGTCCCGGGATTCGCCCTCCATTGAAAGAGAGTTATCGCAATGACCAATCCTACCATCGCTTCCGCCCCGCGTGCGGCGGGAGCCATGAAAACCATCCCGTCGCTGCGCGTGCGGATCGCCCGCGCGCACCTGCTGGCGGTGCTGCTGCATCCCGCGCGCTCGTCGCGCCGTCGCCGCCGGAGCGCCTGAGATGGGCCGGGCTGTGGCGGCGGTGGCCGTCGTCGCAATCGTCGTGTGTCTGCTGGCGGTGTGGGCGTTGTGCCGCGCGGCCGCGTTGGGCGACCGCATCGGCGAACGGCTCCATGATGCCAGGGGTCGCGAGGAGGATGCGCGATGAGCGGGCCGGCGGAGCAGTGGGCGTGGCAGTTGCAGGACGAGCGGCTGAGCCTGTCGGAGAAGTTCGTGTTGGTGCATCTGGCGCGAAGGGCGTATTACGACGACGGGTGCGGCGCGTGGCCGTCGGTCAACACCATCGCGGCACATTGCCATTGCACGCGCCGTTCCGTGCTGCGCGCGTTGAAACGTTTGCAGGAGCTGGGCTACTTGCGCGAGGGCGACCAAGAGCTGGCCGCGCGCAATCCCCGCAGCCACGAACCCATCCCCAGGGGCCATCGCTCCAAGGTATGGGACGTGGTGATGAAGGGCGCGCGGACCGAGCCGGAGGACATCACCGATCCCGGCGAGACCAGCGCGGGCAAGGGTGTTCCGGCGAAGCCTAGTGCGGCCGGACCATCGCGGAGCAAGGAGTGCGCGCGGGGTGACATGGTGTCACCTGACGCAGTGTCACCTGACACAATGTCACTCCAGGGCGATTCCGACGGTGGGGTGACATCCTGTCCGAAGAGAGGTGACGTCATGTCACCCAATAGACAAGTGATAACCAATGCTCCCCTTGTCCCCTACGGGGACATTCCCCTCGCCGGGGAACAACCCGAAGAGGAACGAAGCGAGCATGATGCCCCGGATTGGCGTCTGGCGCTGCCACCTCGGGGAGTGCGCGACCCATTGTGGACGCCAGGGGCGGAGGATGCGGACGAGCGGGTGCGTTCCCGGGCCTTGCAGGAGGTTCGCGTGCTGACGCTGATCCATGACCGTGTGGCGGCCATCGACCCGAAGGCAGCCAGGCCGGCGTCGATGCGAGACCGACGCAAGGTCCACGAGCTGCTGATGGAACGCTCTCTGACGGAGGTCGAGACGATCCTTGATTGGGCGTATGGCAATCCGCGCTGGATCTCATGGCTGGTGGACGGCACGATGGTCGAACGCTACTTCGCGCAGGTCAGCCTCGACATGCGCACCAAGCGGGCACGAGGTCCGCAGCATTCCGCCGGTCACGCCTCCGCTACCGAACGCACGCTGGCCCATGATCCAGACCGGCCGGTGGCGGTTAGTTCGGGCTTGGCCTAGCGGGTGCCGGTCTACGGCGGCGGCATCCTGTCGATCGCATTGTGCCAGGCGCACCTCGACGGCGAAACCAAGCAGGCAGAGTGTCCGGTGTGCGCCTACGACCGGCACAACCAAGCCACCCACGCCATCGGCCTAGAGAAAACCGGCCGTGCCGAAGACAAGGAATCCCACGGGGAGGCCAGGCCATGACCGGTATGGCGGATGCCGCGCCCCGTTCGCCGGAGGCGTGGAAGAGCATGGGATGCTGCGCGAATTTCCCGCAGCCGTGGGCCGACCTGATGTGGGGTCTGGAGTTCGAGGACACGCATCCCTTGGCCCGCGTGTTCCGGCAGGCGGGCGCGTCGGTATGCGAGCACGACTGCCCGGTGAGGGCCGAATGCCTGGCCTACGCCGGTGCCGCCGGCTTGGAATGGGGCTTGTACGGCGGCCGCTCGTGCACCGACCGCCGTCAGATCGCCCGCCTGGCGGAGGCCGACGGCGTGCCCTGCCGCGACCGCACGGTGCCCTGGGTCCGCCGCTGGGGCCTGTTCGTCGACTGGATCCAAGCCCATCCCGAGGTCTTCGACACGGCCCGGGACAAGGCCAGCATGGAACGCGGGCAACGCCGATGGCGCGCCGCAGGCCGCGCCCAGCCCGGAGACGGGCCACATGACCGTCAAACCATCATGCAAGCAGACAATCAAACAATCCGACAACCAAGCAATCAAACAATCAACCATGCCGACGATCCGGCGAATGGTCCCGAATCCAAGGAGGAAGCATCATGCGAGTAGCGTTGGCGAACGCAAAGGGCGGGGTGGCCAAAACCACCAGCTGCATCTATCTGGCCGCCGTGCTGGCCCGGCGCGGCATCAAGGTGGCAGTCTACGACGCGGACCCGCAGTCCAGCGCCAGCCTATGGGCGGCCGCCGCCGAACAGGCGGGAGACCTGCTACCATTCGACGTGCTGCCGGCCAACATGGCCACCCTCGCCCACCTGGGCGGCGCCCCGGCCACAAAGGAATGGTCGATCATCGACGCCCCTCCGCAAGGCCCGCTGCTCGACAAGACGCTGGCCGTGGCCGATTTCGTCATCCTACCCACCTCGGACTCGCCGATGGACCTCCAGCAGGCATGGGACACGCTCGACCGCGCCCGACATGCCACCAGGGCAGCCCTGCTGCCGGTGCGCGTCGAGGCGAACACCAACGCCTGGGCCCAGACCCTAGCCACGTTGGAGCAAACCGACACCGCGCGCTTCGACACCTTCATCGCCAAACGACAACCGATCAAGACCTCGCTCGGCATGAACCCCAAACAACTGTACGAATACCGGGAACTGGCCGACGAACTGACGCGCATCGCCAAGGAGGAACTGGCATGAAAGGCAACTACCAGCCACTGCCCCGACCCGTGCCCTTCGACAAAGTCCTCGACCAACAGGCCGAAGACAAACAACCCACCGGGAAGAACAACGCCGGCGAACCGCTGGTCATGCTCTCCCTGCGCCTGCCCGTCCGGCTGAAGAACCGCCTCAAAATCGCCGCCGCCGAACACGGCACGCCATGCAACAGATCCTGCGCCACGCCATCGAACACGAACTCGACCGACTCGCCAGCAACGACTGAATAAGGGACACCGTACATGCCGAGATGCGAGGATTGAGGAATTGATAGTTGCTATGGTAAAATCCAACTAAATTTGATGGAACACCTGACATGCCAAGGTGGTTCCGAAGCAGGAAGGCCTTAGAGCATTGGTGATTTGAGCAGTGGTGGATTGCATGAGGAGAGATTCCGCGTGTTCTGCGCATTATCGCGCGTATCTGCCATTGTACCAATCGCAATGCCTGATTCGATGAAGTTCTCGTTAGCATAGCGACTTTCGGTGCCGTCACGAGGACTGCTTTCTGAATGCAGCTTGGCAATAAATGACACAGTCCGCCACTTTTCGATAGTCACAGTTTGATTAATGCGCCTTATCGAAAGAGGCTTCCATGAGTCAGATATTGACACTAACCGATATTTCCTACTGCTATCCGGGCGCGCCGGAACCATTGTTCGAACATCTGTCCGCGACATTCGCGGCCGGCTGGGCCGCAGTGCTGGGAGACAATGGCATTGGCAAGACCACACTGGCCAAACTCGCCTGCGGCATGCTTTCCCCCGATTCGGGGACAGTCTCGCCGAACCCGTGCAAGATGGCAGTCGCCTACTGTCCGCAACGTACTGATGAAACGCCTACGAATCTGGATGATTTCGCGGCGGATTGGACGGGCGAGACCATCGCCATCCGCGACGCGCTGAACATCGGCGACGATTGGGCATACCGATACGAGACTCTCTCTGGAGGCGAAGCCAAGCGGCTGCAAATCGCTTGTGCGCTGGCCGGCGATCCCGACGTGCTGGTGTTGGACGAGCCAACCAATCATGTGGACGGCAGGACGCGCCAAGCCATCACGCAGGCGATGCGTCGGTTCGATGGCATAGGCATCGTGATCTCCCATGATGTCGAACTGATCGACGCGACGTGTTCGCGCTGCGTGATGCTGGAGCGCCGACATGCGCGTGGGCGTAACATCACGGCGGCGAACACCTATCAGGGTGGATATACCCAGGCCGCGCAGCAGATGCGCGACAATCAACGTGCCGATACGGCCGCCATACAGTCCACTCGAAAGGAGCTGCAACGCATGCAGCGCATCAAGCGGGAGCGGGCGCAGCGTGCGCGCGAACTGGATATGCGGAAGAATCAGGGAATGCGCATCGATATCAAGGACATCGACGCTCGCAAAGCCCTGAAAAATCTGAAACCGGCTATCGGCACCACTGTCGCACAGACAAGCGCGTAATTCGACGGGCGTATCGCCGCCGCCACCGACAGACTTGCTCACCTCAGCGAAGCGGCCAAACGCTACGACGGCACCATCTGGATGAACGTCATGCCGAGCTCACGCAGGGAATTGACGCGCATCCCCAACGACCACGCCATCGCGGACCAACCCGATATGCTGAGCATCGGCCCGCGCGACCGCATCGGCATCAGCGGTCCAAATGGCAGCGGTAAAACCGCATTGATACGACGATTGATCGAAGCGCTGGAGCGTGATGAAGCGCAGCGGCATTCGGAGAGAATGCCATATCTCTATATTCCCCAAAATTCCAGCGACATGGATACCGCCAACGCAATGAACCGCTTGCATGCTTTGACGGACGAGCAACGCGCCATTGTGCTCAGCGCCTACGCCCAACTTAACGCCGACCCCGACAGACTGCTCGCCGGCGGCAATCCCTCGCCAGGCGAACTACGCAAACTTCTGTTGTGCCTCGGCATGATTGAACAGCCACAGCTCATCATCATGGATGAGCCGACCAACCACCTCGACCTGCACTCCAAACAGGCACTTGCTAATACGCTATCCTCCTATGCGGGCGCATTGGTCGCAGTCAGCCATGACGAATGGTTTCTGAATGCCGTCACATCGATTCGATGGCGATGCGCGTCATGACGCTATCTATGAGTTTACGTTCCTTCGTAAGACTTGGATATCGGCAAGACGCATTCCTTTTCGTATGAAGCTGTATCGATGGCAATGACCGAGCAAGAGGACACCAGTATGACACGACCGATTATGCCGCGAGCACATGGCAAAAAACTTCACATGGAGGCGAACATGGCTCATGTTCCTTCGGCCATCGCAATCACGGCGATGCGACCGGAGGAATATCCGTTGCTCGTCGAGTTCCTGTATCAGGCGATTCATGTATCGCCGGGAACCCCGGCACCGGACAGGAGCGTTGTCGAGCTGCCGGAATTGCGGCGATATATCGAGGGATTCGGACGGCCCGACGATGCCTGCATGGTTGCTCGCGCCGGACTACCGAACGGTCCGCAAATCGTGGGTGCCGCATGGGCCAGAATCTTCCCGAACAACTCCGCAGGCTACGGTACCATCGACACGGCAACGCCGGAAGTCTCCATATCCTTGCTTCCCGACTGGCGGAACCGAGGCATAGGGCACCGCCTGATGACGGCGTTACTGGACCGACTGCGAACCGATGGTCACGCCGCAGCCAGCCTCTCGGTCCAGCGCACCAACGCCAACGCCCTCCATCTCTACGAGTCGCTTGGCTTCACCATCATTAGCGAACACGACGGTGAACTGGTCATGCGCGTGGCTCTCGCGGATTGAGGCAGTGTCCCACACATCATCCGCATGGAGCCAGTGCGTAAGCCACCCACTGTGATATGTGCGGCTGCAAGTCCCGCATTCATACAAGCAAACAATCTGACATACAGATGCAGTCTATTCCTTATTATGTTTTCGGCTTTGCTCTTGATAAGAGCCAGCACCACATCCATCCTCGATGAATGTGGGCAGGCTTTCGCAATGTGCCACATGACGCAACGTGTAGTCGGCGTGAACCGCACCACCGCGCAGGTGTTCACGCATGAAGCTCACGAATGATACGACCTCGAAAAGCTTTTTGGGAGGCTCGTTCCCAATCTTGTCCTCAGTGTGCAGCCTGTCAGTCTGAAGTCAGCTTTCAACTGGCAAATGTTCAAAGAGACGGGCTAGCGCAGTGGATAGATCCGCTCCTTCGAAAGCAAAAGTCGCAGCAGCACGTGTCTGCTTGTCCGCGTTGAAGGCAAGCGAGACACCGACGGCTTTGAACAGCGGTAGGTCAGAACGACTGTCACCAATAGCGATGCAATTCGAAGCTTCAACTCCCAAGCATTCACATTGCTGCCTCATGAATGTTACTTTGGTTTGTTCATCGGCATATGCCGCTGTTTTACCAATAAACACGCCATCCTTGACAGCAAGTTCTGGACCGCACCATGCTTCAAATCCAAATCTCTGCGCAAGGCTCTCGGAAACGACTGTCCAAGCGCAGGATGCGAGGACTGGCTTGATTCCCCTCGACTTGCATTCCGCAACGGACTGTGCGATTCCTTGCACAAGCGGGAGATCGTTCAACCATCCGTGAATTTCACTTACCCGATGGCCAGTGTATCCACGAGCATCAATATCGCATACCGTGTCATTTCCGATCTCACCGCGTGCGTATCGATCCTCTGCATCTCGCATCCTGTCGCCGGTACCCAACCGGTCCGCAATAAATGCGCCAGAGCTAATGCCGTATGTGAGCGTTCCGTCGATATCAAAAAATGCAATTCCCGCCATTCATCCCTCTTCATTTACTGGTTCAGCCCGAACCTCCCAGCCGGTAACTAAGCCAATAGCGTATCAAAAGGCACACATATCAGAAAAGAAAGGCAGATAGTCCCATTAAACCGTTTCATGCGATTGCAGTTGTCCGCCGCTGGCTACGGCTGGCAGGGGGAAGCTGGGAAAGGCGTCCCGGCGGAAGGCCCGCCGGTGCGTTCTTCTTCCAGGGACAAGGAAGGATGCGGGCGGCCGTGAATGGTCGCCCGCATTTTCCGTATCCGTGTGAAACGGGAGGGAGCGCATCATGGGGCGCTTTCGACTGAAAGGACGGATACGTATGTCAGGTGGGAAGAAGAGCAGGCGCACGATGCTGATGGCTGCCCTGACCGCAGGGGCGTTGGCCTTGGGATATCTGGCGCCAGCCGCGTTCGCCGAGGGCGGTGGTGGCGGTTCCGGCGGGCAGGTTCCATCGCAGACCGCCGACGCGCATTGGATCTACAAGGATTCCTGGCCCGTCACTCTGGAGGGCATGAAGCAGGCGATACGTGATTCGGGCACCACCCTGTCTTCCGATTTGGAGGATGGGTCGAATCAGTTCGTGGATATGAATGCCATCCTTGCCGACGCGATCTCGGAGTGCAAGGCCTCATACACCGGGGAGGGTGACGCGGAATGCCGGATGGTCGCTGTCGGCTACGCGCGCCTCGGCAACGGCGTGTTCAGCGGTTCCTATGTCAGTTCGAACGCGCGTCAGCGTTGGGAGTCCCAATGGGCCGCCGAAGGGCGCGGCACCTACCAGTACCAAGGCCAGTCGTACACGACCGGCACCACGTGGACCGATCGGCTTGGCGTGCGTTCGGTGGATAGCCTGGTGCAGGATTCCATCAACGCCAATCCCGATGCCTCGTTCCGTGTGGTCGTGCTGGCCAAGAACCAGCCGCCCGTCGATTATCCGTTGACCGTCACCACCTCGCACCGCCAGCAGACCGACATGCAGGTCGGCTCGACCACGCCGGTCGGCGACACCATCCACGCGAACAACGGCGGCTCGTCGATCAAGGAGACCCTGCACGGCACCGCGATCGTGCACTACGATGGCGGCCCCTACACGCCGACGGGCAGCGTGAGCAAGCCGATCAGCTTCGCCAACAGCGGCGACACCGTGATCGACAACCTGGCCTCGCCGGGTGATTTCGGCATGGATTCCTAGGCCGAGGGCACATATTGGATCGACATCCAAGTGCCCAGGCAGGGAAGCATGCAGGCGGCCGTGGACACCACGGACCGGGATCCGGCGGAGACCTGGAAGGTCAGCGCCGTGCCGCCGGCCGATCCGGTCAAAAGCATCGAGGAAGGCGTCAGCGCCGACCGAATGACCAACCGCACCACCATCACGTATGGGACCGGCCGGGGCGGTTACGAGCTGAGTTTCAGGGACGTGATCGAACCCAACGGCGTCGATTACACGGTGGACGGCTTCACGCTCGTGGACGCCACCGACAACAATCGCGATGTCTCCAACGAGTTCGAGATCGGTTGGGACCGCGCATCGAACACGGTCAGCGCGGTCCGTTCGGCCGACAAGGGCATGATGCCGTTCGACCACGAGTATGTGTTCGGCTTCGATGTGACCGTCAGCCTGCCATCCGATTACCAGAACATCAGCGACCATGCGTGGGGCAAGTGGAACCAGCTGCCCGAGGCCGACGCGGGAGAACGCGAGTTCGACACCTGGCGTCCCAATCCCGACAAAAGCTGGATCATGCTCGACACTAATGGCAAGTGGCAGGCCGTGATCGACCCCGACCGCACCAACCAGACCGGCGGCGACGGCAAGGTGTTCCTCGACGGAGACCGCGTGGCCTCCGTGGTCAACGGCACCGTGCCGGCGAACCTGATCCAGGCTCCGCAGACGCTCACCTTGGTCGATGATTGGACAGCCGCCGATTACCTGTTCGACGCCGATGAAGCGGCGAACGTCCGAGTGTACGAGGCGGACGCGGGCACCGATCGTGCCAGCAGCGTGAGCGACATCGCCAACCGTGGCCGTGACATCACCGACCAGTGGGACATCACGATCGATGGCACCGTGGTCACCGCCACGACCAAGGCCTCCTACCTGACCGGGTTGAAGGACTTGGAGAAGGCCAGGCAGATCACGATGCTCGTGCCCGGCCGCGCGAACTACGCCAACGGGGCCGGGGCGGGCCAGGTGCGCGATGACTTCGGCATCGAAGCGGACGACGAGATCACGTTCTGCACCGCCGGCAAGAACGGCGCGGAGCTGACCAACGCCGGCTCGCAGACCATCAACACCCACACTGTCGAGACCAACGAGCCGAAGGTCTGCGGTTACGTGCCGCCCGTGGTCAAAGATGTGGTCGGGGAATCCTCCCAAGGCGGCGGCCAGGACAGCGTGGACGGCAAGATCGTCTTCCCCGGCCAGCGTCTCGAATACCGTCTGGAGACCCAGCCGCATTTGCCCGACAGTCTTGCCTACACCATTGTCGAGGTGGCGGTCACCGACACGTATGACGAGCACTTCCAGCCGGACAAGCAGACCCTGGAGGTCACCGACCTGACCACCGGCAAGTTCATCCCCAAGAGCCAGTACCGCAGCGAGTGGAACGACGCGAACCATGCCGTGCGTCTCGTGTTCGCCGACGACTATGTGCGGGCGAACTGGCTGGCGGGCACGAATCCCAGAATCATCATCAGATTCGAGGGCGTCGTGGCCGAAGACGCTCCGGCCGACACCGTGGTTGACAACCAGGGGGCGTTGACCTTGAACAACTCGGTCACACCAAGCAACAAGGTGTGGAACGATCCGCCCGACTTCCAGCCGGGCAAGGAGGACACCCAGGCCGACCCGTCCATTTCGATCGACGGCAAGACCGCGTTGCTTGGAGACCGCATCTACTATCGGATCGACCTCGACGCCAAGCAGACGAACCATGCCTACAAGGTGTGGCGGCTGGGCATGGTCGATGACTGGGACGACGAATACCTCGAACTCGACGAGAGCCACATCACCGTGACTGACAAGGCCAACGGCAGGGATGTGACCGACCGGTTCAACATCCAGGCCATCGACGGCGTGGCATACGTGTTCGCCAAAACCGTTGACACCGAGGTTCCGGCGACGGGAGAGACCATCAAGGGCGACCCCCAGCCAGCCGATCTCAAGATCTACGCCGCACTTGGCGACAAGGACCACGACCCGTTGAAGGACCCGGCCATCGACCAGTCGCTTCTGGGCACCTCGTATGAGGTCACGCTGCCGATGACCGTCATCAAGGTCACCGACGATTACGTGGTCACGAACACGGCCACCCAGCTGGTCAACGACGTGCGCAAGGACACCAACCAGGTTTCCAACCCCTTGAAGCCGATCAACCCGGCCAAGGATGTCGTGGTCAAGGTGGACGGGCAGAGCGTGGATGGCAAGAGCATCTATCTCAACAGCCTGTTCCTCTACCGGCTCGACAGCTCCACGCTGCCGCCCGACCGCGCCTACCCGCAGGTCTCCGACTGGTCCATCAGCGACCCGCTCGACACCCGGTACGACAAGTTCACCGGCCAATGGGCCGTCTACGCCGCCCGCGACCTCATCAAGGACTGCGAGACCCTGGCCGAGCGGGGCGAACGCATCGCCGGCTCCGACTTCGACGCCAGCCGTTTCGGCGGAGAACTCTTCGAGCTCGCCACCGACGAGCGCGGCGTGGTCACCGTGCGTGCCACGGAGCTGATGCTTGGACTCGTGTCGGCCGACACCGAGCATGAGCAGGCGTGGACCGCGTTCATCCAATGCCAGCGCATCGCCGTGGGCGGTCCCGTGGCCAACCAGTTCACCGAGACCATCAACGGGGTCGAACGGCCCTCGAACACCGTCACCACGCACACGCCCGACATGACGCCCCGGCTCACCATCGAGAAATGGGACGAGCAATCCGGCTGGCCCGACGGCGACCGTGACACCGTTGACGAGGCGCTGAACATGAACGGGAACGACACTCGCATCGTGTTCACCATCACCAACGCATCGCCCACCGACCCTGACGCCGGAGACGGCCCTTGGTTCAAGGCGAGCGAGCTGAGCCTCACCGACCAGCTCGTCGCCGGCGACGGCCAGATCGGCGAGTTCGAGTATCCCGATGACTGGCAGACGCTGATCCTCAAGCCCGGAGACAGCGTGGAGGTCAAGGCCACCCTCAGTGGCGTGAGCGAGCATCACACCGACCGCGCCATCGTCACCGGTGTGCCGCTCGTCCAATGCGTCGTCTCCGACCCCGACCCCTTCGACGGCAAAGACGAGGAGAAACTGCCCGAGGACGCGGTGGAGATCGACGGGCGAACCCTGTGCGCGGACACCACCGTGACCAGCAACACCGACGACTGGAACGGCTACCAGCCCAAGGACAATCTGGCGACCACCGGCACCAACATCGCCGGCCTCATCGCCGTCATCCTCGTCCTCGCGCTCCTCGGCACCGGTGCAACCGCCGCGATCCGCCTCACCCGCGCCAACGGCCGCCACACCGGGCACGAGAACGACGCGAATGATGATGGCGCTGGCCGTGATGGCAGTCCCAATGGAGATGGCCCCGAGCCGGACTTCGCCCAACTCGTCACCACTATCAATCCCAAGGAGCCGCCCATGAACTAATAACAACCACCCATCTGCTGCTTAGAGCCAACTTTCGTATTCCAGTTGGCAGTTAGACGGTGATACCATGCAACTGTCCCGGCAAAACGGGGCAGTGCATACTAGGCCCGCAGGCGTAGTCCTGCGGGCCTATTTCGTCTGTTCCCCATCGGCTTTAGCCAACGTTCCCCCATGACAGCGGACTATGATTCGCTGCTTTAAGCACTGGCAAGTGAAACTCGATGCCAGGTTTCTCTCCCCACGGCACTCTAGCTAAATCGGTTATGTTGCCTGGCCATTCAGGCACCTTATTACTAGAACTGAGATCAAACAAAGTGAAAGCGAATGGCGGTATCCTGATACATGCCATTTTGCAGCACGTGTAATCCGCAAATATGGGAACCATCCATCCGGTGAACAGCTTTTGTTCACGCAGGTTATCGACTATAAACATATGGAGTCTGTATCGCTGGGGGAAAACAGTGCTCTCCCTATCCAAGAGATAGTCCTTACAGTCATGCATATCACCAGCTGATACACAGAAGTTCGACATCACCTGCTTCACAAATGCAAGAGGCATGAGCCTATCTGTCTTGAAATGAATGGATTTATCCCCTTTCTGAAAGTCAGAGACAAGGATTTGCTGTCCAGTTGCACGATAGAACTCACTGAATGGCTTGACGTAGTTTTGACCAAGATAACTATTGCATGAGCTGCAAATCGTCTTGAATCCTTGACCTCTTTGCAATTGCCGATACTTCAGGCCTTCCATGTCATCCTGCCCGGTCAAGCTGCTCTTCACGGCGTCAACGCCTGAATAGAGCTTCACCGTGTGATCATTACCCACAGATTGAGGAGGGATGTGTTCAAAGCTCAGCGGCCCTTCTTTACCGCAGATTCGGCAAATGTCATCTGCCATTTCACGTCATCTCCAAACGTTATTGCCACAGGCCGAGGAATGCTGCGGCAATGAAATCGAGAAGCGCAGCACCGACCAGAATCAATGCATATAGGTTGAAATAACTGCGCATCAATTTAAGTTTTGCAACATGAAGTTTCTCGTTTGTTGATTCAAAGTATTCCATCGATCCCGACACGACTTTTTCTATCGCAGGAAAGACCGCGCCAATGATGGCGAGCGACGAAGTCACGAGTGTAGCCTTTGCGCCGTCTTGCAGAATGGTGAATGAGAGAATCCCCACACCAATAGCTAATCCGATGGCGATGATTGCGTACCATGCTGCTGCTTTCCGAAGGGAGACTCGATCGGCTTCGTCTAGTTCTTCCCAGTTTGAAGCAGCGCCGAGAGATTGCTTAATCCAAAGATCATTCTGCTGCTGGTCGTTATTTTGCATTCTTTTCCCTTTCCCGGGCATCTTTTGGCGAATACTATAGCGTCTTGATTTACCTATTTCTGTAAGTATGCTGAACGAATGCTGTGTGAATTTGTCCGCCGCTGATTCCACGGGACTGCACGAGGATGGCCGTATGCGTAGGCATGGCGGTGGGCCGTGCCGTTCCTGTGCGGAGGAGTGCGGCTGTGGATTTGATGAACCAGGTGCTGGAGTTGTTCGTGAAGTTCGCGACGATTGGCGGTGGCTTGTGGCTGGTGTGGGGCGCGGTGACATTCGGTGGTGGTTTGAAGGATCATAACGGGCCGCAGACGCAGTCGGGCCTGTGGCAGATCGTGGGCGGCGGCATGATTATCGCGGCGGCGCAGATCTTCAGCGCCGTGGCGTTGGGCTGAGCCGGCTTGAGGCATCGGGGATCCCGGGATGGAGGATTTCATCGTTGCGATGCTCAACATGATCGGGGCGGTGGCGCCGGTTCGATAGCCACTGGCATGCTGTCGCAGGGGCCGGAGACGTGGAATCCGGCGCTTTACCAGTTGGCCGTGAACGTGCATGACGTGGCGGTCAAGCCGTTGACCTCGGTGTTTCTGGCGGTGGTGTTTACCTTGGAGTTGGCGCGTAATTCCACGCGCATCGAGTCCGACCGCGAGTTGGGCGTGAAGATCGTGGCGAGCCCTTCCTGCAAGTCCGGCCAAGCCTCGTAGTCGGCGATGGTCTCCCAATCCTCGATGGACAGCTGGGCCGCGCCCACATGTGAGCGCACATCATCGTCGATGGCCGCGACCTTGAGACGGCGGCGCAACAGCGACACCGAACGACCGGTCTTGCGCGCGGCCTCCTCGACGCTCGACCCCAAGCCCAACAATCCTTGGTAGCCATCGGCTTCCTCGACGACGGTCAGGTCGGTTCGCTGGCTGTTCTCGACCAGCATCAGCTCGCGCTGTTCCCGTTCGTCCAGCTCGGCCACGACCGCCGGAACCCGTTCCAATCCCGCCAGTTTCGCGGCCGCCAGCCGCCGATGGCCGATGACCAGCGTGAACCGTCCCTCCGGCGCGGGCACGACCAGCAGGTTCTGTCGGATGCCTTGGGCGCGGATTGAATCGGCCAGCTCGCCCACATCGCCCACGTCGCGGCGGGGATTCGCCGGATTCGGGTCGATAAGCGCCGTTTCGAGCATGACCACCCCGCCGGCGGCTGGCGCAAGGCCGGTGGTTTCATTGATGGCGGCGATGGTGTTTGCGGTTTCCATGATGGGTTTCCTTTCGAAAAAGAGTTGTCTGAGTGATTGAAGTGGGAAGCGGCGGGCCGCCGGAATCATGTCGTTGTTCAGAGCGCCCAATCGGGCAGCATTCCGTGCTCGCAGGCCGTGACCACGAGGGCGGCCAGCGTGCATTCCTCGTCCGCCAGCAGGGCCTTGAGCCCCCATTCCGCCGCGCGGCCGACATGGCCGGCCGACCACGACAGGTAGGCGCACACCGTCAGCAACTGGGCCCGCCTGCTCTGGGGCACGCGCTCGACGAACCCGGCGAGGATGTCCACCGCGAGGTCGAGGCGTGACGTGTCGGGCTTCTGGCCGGCGTGGAACCAACCCTCCAACACGCGCTCCAGCAGCGCCGTCGATTTCAGCGAATATCGTTCCTCGACCATGACGCGCAGTTGCTTCATGGAAACCTCCGGGCTGATTGCGGTCACGATAAGCGTGTCGCGAGAACGAAGGTCGGCGTCCAGCGTCACGGCCAACGCCAATTGCTCGCGGGCCGTGAAGCCCTCGCCTTTGCCAGCCAGCAGCCTGCGCCACTTCCTCAGCAAGGGCGTGAACCATTCGGCCGCCGCCTCACGCGGCCCCATATCGATGCGCGCCTGCCGGTATTCCTCGGCCAGTCGCTCCACCAGCCGCTCGTCGGCCGGACGCACTGGGGCAATGGTGCCAGTCATATCCATCGGTCCTTTCCGTGGTGTCCGAACCCCCAAGTCCGCTTCCACGCGGCCCATGCCCGCGAGCCATGCGAGCGGCCAAGAGCAATGTCATGCGCTGCAAGCGCATGGCCCAGGGCCGCGATCCGCCCGACGATGGAGGAGAGTATGTCGCGCAGCCCCGTCTGAAGCATTCTCTCCGCAATCAGCGGGCGTCACCCGACGACCACAGCCAAACGTCAATGTCGCTATGGTTGTTGCATGGCACGCAGATATGGAAAAGTCCCGGCGATTGTCGCCGGGGCCAAGTGTTTAGGAACTTTTCGACAGACCGCAGCCGCGTTGCTGTATCAGTCCCGCATCAATCAGCCGAAAACCGAATGACAGATGAATTGGTTCATCCGATCATAGGGATCGCATAACGGCTGAGCACCATTGCTGCAATGCCGAGTAATCCTCTTCTCGGGCTTCGCTAGGGTCGATGCTGTGCGCGAGCAGCATGCGCTCCGATGGGTCGTCCAGAGCGGCAAGCAGTTCACACTTGGTCGGGACGAACACGCCGGCACGGACTGCGTGGACGATCTGCAAGGAGAAGAAGAACCCCTTGAGCATGGCGCGTAAAGCGTCCAGACGGGCATCCGCAGACAGCTCCCGCGTCGTCAGATACGTGTGATTGGTCATGTGATAAAGGTTCGCCACGCTCACCCTCGCGCCCAGCCGGACATCGGCCGGACCATAGGCGGGAAGCAAAGCGCACAGGTTGCCATGCCAGACCTGGGTGCCATGCTCGAACTGCGCGAGCTCATAGGCGGGCCATGCGGCCAGTTCGTCGCGCCCGCAGGTGAAGCCGACGGCCTTGTCTCCCTCCGGCACCGTGCGCATCGCCTCGTGGAAGTGGTCAAGATCGGTCAGATCCACATGGTCGAGCACCACCAGCAAGTCGATGTCGCTGTCCGGCCGGACCTCGCCACGCAGATAACTACCCTGCAATCCCATGCACAGCAAGCGTTCGCCGAACGCCTCTCGCAATGCCGCCATCGCCAGCGGCTTCCATTCACCTAGATCAATCATCGTCAAACTCTCGCAATCATCAGCCAATGTTAAAAGGGCAAAGAAAGTTCAGTCTAGCAAAGAACAGTTCCCCGATTAGGCGTGCCGTCATCGCGGGATGCCTTGTCGGGGTACTGTCCGTCTTTCAGCTGGCCAGGTTGAGCTCGTCGATGGCTTGCTTGAAGTCCGCGATCATCCGGGTCAGTTCGCGCACCCTTTGCTCGGTGATATTGACGATGTCTTCCAAACTGTCCGTCGGCGTTCCCTCCGCATAGGCTTCCTGAAGGAACTCGTCGGCCAGTAGGTTGACGATTTGGCGTTGGTGCTCCGCGACGACGCGCTGGTAATGCTTGATGGCGACCTTTTCGCTGGCGTGGCCTAGCTGGTTCATCACCTCGCGTAATGTGCCGCCCTTGAGCATCAGGAGGGTGGCGTGGCTGGCGCGCAGGTCGTGCAACATCAGATCGGAGCGTCCTGCCTTCTTGCACGCCCGAGCGAACTGCGCCTCCAGCGTGGTCTGGCTCATGACTTTGACCCTTCTGGGCACGAACACCGGCGAAGTGGGGTCATCCAGATCGCAGAACGTGTGCAGGTGCTCGCGAATCATATCGACCAAGGCGTCCGGGATGGGAAGGTCCCGGACGCTGCGCCTGGTCTTGGTCTTGGCGAACCTTGCCTCTCCTCGATCCAGATGTCCCCGGTTGACCGATCTGCGCACACGCAGAACCTTGTTGTCCAGGTCGATGTCACCGACCTGCAGGCCGCAGAGTTCCCCGCATCGCAATCCGCCGGCAAGCGTGGAGAGGAACACCGTCAGCCGCGTGTAATCCGGCATGTTCTCGGCCAGCACGCGCAGTTGCTTGGGTGTGACCGGTGGTATGTCCTCCCTTGCGGAATCCGGCTCCGGCGGTATCGGAAAGATGAACGGATTGTCCTTAAGCAATGGCAGGGATCCATCCAGGCTCATGGTCGTGGCCGAGCGGAACACGGCCTTGAGCCGCATGCAGGCCCGTCGGAACGACCACTGCCCCTCGGGATGCGGGCCGTCATACCAGCTTTTGATATGTCTGGGCTTGATTTCCGTCAGGCGCAGCCCTTCGAACGCGGGCATGAAATGGGCGATGTCCAGGTACAGGTTGCGTCTGGTTCCTCCGGCTATCCGTTCGCCGTTGGGCAGCGTGTATTCGGCGGCCCATTGCTCGACATACTCCTTGAACATCATCTGGTTGGCTCGTTCCCGCCTCATGCGGTCACGGGGATGAACCCACGTTTGGATGCCTTTGGTATGTAGATCGACCAGATGATGCTCGTTCTCCAACCACACATGAGCCTCGTGCTCCTGATGTGGCTTGAATTGCTTCTGCACCTTCTTGCCATGATCCACGGGGTTCGGATAACGAACCTGCCATGCGCTGAGGCTACCGGAATCGTCGTATCGGGGAATGACGGTACCCCATTGGCTACGCGGCTTGGACATGACTTTCCCCACTGGAATGTTAGTTTTTGGCATGATTGCTCTCCCTTGAACAAAAAGTGCACCCAAATATGCACTTAAGGGAGATTGAAGAAAACCTGCATATGCAGCTCAACACAAGGCGGCAAGTCTGCGCGATTTCGGTACGCGGCTAGAGCGTCCTTGGTTACTTCGGCTACGATAAAGCCAAGCCTAGGAACCTTGAAATACCGCCCAAGCTAGGGTGTTTGCGACGGTGCAACCCTATGCTATAGTGGCATCCAGAATTGAAGTTGAATCATGCACCACTTCCGGAGAGGAGGTAGGGCGCATGAGCGGTGATGTTGTTGCCCCCCCTTGGAGGGTGCGACGCGCAGGCGATTCAAGCGATTCGGCAGGCTACCGGTTTTACGC
Organism: Bifidobacterium catenulatum PV20-2; assembly: GCF_000800455.1. Classification (NCBI taxonomy): domain Bacteria; kingdom Bacillati; phylum Actinomycetota; class Actinomycetes; order Bifidobacteriales; family Bifidobacteriaceae; genus Bifidobacterium; species Bifidobacterium catenulatum. The sequence goes on from NZ_CP007456.1 coordinate 1,262,408, forward strand.
CTCGTGTGGAATAAACATGAAAGACATGTAGAACAATAAAAGAAGTTCCCCCTGCCAGAACTCTGGCAGGGGGAACTTCTTTAGCTTAAATCGCTCTAACGCCTAAGCAAGAAGCTCAGCCGTTGACACGGTCGATGCCGGCCTGGACGTCGGTGAGGACGGAATCCCAGGACTTGATGAAGGAAGCGACGCCGTCGGCTTCCAGCTTGTCAGTGACAGCCTTGAAGTCGATGCCCAGCTCAGCGAGCTTGGCCATGATGGCGTGGGACTCTTCGTAGGTGCCCTTGATGGTCGGGGCGCCGTTGCCGTGATCGGCGAGAGCGTTCAGGGTCTTCTCCGGCATGGTGTTCACGATGAGCGGAGCGACGAGCTCGTCAACGTAGACGCAATCGGAGTAGGCCGGGTTCTTGGTGCCAGTGGAGGCCCACAGCGGACGCTGCTTCTTGGCACCCTTGGCTTCGAGAGCAGCCCAACGCGGATCGTTGGCGAACTTGTTCTCGAACAGCTCGTAAGCGAGGCGAGCGTTGGCGATAGCGGCCTTGCCCTCGAGAGCCTTGGCCTCATCGGAGCCGATCTCCTCAAGCTTGTTGTCGACGGCGGTGTCCACGCGGGACACGAAGAAGGAAGCGACGGAACCGATGTGCTTCAGGTCATGGCCGTTGGCGTCAGCCTGAGCGATGCCTTCGATGAAGGCGTCGATGACCTGCTCGTAACGCTCGAGCGAGAAGATCAGGGTGACGTTGACGGAGATGCCCTTGGCCAGGGTTGCGGTGATTGCCGGCAAGCCTTCGAGGGTTGCCGGGATCTTGATCATGGCGTTCGGACGGTTGACCTTCTCCCAGAGCTCGACAGCCTGCTTCTCAGTGGCTTCAGTCTCGTGGGCCAGACGCGGATCAACTTCGATGGAGACGCGGCCATCGACGAAATCGGTGGCTTCGGCGATCTCACGGAAGATGTCGGTGGCGTTACGCACGTCGGTGGTGGTGAGCTCGCGGATAGCGGTCTCAACGTCAACCTTGCCGAGCTCCTTGAGCTGTGCATCGTACGGGCCGACCTGGCTCAGAGCCTTCTGGAAGATGGACGGGTTGGTGGTGACGCCAACGACGTTCTTGTCCTTGATGAGCTCCTGCAGGTTGCCGGACTCAATACGGGTGCGGGACAGGTCGTCCAGCCAGATCGAGACACCGGAGTCAGAGGTGCGCTGAGTTGCTTCAGTCATTGTTTTTCTCCTTGATACCTTTTTGGATCAAATCTTTATCTATTGTGCGGTAAAAGGGGAGAGGCACATGCATTGTGCCCCTCCCCGTCGAATCACTTGGCGGCTTCGACTTCCGCGATGGAGGCCTTGGCGGCTTCGACAACATGCTCGGCGGTGATGCCCAGATCGATCATGTTCTGAGCGCCGTCGCCCTGCAGGCCGAACTGCTCGATGGAAACCGGCTTGCCGTAGGAGCCGAGGTACTTGTACCACGGCATGGCAACGCCAGCCTCAACGGAGACACGAGCCTTGACGGAGGCCGGAAGCACGGCTTCCTTGTACTCGGCGTCCTGCTCCTCGAACCATTCGAGGGACGGAGCGGACACAACGCGAGCCTTGATGCCTTCGTCAGTCAGGGTCTTGGCTGCGGACACGGCCCACTGCACTTCGGAACCGGTGGCCATGATGATGACATCCGGGGTGCCTTCAGTATCGACGAGCACGTAGGCGCCCTTCTTGACGCCGTCCTTGGCCTTCTCGGCGGTCTCAGCGAGAACCGGAACGCCCTGACGGGTCAGCACCATGGCTGCCGGCAGAGTGTTCTTCTTCTCGAAGAAGTAGCGGTAGGCTTCGGCGGTCTCGTAAGCATCGGCCGGACGAACGACCTCAAGCTGCGGGATGGCGCGGAAGGAGGCCAGATGCTCCACCGGCTGGTGGGTCGGGCCATCTTCGCCGACGGCGACGGAGTCGTGGGACCACACATACAGGTTCGGAATCTGCATGAGGGCGGCCAGACGCACGGCGGAACGCTCGTAGTCGGAGAACATGAAGAAGGTGCCGCCGAACGGACGGGTGTGGGAGCCCAGAAGGATGCCGTTGGTGATGGTACCCATGGTGAATTCGCGCACGCCGAAGTGCAGCTGACGGCCGTACGGGCTGCAGACCGGCCACTGCTTGGTGGCGCACTCGGCGGGAGCGAAGGTGGCAGCGCCCTTCAGATCGGTCTTGTTGGAGCCACCGAGGTCGGCGGAGCCGCCCCAGAGTTCCGGCATGACAGCGGCGATGGCATTCAGCACGGAGCCGGACGCGCCACGGGTTGCAACGCCCTTGCCGACTTCGAAAGTGGCTTCGAGGTCATCAATGGCCTTGTCGAAGCCTTCCGGCAGCTCGCCGGCCTTGAGGCGGTCGTACAGAGCGGCGTTGTCCGGGTTGGCCTTGCGCCATGCGTTGTACTTCTCGTCCCATTCCTTGTGGGCTTCGAGACCGCGCTCAGCAACCTTGCGTGCGTGAGCCAGAGCCTCTTCGTCGACGTGGAAGGACTCTTCCGGATCGTAGCCGAGCAGTTCCTTGAGGCCTGCGACGGCTTCGGCGCCCAGCTTGGAGCCATGAGAAGACGGATCGTTGGTCTTGCCCGGGGTCGGCCAAGCGATCAAGGTGTCGACCTTGATGAGCTTCGGCTGGTTCGGGGCAGCCTCACGAGCCTTGGCGATGGTGTCGGCCAGACCCTCGACATCCTCCTTGTAGGAGCCGTCAGGCTGAATGAAGCTGAACTCGTCGGTGTACCAGCCGTAGGCCTGGAAGCGCTTGAGCACGTCTTCAGCCAGAACCAGGTTGGTGTCGCCTTCGATCTGGATGCGGTTGGCATCGAAGATCACGGTCAGGTTGCCCAGCTGCTGGTTGGCAGCGAGAGATGCAGCTTCGCCGGAGATACCTTCTTCGATATCGCCTTCGCCGCAGATGACCCAGATGTTGTGGTCGAACGGGGACTCGCCTGCCGGAGTTTCCGGATCAAGCAGGCCACGCTGGAAGCGCTGGCCATAGGCGAAACCGATGGCGGAAGCGAAGCCCTGGCCCAGCGGACCAGTGGTCATTTCGATGCCCGGGGTCAGGCCGTATTCTGGATGACCCGGGGTACGGGTGTCAGCGCCGCCACGGAAGTTCTTCAGATCGTCCAGGGTCAGGCCGTAGCCGGAGAAGTACAGCTGGACGTACTGGGTGAGGGAGGCGTGGCCACCGGAAAGGATGAAGCGGTCGCGACCTTCCCAGTTGGGATCGTTCGGATCATGCTTGATGAAATGCTGATACAGGGTGTAGGCGATAGGCGCCAGGGAGACGGGGGAACCCGGGTGGCCGTGTCCCGCACGCTCAACCGCGTCGGCCGACAGGACCTTGGCCATCTTGATGGCGCGCTCGTCCAGCTCGGTCTCCTTGAATTCGGTCATGGATTACTTTCCTTCCAATTGGTCGGGCCGCGTATCCGGCTTGTGCCGAGCGCTCGACGCCCTCACATTGCGTTTTCCATAGTAGCGACGTGAGGTGACGTTGTGATGGATTTTTGGCGTGTTTTGGTAGTTTGTGTTATGTTAACGCTCACAATTAACATTCTCGTGCGATTGTTTTGTTCGATTGGTGGTATGACGAGCATTTCGGGAGATTGCTATCGGAAAAAACGAGAAACGAGTACTCTGGAAGCGAACGTATTAGCACTCGCGCCGCGCGAGTGCTAATACAATGGGAGGAACATTTACGGAAGACGGTTTCGCCTAATATCGCAGATATTCCGAAAACCGGATTCCGCTGAGTCGTATCGCGTATGTAGGAGAGGAGGCACGCATGACGCAGTCAAGACGTATGTTGATACTGCGTGCCGTCGTCGAGGACTATATTCGCTCGCAGGAGCCAGTTGGTTCGACCACCTTGACCAAAGATCATGATCTGGGCGTCAGCTCGGCCACTGTCCGTAATGATATGGCCGCCTTGGAAGATGAGGGATACCTTATTCAACCCCATACATCGGCAGGGCGCATACCAACGGAAAAAGGGTACCGATACTTCGTGGACCGTTTGGCCACGGTGGTGCCGATGTCCGAAGCGCAACGTCGTGGCATCAATAGCTTTTTGTCGGGATCCGTCAATCTGCAGGACACCTTGCAGCGCGCAGCCCGTCTTCTGGCGCAGATCACCGGTCAGGTCGCGGTCGTGGCGGCACCGTCGTTGGCGAAATCGACGTTACGGCATATAGAAATCGTTCCCGTATCAATCAACACCTTGTTGGCCGTCGTCATCACCGATACCGGCCGAGTGGCGCAGCATATGCTCAACGTTTCCGAGTTGCCGAATACCACGGTGCTGTCGCATCTGGTCAACGAAATCAACGCGCAGTGTGCCAGCGTTTCTTTGACTCGAACCGCGGACTATGTCAGGCAGATGTCGTCTCGCAAGGAATACCACTCCATCAGCAAATTGGCGGAAACGCTTGCTCAAGCTTTCGATGGTATGGCCGACGACGAGCGCGCGAGCGAACTCTATATGGCAGGAACCTCACGGCTCGCGCACCAGCGTACCGTGGCCGATCTCGCACCATTGTTCGATGCGTTGGAGGAGCAAGTCGTGCTCATGAAACTCATGAGCTCGTTGAGCGAAGCCACGCAATCCAATGGAGTCGGGGTGGCCATCGGATCCGAAACGCACACGCCCGGTCTACTGCATGCATCCGTGGTGACCAGCGGATACGGTCGAACCTCGGCAACCGTCGACGACACCACAAAAGGCGAGACTGCAGAAGAACAGGGGAGAGAGGCCAGCGATCGCACCACTACAGCGCAGAATTCCAGCGAGCCCATTGCCTTCGTCGGGTCCATTGGACCGACGCATATGGACTACGCGGCAACCATGGCTGCAGTGCGTGCCGTCGCCAGATATCTGACCGCATTCGTGGCGCACGACGAAAACCAAACCAACAGCTGACCCCGCCTTATGGCACAATGACACGCGAAAAGCAATAGGGAAAAGGAACAACCGTGACGGACTATTACGAAGTGCTGGGCGTAGACCGCTCCGCAAGCGACGACGAGATCAAAAAAGCTTATCGAAAGATGAGCCGCAAATATCATCCCGATATCGCAGGTCCGGAATTCGAAGACAAGTTCAAGGAAGTTAATAACGCCTATGAAGTGTTGTCCGACCCGCAGAAGCGTCAGATGTTCGACGCCGGTGTGGACCCGAACGATCCAAATGCCGGAGGTATGAGCGGCAGCGGATTCGGTGGCGGGTTCGGCGACATGGGAGACATCTTCAGCATGTTCACCGGAGGTGCCTTCGGCGGTGGTAATGGCGGACCGACCCCGCGTACGCAGCCAGGACGTGATTCACTTGCCACGGTAACCATCGACTTGAAGACGGCGGTGTTCGGCGACACCGCGCATGTTGAGATCAAGACGTTCGGTCTATGTCAGGAATGCGCCGGCACAGGATGCCAGAAAGGCACCCAGCCCGCGCAATGCCCTGACTGCCATGGACAAGGCTATGCCCAGCGCGTGGTACGCACCATGCTCGGCCAAATGATGACCACTGCGCCATGCGAACGCTGCGAAGGGCACGGTACCGTTATAGAAAATCCGTGTCCATCCTGCCTTGGTCATGGTCGCGTGCGCGTCACCCGTAATGTCGGCGTGTCCGTGCCTGCCGGCGTGACGAACAATACTCGTCTTCGTCTCGCCAATCAGGGCGAAGTGGGTGAAAACGGCGGTGTTGCCGGCGACCTGTATGTCGATATCCGTATCGCTCAGGACGACACCTTCACTCGTGACGGTGATGATTTACACTGCTGGATCCAAGTGCCGATGAGCTGGGCCGTGCTGGGGCATGATCTGGAAATCGACACGTTCGACGGCAAGCAGTCGGTGAGCGTGCCAGCAGGAAGCCAGCCTGACGACACTGTGACCTTGAAGAATCTGGGTGTCACGCATCTTAACAACAAGAACGAGCGTGGCGATCTAGTGGCGCATATCGCAGTGAAGATTCCGACAAAGCTCACTGACGACGAACGTACCTTGATGGAACGGTTCGCAGAAAAACATGACACAGATGCCCAACATGTTGCGGTAAGCGCACGCCCGGCCTCCGGGACGAAGAAGGGCTTCTTCTCCAAGTTAAAGGATGCGTTGCGCTGAATCTGCCTGTTCTAATGCCGTACGTCCGATGAGAAAACAGCGTTAGATCGCATATCAAATAGCCGGTTGCTTCACAAAAATCGAGGCAACCGGCTATTTTGTCAATGTTTCTGCTGTAGCAAGCGGATCGCCTCACGCCTACAACAGCCAATCATCAGACATATCTACGTGTTTATTTGAGCAATGACCGGCACATGGCGCGATACTGGCTCACATATCCGCCGCCGAAGAAAACGCAATGGCCGGCGATGGGGTAGAGCTGCCACAATGTGGTGCGCTCCTGCCATCCCGCTTTCAACGGGTGCACGGACTGGTATCCGTCGAGAATGTCCCGCAGATACGACATGCCGAATAGGTCAAGCATGGCGAGATCCTCTTCACGATGCCCGCCATGCGCTGCCGGATCGATAAGCACCGCTTCCACGGATCCGGAATCGGCTGACCACATGACATTGCCGCTCCACAGATCGCCATGCACACGCGCAGGCTTATCGTTAGCCGCTTTGCCCAGAATTTCAGGCAGCGCTTCAATGACAGCTTCAGTCAATTCCATATCGTAGTCGGTCAGTTCGCGACGTTGAATACCGAGCCGTACCATCGGTCGGAGCCTGCCCTCAGCCAAATATGTGGCCACGTCATCCCATTCGCCGGTATCCATAGGAACGGGATCCTGCAGGGGGCCGAAATAGCAGGTTCCCGTATAGCCGGCCGGGGCGGATCCGAAATAATCAGCGCCGGCATCGTGCATGCGGGCGAGGGACGCGCCGAAATCATGCGCGGCCTGCAGTGTCGGCCCGCAGGCGTTCACACGTTCGATATCGAGATAATCCTTGCCCCAATCGTATACGTCCACAACACGCGAACCTCCCTTAGAGCTCGCTTCACCAAGCCATTGCAGGCCACGGCCTTCACATTCGAAGAAACCTTCCGGGCTGAATGCTCTGCTTTTACGGTATTTGCTCATAATGCCGGGCCTTTCTTTTGCATCATGCGCCACGTTTGCGAGACTATGTAGAGTCGCTGGCGAGATTCCGATAGATTTTGGCACCATTGTGTGCATGGTTTGAGACAACTCAAGGATCCATAGCGAAAAATTAGGCCCCTCTCGCTAGTCTTAGATGCGGAAAAGCAGACGAAACCATTAATACATGTAAAAGAGGGTTCATGAATTTCTTCCAAGCGATTTTCCTTGGGCTGGTGCAGGCATTGACCGAGTACCTGCCGGTTTCTTCCAGTGCCCATATCCGCATCATCGGCGATTTGATGCTGGGATCTGACCCGGGCGCCGCGTTTACCGCCATTATTCAGATCGGCACCGAGCTTGCCGTGATTTTGTATTTCCGTCACGACATCATCCGTATTCTCGGTGCTTGGTTTGGCTCCCTGTTCGGCAAGGAGGGCAAGGATTTCAAAAGCCGCATGGGCGCGCACAATCCGGATACCCAGATGGGCTGGTTCATTATCCTCGGCACCATGCCGATTCTGATTGCGGGCCTGCTGTTCAAGCATGCCATCGAAGGATCGCTGCGCAATCTGTGGATCACCGTCACCGTGCTTGTGCTGTTCGGCGTGTTGCTGTGGGTGGTCGATGCTCGTTCCAAGCAGGTCAAGACCATGAAGGAAATGACTTGGAAGGACGCGTTGATCTTCGGCATCGGCCAGATGCTCGCCTTAATTCCAGGCGTTTCCCGTTCCGGCGGCACCATCACCTTCGGACGTGCTATGGGGTACACCCGTGAGGCAGCCGTTCGCGTGAGCTTCCTTATGGCCATTCCCGCCGTGTTCGGCGCAGGCATTCTAGAAGCCGTATCGGCCGTTAAGGACGTTGCGGCAGGGGATGCCGGCATGTTCCCAGGCTGGGGTCCGACCATCGCCGCAGCCGTCGTGGCGTTCGTAGTCGGCTACGTGGTGATCATCGGCTTCCTGAAGTTCGTATCCACATTCTCGTACAAGGCGTTCGCCATCTACCGCATCGGCTTGGCTGTCGTCGTGGCACTGCTGCTGATCACAGGCGTGCTCTCTCCGCTGGAAGCCGTGGCTGCAGCGTGAACCTAATTCGATAAGCGAACAACAAACAAAAAGTTGGGCCGACCATCCTGTGATGATTGGCCCAACTTGTATATTGGCAGCCTATCGTCAGTCGCAACGTCAATTGCCGCGCAAGAACGATTCGGCCTCGCGGATCAATTCCTCACATGCCGGCATGCCATTCGACGCGATACGTTGTGCCTGAGCGTTCAAATCGTAATCCCGCTCCAAACAGGCAAGATAATCTCCAGAGTGCGTCTGCTCAACAATCTCATCGGCATTCTTGCGCCATTCTGCGGCCTTCCTATTCAAATCACCCTCGATAAGCGGATGCTCCAACAGAAGCGACAATGCGCGAACCAGCTCAAGCGTGCCCTGCAAACATTCCGTATTGGCGCAATAATGAGGCACGGAGACCCACATGGACGTGGTTCGGAATCCCGCATCCGACGCAAAAGCGTCAAGAATGTTGGGAATGCCCACAGGGCCGTTATATTCCTTGTCAGGCTCGCTTTCGCAGCCATTCTTGGAAATATCAAGCGGCAAAGGCCTCGTATGAGGGCAGTCGTCGAACATGGATCCTAGCGTGACAATATCGCTCACATCATAATCCTCTGCGATGCGCAATGTTTGTCTGCAGTATTCCTCCCAACGATAATTCGGCTCGGGGGCAATCTGCGCAAGAAAATGCAGCGTAGGGGAGACGTCAATGTCATAAAACGTGGTCTGCGGCCAAATGATTCGCTTACGTCCCTGTACCGAGCAGATCATCGGACGAGCCACCTGATAATCATAAAAACCCTCGTTGTCGATATGACGAACCTCCTGTGAATCATATCGCGATACAAGATGCCGTATGACATTCGTCGCGGCCTGGCAGGCATCATTCCAACCCTCGAATGCGGCGATCAATATCGTCGTTCGTCTTGTCGTCTCCTCACACATGTCTTAAATGTATAACGAAACCGAAGAGGCTGCGACACGCTTTTGCCGTCGGTGAATGACGAGCATTTGCGATATCACTGCAGACAGTCAACGAAACAGTTAACGGTCTATTTTCACAGCACCTTCAGCCGTTTATCATTTTGTCCGATAATGTACGCTGTGCGACAGTGTTTCGATCGGGCTGCAAGAATGGCTTTATTTCAACGGTTTGAAGCCATGTTAATCAGCGGTTTGGACCGAGGCCTGCCAAAAGGTAGCCAAACCCGTATATGACAATTGGCTATGGAGATGAAGTGACCCATGGCCTCGGTTTGCATTGCCCTTGCCGTGGGTCGGTTTCATCATACCCGGCATCCCTGCCCGGCGAGTTTCGCCAAGCTGGCGTCGGGCGCATCGAACCACACCCCGCGCTTGGCGGGCGACACCAGCTCCGCGCCCAGCCCGTGCCCCGGCGTCCATCTGCGGACGAACCCCGATGCGTCGCGGTAGGCCACCATGCCGCACTCCGACCTCCAGAAGCCCTGCCATTCCGGCGTCTCGCGGCTCTTGTCGAAGTCGAAGCAGCCGTCCCTCAGAAGGGCCAAGAGATCGGGTTCGACGGGTTCGCCGGTCACAGGGTCGTTGACGACCAGACACAGGTCGGCGGCGTTGCGCCTCACGGCGGAGATTCGCCATGACTTCGGCAGACCGCCGGGCTCGAACGTCACGAGGCGGTCGTCCGGCACCACGCGCCATGCGTCCGTCAGGCCATTGCGCGGGTCGCGGTCGGGCAGGTCGGCGGACGGGCGCACGTCGTCGGGGTCGATTCTCCCGAACGGCCCCTCGACCTTCCGGCTTTCGCCCAGCAGGAGGTCGTCCGGCGAGGCGTCCGTTCTCGTCAGCCAGTTCCACGGTCGTTCCGGCCTGTCCCGCCCCAACCACAGTCCGCCGCCCCCGTCGCGCCACAGCACCACGGTCTCCGGCTCCCTCGACATATGCTCGCCAACCTTTCGTCGTTGTTTTCCTATCCATCTAAGGCATGGCGCGGAAACCGGCGGGACAGCCAAGGGCATGACTGGTTACGCGGTGGAGTTCCATATCCCGACGGAGCATTTCATGTCCTCACTGACCAAGGTGTCCTCCACGACGAGGGCGAGGCACAGGGCTTGGATACGCAGGTACGCGCGTGGCGTCTGGCGAGCCGCAATCGAAGCGGGCGCATACAGAACGGAGCGCTTCGTCGCCTTGGCGATGGTGCAGTGGCCGGGGCCCTCGATCTACCCGACGATGTCCTGCGCGGAGACGCTGAAGTCAGAGGAACCGGGAGAATTGAAGGGTGCGGAGAGGAAATAGGTTCGACCGAGCCGTTTCTTCCTCCGGGATGCAAGCGCGAACAACGGTTTGTTGTACCCGCGCTTGGCGAACGGGCCATGCCCTTAGAATGGAATCAGCAAGCGCACAGCGAGGCGCTCGAATCGTTTTCCGATGTCGGGAGGTAGTCATGTCGATCGGTCAGGTTATCAAAGTCGTGCGCGAGGAGCGAGGTCTTACGCAGTCGCAGTTCGCGCACGAGCTGTTCGTCACCCAACAGGCGCTTTCCCGCTGGGAGAAGGGAACGGCAGATCCGAGCATCGACATGATTCGGCTTATCAGCACTCGTTTTGAGGTGCCGATGGCGAGGCTTATGGAGATGCCGGACAACGGTTTTTGCCAAAGTTGCGCCATGCCGTTCTATCGCCCGGAAGACCATGGCACCGAACCGGATGGAACGCGAAGCGGAGATTATTGCAACTACTGCTATGACGACGGCGTTTTTCTTCAGGACTATGCCAATAGCGATGAATTGGTCGCCGCGTGTGCGCCGATGATGGCGGAATCCTGCCATATCAGCGTCGAACAGGCCGAGGATTGCATGTCGGCGCTGCTGCCAAACCTCAAGCGGTGGCGGCGTCAGGACGAGATCGATGCGGTGGCGGAAGGGGAATGAGCGATGGCGTTCGATTATAAGAAGGAGTATAAGGACCTGTATCAGCCGAAGACCATGCCGGCCATCGTCATGGTACCGGCGATGCGGTTCGTCGCGGTGGACGGTGTGGGCGACCCGAACGAAGAAGGCGGCGATTACGCCAAGGCGATGCAACTGCTTTACGGCATTTCGTTCACCGTCAAAATGAGCAAGAAGTCAAAGAACCCGGCCGAGCATATCGACGGGTACTTCGACTACACCGTGCCTCCGCTGGAGGGCTTATGGAGCATGGGGGAGGGTGTGCCCGGCGTCGATTACGCGCACAAAGCCGACTTCCATTGGACTTCGATGATTCGTCTGCCGGAATTCGTGACCGATAAGGTCTTTGCGTGGGCCAAGGCATCGTTTGCCGCCAAACACCCGGAATCCGACGTCGATCGCGCATATCTCTTCGATTTCGATGAAGGCGTGGTCGCGCAGGTCATGCACAAGGGCCCGTACGACGACGAGCCCGCAACCGTGGCGATTCTGGATGACTACGCGCGCTCGCAAGGCTACGAGCTCGACCTCTCCGACGCCCGCCGACATCACGAAATCTACATATCCGATCCGCGCCGAGCAAAACCGGAAAACCTCAAAACCGTCATCCGTCATCCGGTAGTGAAGGTGGGTTGACTTTCAGCGAACTGCTCGAAGCGCTCACCGGGCGGACCATCTTGGCCGAGTTCCTCCGTATGAGGTTTTCGTCACGCGCGGCCTCAAGCGCGTTCTTCAGGACGGACCAAGTGATTGTGGCCGTCTTCGGGCTGTAGCACTTCAGGCCGTCCTGAATGTCGGCCATATCCTTATGGCCCAGCGAGTTGATGCGCCTCGCGCCGGCTATCCTGTTCAGCCGCACGATGGCGTTCTCGTAGCTTCGCCTGCTGTTCGGACGCAGGTTGGCCTCGGCCCGCTCGTGGTACCAAGTCTCCAGCCAGTCCATGAGGCGCGGCGACGGCGAGTTCGGCGTGAAGCCCTTGCGCACGTATGCGTCCAGCTTCATCCTGAGCCTCGCGTTCGCCACCGCCTTGGTCTTGCCTTGGGCCGTGAGCCGCCGCCTGCGCCCGGTGGCCCTGTCGGGCTCTATGTCTATCGCGGCGTGCCAGATTCCATCGGTGCTTCTGTATGTCGAGCCGCCGCCACCCATTGCCATCGTTGGTCTCCCGTCGTGTGAAATGCGTAGCCAAATGCGTAGCCACAACGGGCCACCCAGAGGCATCCACAGTTACCAGTGCGAAATGAAGACCGTTGAAATTAAGCCGTTTCTAAGATTCCCGAATAGTTAGCCGATAATGTACGTTATGTCAGAAAAGTGCGGAAACCTTCGATTGACACTCTTTTCCGTACATAACATCGTTGGATTATGCCAGCACGTCCCCTCTTTAGGGACTTTGCTCGACATAATCCAACGGTATGGCCGGTGGCGTCTTCGCCGCGCTGGACGCCTTTTACGGTCAGCCTTTGATGACCCGTCTGAGTTTTCTTTCCATTTCGCTTTTCATGCCATTTCTGGCCTGCAGATACATAAACACCAGCTCCGCGGCGGTCAGCAAAATCATCAGCGCGGCTGACGGCCATCCTACTTGCTCGTAGAAATGCTGGAATTTTGCTGAAAAGCCAGATTCGAACATCGCATATACCGGGTATGGTAAAGCGCCAATAACCAATGAGGTGAAGTGCAAACCGACAATCGACCAACGTACTGGGTATACGTCTCGCTTGGTTTTTGAGAAGATATTTCCACGAATCGCGGTAATCGAACAAATGTTCACCGCAATGACTGCCGCGACAATCCACAGCAATGCCGGCAGGATATCAAGCATGCGACACTCCCCCTGTTGTAATCTGTCTCTACATATCTACCGTATATCGATGACCATGTAACCCGATTTGGCCTGTTCAACCTATGCGGTATGCGCCAAACCTGTATATTACAGTGAAACCGCGGTGCGTGCCTGCCGCTTCGCATCAAGCTTCTTTTTCATGCGCATCGCAGCGATGTCGTCGACAGAACAGGTCGAGTCCGCAGTGGAAGGCATCGTAGATAAATCGACATACTCCTCGTGTTCAAGAGCATCCCTGATTTGCTTCCACAAGGATCCCATGGATACTCCGAACACCGCCCTACCGCTTTGCAACAGCGCCACCATTTGCTCGCTGTCCGTGCATTCATGCACCTGCTGTCCATCGCACATAATAGTGATGTTCTCCAGCTGCTCAGCAGTGCATTGCACTAGAAAACCGATGGCAGCCGTCACATTCTGCAGATTGATGCCCGCATCAAGCAGTTTTTTCGACACAGCAAGAATCACCACATCCTTGAACGAATACAGTCTACGTGACCCAGACCCATGCGATGGAGTGATAGAAGGCTCCACAATCTGTCTGCGCGCCCAATAATCAAGCTGACGATAAGTGATGCCAGCTACCCTCGACGCCACTGAACCCTTATAGCCACGTATCACCGGCTGCGCATCGCTTGTGGGAAACAACTCCCCCTGTACCGCAGTCGGCACATGCAGATGCAACCGCAGTGTTGGCTCTGCCTCATTCATCGCATTCTCCTACGACATATAAACAGCGCCCATGAGCCTCCGTATGAAGCCCATGGGCGCGAAGCTGCTGTACACAGTTTATCCCGTATCACGCGGATCAACCAGCAATGACAGCCTTGTTATCGAAATAAACCAGACGGAACTTGCCAAGAATGATTTCATCGCCATTCTTAAGTTCCTGCTGATCAACACGCTGACGGTTCACATACGTGCCATTCAAGCTTCCCGCATCGATGACGCAATACCTACCATTCAACCTTCGGAACACCGCGTGGGAACGGGAAACCGTGGAATCATCCAAAAGAATATCGGCGCTTGGATCACGGCCGACGGTAATCTCATCCTCATCGAGAAGATACCGCGACCCCGACACCGCTCCCCTAGTCGAGATCAGCAGCGCCGTGCCGTCGGCAAGACGCATAATGGTTTCAAGGTCCTCCTTCGTCAGAGGACGGTCTCCGGTGGAAGTAACCGGTACAGTTATTGCAGGAAGGCCAATGATGGTCGTTTCACCTGCGCTTGGAATCGGATCAGTCATAGTCGCCATTCTAGTCATTACCCTTGCAAATAGCCGGCATTGAGACCGGCATAGTCACGAATCATACACCGTAAAGCGGGTTTCACCCCTCAGCTTTGTCAATAATCGACACGAACTGGTCGTGCGGCAGCATGTCGTCATAGCTGCGCCAACGGCGTTCCAGCTCACGATTTGCCTCGTCATGCTGCTGTTTACTAAGCTTGGCGTAAGCCCTCAGCTCGTTCGGCCCCATGTCTTTGACCGGCTGATTGAGATTCAATGCTTTGTCATTCACAGACCGCCATTGTAGCCGCACACCCTGAAAGAGTATGAAAAAGCCCGGATACAGCGTGTACACCGGGCTCAAATTCACATTTAAAGATTTATTATTACAAAGAATGATTTCAGCGCTGCTCGTCGATCATTTCCTGCAGTGCCTTGTTGACGGACGGAGAACCGGCCGCCATGGACAGGGCGTTGATGCCGCTGATTTCGAAACCACGCTTGATTGCGGAGAAAATCTGATTCTTGTTCATGTTATTTCCTTAGTACTTGTTTTCCTTGACGCACCTTGCGTCTTACCATCTTCTGTTGTTGACAAGTACCAATATAGCGATTGGTCAGATTGAAATCATTGCCCAACCATTCGTTTTATAGCAAAATCATCGTCTATTCTTGAATTGGGAGCACTGGTCGGAGTGTATGGGACTCGGCCACCGCGTCACTTTGTTGCGTCATCCCACAGCCGTCTCCTTGCATAGAATCAATCTGGGATTTATCCCCACCCATGTATTTCACCGCATAGGAATTGACTGAGGCCTGAACCCGATGTTCGACCAGATCGGCTTCAACGGGTTGGACACTTTGTGAGAACCACCGTTCAGACACGACGGTCTCCCACCATTTCCGACACGCCGGACGAAGGCGCGGAACCCCAGTGAAACCAACAAAAAAAGGCGGCACGTCGTGCCGCCCGATGGTGGGTGATATAGGAATCGAACCTATGACCCCTTCCGTGTGAAGGAAGTGCGCTAGCCGCTGCGCCAATCACCCAATATTGGTTTATATAGGAACTCACGTTCCAGTGGGCGATACAAGATTCGAACTTGTGACCCCTTCCGTGTCAGGGAAGTGCGCTACCTCTGCGCCAACCGCCCAGGTTATTCATCACACCAACTTACGTCAAGCACAATGAGAGGTGGGTACGAGAGTCGAACTCGTCTATACGGCTTTGCAGGCCGCTGCCTAACCGCTTGGCTAACCCACCTTAAAGGTCGATAATCAATCGGAACCTTAGAGCGGACAACGGGACTCGAACCCGCGGTCTCAACCTTGGCAAGGTTGCGCTTTACCAACTAAGCTATGTCCGCATGTGCCCTGCAGTATCACTGCCTGAGCACGAGTATCTACTATAATCACATTTCCGTAATTTGCAAATCAGCGTGTCGCACCTTTTCGGGGCGCACTGTCAGCCCCGAAATACTCTTCGACGGACTGCGCAAGTTGGCTTACGTTATCGATGACTCGGTATGCGCCATGCTCCTTGAGCTCACCCGGCTCAGCATAGCCCCATCCGCAGCCCAAGCAATCCAGACCGCATGCCTTGGCCCCATCGGCATCGGTCCAGCGATCGCCAACCATCAACGCACGATCACCAGCAGCCTCATCAAAATTGATATGCTCAAACGCCCAACGAATCACCTGATCCTTGTCAAGGCGGGAATTATCGGTGCTTGCGCCATAAATGCCGTCGACCATGGCGTCCAAGTGGAAATGCTCACAAATCGGAATGCACTGATACTGCGGTTTGCAACTGGCGATCGCCAGATAATATCCATCAGCACGCAACTTGGCCAGCTGCTCCGGAATACCATCGTAGATGGTGTTGTTTAAACGCCCCGGCACTTTCTGTCCAGGATTGTTGGGATCGTCGAACACAGCCTCATCCGCATAATACCTGCGATAAATAGCAATGCCCTCATCAAGACGATCTTCAGGAATATCGTTGCGCTGCAGGGATTCAATAATCGCTGGACCGATGAATCGCTGCAACTCCTCATCATCCGGAACCGGATACCCCAATTCCTCGAACACCTTGACCACACAGCCGATGATTCCCGGATCGGATTTGGTCAGCGTGCCGTCGAGGTCAAGCAGAACGACTTTCTTGGATTGCCTGGTCTGTTCGGACATGAATTGGTTCTCCCTTTATTCCTATCGATTCGTTTTCGTCGATGTGATATCTGTTGACGCTAACAATTATGCCCAGCCATACTGACTGGGCATAATGTTCAAGTGTCGTTCAACTGCAAGTCACTCGTAGTCTGGGAACCAACCGTCACGATGCATCTGCAGTCGCTTCTCAAGCAGCGTCTTCAGCTCGTCTTCGGTACGACGTTCCAGCAGCATATCCCAGTGCGTACGAGTCGGCTTGGAGATTTCGTCGTCCTCACGATCCTTGTCGCCTTCACGACGCGCGGTCATGCCACAACGGCATTCCCATTCCTCAGGAATCTCCGCGCCCTCAGCGAACGGCAGAATCGTACGGTGCCCTTTAGGGCACACATATGCGACGTCGTTTCGTGCCGCGAAATCCACATTGTCATCGGATTCCAACGACTTTGCGCCGATGCTCATGCCTCGCAGGCTGCGTTCTGCCATATTGCCTTTGCCTCCTTGGGATTGTCTGCTCTTTCTAAGCTACAGAACAGTTCGGACGTGTTTTTTATTCCCTATTCGTCTGCTGATTGCCATTTTAGTCGACGCCAGAGTATGCGACGATACCACGATTAACACGATCGTATGCTTGCCTTGCGATTGATGGCAATGTTCCGGCACGTTCAGCAAGATAAGGTCCGACCACGGCTATCTGTTGAAGCACGTCGGCAAGTCGCTTACAGTTGCGTACGAAGTCTCCGCCAGTCAGCTCAGTGCCATACAACACCTGTGAAAGGCTTTCACCCTGCGCCCACTCGTAGACGATGTCGGTGATGCCGAAATCGAGCTGGCGTGGTTCTTCGAGCATATGATCCTCACATAACATGGCGATCGACGCATGTATGCCTTTAAGCTGTGCGGCACACACTGCCACATTCCCCTGGATGCCTCCGGGATAACGACGCGGCTCTCCTCCGCTTCCCCTGCGGGCTTCGAATACTAGCGATGCGACAACGCTGGCCAATTCACAGGCATTCAATCCGTCGAATGCACCAGCCTCGATCGCTTGGGCCAATACCAAGTCAAGCTCGCTGTACAGATGCCGCAGCAGCTGGCCCCGCTCCGTGAGCTGATAATCGTCATAGCTTGCGGATGCCCGCACCTGCTGAAGATAGCCAAGATCAGCAAGTACCGTGCAGATATGGTCGAACTGACGAGCCACGGAGCCTGTACGTGAATCATAGCGATGCTGCACACGTTCTAATTCACGCGTCTCACGTGCCCAACGATGTCCCCATTTCAAGTGCTTCTGCACGTCTGGACACTTGCGGCACGGGTGGTCACGGTCTTCTTCACGAAGTTTTTTAATGCGTTGGTCAAGCTCCATGAACGCCTGGCTACGGGCTTTCTGCGTGCGGAACACCTCATGCTTAAGCTTGCGGCGTTCGTTCTTCTCCAAATCGCTCAGACGCATCCTCAGACGCATGAATTCTTTGAAATCACCAAACTCACATTGGAAGGCCTGTTCGTACCCTTCCAAAGCCTTGCGCAGGGTTTCCATTTGCGCTTCAAGCTGCCAAGCCGACTCGTTGGCCTCCCACTGCGCGAAGGAATGGTCGAGCGTCACGCGGGCGGTCTCGTAATCGCTGGTATTCAACAGGTTCACAGCCATGTTGAAAGTCGGTCTGAAGCTTGAATGCAACGGATACACGCGCTTGCTGGACAGCGCGGCCGCGGTAGCGGGTACAAAACCATGGTGATCCACCACAACGGCATGTCCAATGGTGTCGATGCCTCGACGTCCTGCGCGACCGGTCAGCTGGGTGAACTCGCCAGGGGTCAAGCCTACGTGTCCAGTGCCATCGAATTTCTCGAGTTTTTCAACCACCACGCAACGCGCCGGCATATTGATGCCCAGTGCCAGCGTTTCTGTTGCGAAAACCATCTTGACCAAGCCCTCTTCAAACAAACGTTCGACAATCTGCCGGAACAATGCGACCATTCCCGCATGGTGTGGGGCAAATCCCTCTTCCAAAGCAAAACGGAATTGCGAGAAATGCAGCGCTTTCAAATCCTCTTGGCTTAGCTGTCCTTCGACCATTTCATCGACGATCCGTCTGATCTTACGTACTTCATCGCTGGTGGTGAGTTCCAAACCGGCATTGATGCATTGGTCGACCGCCTGATCGCAACCATTCCTTGAGAAAATGAAATAGATTCCCGGAAGCATGTCAAGAAAATTCAGTTCATCCACAACAGCCCAACGTCGAGGCGTATGACGTTCGGCTTTGTGGGGACGCTCATTCCACCGTCCGCCTTTGCCTTTGGACCTACGCCTGTCGGGACGCTCCTCTCCTCTGCGGCGTGCCGCCTGACGGTCTAGCTGATCAAGCCTGTTCACCAATTGCGCATTGAGTTTGACCGTCTGTTCACCATTGGCGTCACGGCGGTACAGGTCGATAAGCTCCGGTTCGGTATGGTCGTCCGCCTGCACGAGCACATGCTGTTCCAGTGGTACCGGACGCTTCTCCGATACGACCAGCGTGGTTTTGCCACGGACGGATTCAATCCACTCGGAAAAATCCTCGACATTGGAGACTGTTGCGGAAAGACCGATTATTTTCACGTTCTCCGGCAAGTGGATGATGACTTCTTCCCATACCGGACCTCGGAAACGGTCGGCAAGATAATGCACTTCATCAAGAATCACATAACGAAGCGCTTCAAGCGTTACGGAATGCTCATACAGCATATTGCGCAGCACTTCGGTGGTCATAACCACAATGTTCGCTTCGGAATTGATGGATGTGTCTCCGGTCAGCAATCCAACCTTATCTGCACCGTACTGGGCAACCAGATCATGATACTTCTGATTGCTCAACGCCTTGATTGGCGTGGTATAGAAAGCTTTGACGTTCCGTGTCTGCGCCAAATAGATGGCAAAATCCGCCACGACCGTTTTGCCAGCTCCGGTTGGTGCCGCCACAAGCACATTGTTTCCCGCTTCCAACGCCTCGTTGGCCCGCAACTGAAATTCATCAAGTTCAAACAACATGGATCTGGCGAACTCGACGGCAACAGTGCGCTGTTTGGCCTGCGCCCGTTTGAATGCGGCGTATCGTTGTGCAGGAGACAATTCAGCCTCATTGGTATCCGACGTGCCAGTGCCGTTACTACGGCGACGATGATGGGTCATAATTCCTTACAATTTAGTCAGGTCAATCATTAAAATGACGCCATTGCGCCCACTGTTGGGCATGGCGATTGCGTTTCGCCTCACGCCTTTCGATGACTTCAGCATGGGCATTCGCGTAGCGATCGGCAGCATCCTGCAAAGGCCTAGTGAAAAAGGGCGTGTCGTTCTCGTTTTGGCGAGGAAATAGCTTACCCATCGCGTCAATCCGCTTCGCTGCGCATTCGCCCAGTTTCGCCACATCCTTGAACGCATGGTAACCATGCAGACACGCATAGACAATCCCGGAAACAATCATCATCAGCATGAATAGAACGAGTACTAGCCAAACCCACCAAGGCATAGAACCACTCCCGTCAGTTCTCGTTCTCACGATCGCCAATACTCAACTCATGCTGAGCACGGGCAACGATCATGGTACGCAACGTCTCAGGAGCTACGGCGGTGATATGTCGCGCATGTGCAATACAGAACGCGACATACCAGGAATCGGACGAGACGATCAGATGCACTTTCTCGCCTTCTCCGCACTTTTCGACCGTCGCTCCCGACAATCCGTCGATAAACGACAAATTGTCCTGATTGGTGACGAACACAGCCGGAGTTCCATTATCAAAGCTCCACTTACGCAATTCGGATGCGGGCACATCAGGAATGTCAATCTTTGCAATCGGCTCGACTAATTCAGCCTTCTCAATGCGGGAGATACGTAGCACCTGCCAGATGCGAGGCTTGCCCGTAGCCTTGTTAATCGTGGTGTCTTTCTTCACATACTTGGCCTTATCCGCCGGTGCCTCAGCAGCGACATCAGTCCATACAGCAACGTAGAAAACACCCTCGTCAACGAAGATCTTGTCTGGAGCGACAAGCTTACGCTGGGTTCGTCCTGCGCCATCCGTGTATTCCATGTCAAGCAGCGAACTCCTGGAAATCGCGCTCTTCACGATGGAGAAGTTGCGCGGCTCCATTTCATAGCCAGTCAGGCTCAACCAAGGCATATCCCCCGGCTCAACATGCTGGCGAAGACGGCTGTACAATGATTCGGCCTGCTCGCGAAGCTTGTCCGGCAGCAACGACGAATGCGCGAGATAGCTTACGGATGCGGTAAGCATACTCAGATACTGCTGTGAAATGCCCGCCAAGCGTTCCAAACCAAGCGAATTCGTGGCGGAAACAATGCTTTCCGCGTCAAGCAGCGACCAATCGATATCGAAGAATTGGCTTCCCGCCATCTCCCCATCATCGGAAACCGTGGTCAGCGTGTTGATGTCTTTATGAATGACGTTGACGAACTTCTTCAGCTCATCATCGGACTTAGGTTTGCCGATGAAACGTTCCGCAAGCTCCTCAAGCGAATACTCCTCGCCAAGGTGCGCCGAAAGGAACAGCATCAAACGCAAGCGACGGTCGACTTCGCTACCGGTCTGGAATGCGGAATTCTTCTTCGGACGTCCTTTGCTTTCCTCGACATCGTCATCGTCTGCGCTATTGCGATTGATCTCCATGGCAGCGACGGTGGAACTGTCATCTCCCGTGGATTCGTCGGCAGGCACGAACTGCGTGGCTGCATTCAGGCGACGGTTGAACGCGTCAACGGCTTCCTGCGGACTGACGATGGACGCGCCTGGATGGGACAGCACGAACATGGCCAGGTCATCGGAATCAGTATAGGCGACATTCAGATGCTCGCCATCAACATCCACCGTGGCCGCGAAACGACGCTGGTCGACGACTTTGACCAATTCGTCGGGAATGGACTGGGTTCCCAGTCCAGGAGCGATGGAGTCAAGACCAAGTCCCGGAATAGGCGTTTGAGGAACACGCGGCGCGGTACGAGACGCATGTTGCGTCTCATGCGCAGGAGCCGAGGAAATCGACATGGAACGAGCCAAGTAGTTGGCGGCAGCCAAAATCGGCAGATCCTCATCCCCGAACAGCAGACGAACACGAGGCTCGTCACCAAGCTGCAGACGGTAGGACGCGAAGTCCTGCCCCTCCGACTTGGATGAATATTCCGGCTGCCTTGATTCGATGGCAATGCCCATGGCCGCAAGCTTGGCGCGGTCACGCTGGAATTGCTTGGCAAAAGCTGCCTTCGCCGCCTGATCTGCCAGTTCTCCATAGGAATCGGCATACGCCTTCACGCGCTGAGCAATCTGACGGGAAGTGAGCCATTGCGGAAAAGCTGAGGAAAGCACAGCCAACACATCAAGTTCGTGCTTGCCCCATTTGTCGGAGAAACGACGCCTTCCGTTACTGCCCTCTGCCATTAGTCCTCACGTCTCGTTAACGTTTCATTTTAAGTGCGTAACCAGTATAGGCTTCCGCACACACCTCTCCATGATAGAGGGTTTTCACTCAGATTGTGCCTATTTTACGAAAAAATACAGTTTTTCGTGTTGAGAACATCCCTCGAATCAGACCCAATCGTCAGGTTCCACGCCTTGCGGGCCTACGTATTCGCCGTTCGGAACATAACTCGGCTCGCCGGTGTCAGGCAACCGCGCGTCGCCAAACAGTATTACATCCCTGCCAAAGGTCCAGTCGCCCTCAATATCGACGGAATTTGCCGCGGCGAGCGATGGAACTCCATACGGGAATCTCGTATCGAAATCATGAATGTTTTTGTAGTACCGTGCATCCAAATGGACGTCCGGGAAAATGTAGTTACCGTCCTCCATCTCATACTGGTCCGTCAGATGGAATCGATCAGACCGCATAATGAACAAATCGTCGGTGGTTTTCACTGGCAGGAAACGCATACGGTCCACGCACACGCAAGTGGCACCATCAAACAACGTCACTGCGGCTCCCATGGCCGTTTCCAGCTGAATGACCGGCTCGCTCGTCGGATCAGTGGGATCAACGGTCTTTTTATTACGGATCACTGGCAACGGCAGTACGCCGTCATATGCGGACAGCTTGGCCTTCAAAGCGTCGATCCGCACCCAGATGCTGTTCGTGTTGAAGTACGGGTGTTTTTCAATATTCTGAGCATCGTCTTTGTCATTTGGATGCACCTGACTCATTTCACGCAGCATCAAACGGCCCGTCGCCTTGTCACGCACGATATGGCCGCCCTTGCGGTCGGCGGGAGTGCGCTTGGCGACTTCGATCATGACCGGAGCACCGGTATTTTCGAAATGTTGGGCTAGCGTACGCGAAGGTCGCGCACCGAGATTGTCGGAATTCGAGATGAACAAATACTTGAAACCATGTTCCTCGAGCACGTCTAGCAATCCGGATTCCCAGATGGTTGAAAACAGGTCACCGTGGCCTGGCGGGCACCATTCAAGTTCAGGATTTGCCGAGAAGCTGACAGGAAGGCCCGTTTCCGCGCTGATCTTTGGTTCCTGATGCTGCACAATCTCCAGAGGAATATCCTCCTGATGGAATTTCTTGTTGGCTCTCAGCACCTTCATGGTGTCGTTCGAAGTGCGGAATGAATTCATCAGCGTCAACGGCAGCTCCACACCCAGACGCGTGCGTGCGGTCAGCACCTGGCCGATGATGATGTCGATGAAACGCATCTGACGGGCCTTGTGGCGACGCACGGGCAAGAGAGACTTGGCGCAATCCAGTCCCATGGAGGTGCCAAGCCCACCATTGAGCTTAAGGAATGCGGTTTTTGCGAACGCATCAACGGCTTTGTCGTGGTTGATGGTCTCGTAAACGTCATGGAAGCTTGGCACCCCCACCAACGGTTCCACCTCATCCTCACGAATCCAGCTGCTTGCCTCCTCGTTACGCCAAACCTCATATAGACGCTTGAACTGCGCGATAGCCATATCGGTCATCCCATTTTTCCGCATCTTTGCGGCGGAGTATTCGAATACGTCCTCAGTCAATGTCTTTCCCTTTCGTGCGGGCGCCATATTCTCGTTGTACCTAGGTAATACTACGACATATTTCCCGTAACGGGGGCTTTTGGATGTTAAAAAAGATATTTTTTGACACAAACGACATCTTTACGCACCCTTCATCACGTTTCATTGACTACGCGACACGATGTATTTGAAAAAAACCACAGACTATGCTATGTTTCATTTTCGGTGCTTTTGCATCGTTCGGACCATAGCGCAGTTTGGTAGCGCACTTGACTGGGGGTCAAGGGGTCGCGGGTTCAAATCCCGCTGGTCCGACCCGAGAAACCCGGATTCGTATGATTTCGGGTTTTCTTTTTAAGGTTGTCAGTCTTACACATGCAGGTAAGGGGTGATTGTCTTGAAGTCGAGGGACGCCCAGCCACAGTTTGACGATGTTGATGATCTTGCCCACGTGTTCGACTCTTCCGTGCCTGAAGATGAATGGAAGATTCGCCTGCCCCGGGAACTTGGCGTGGAAGCCAGGGAACGTGCGAAACATGATGGTATCACTCTTACCGAGTTGACACGAAGAGCGCTTAAAAGCGATAACCTGAGTGACACAGCCGACACCATTCGTCCAGGACGAAAGCCAAAGAATACCGATGGGCGCGAACAGCTTGGCGACGAATGGAAAATCAAACTCCCCTATGCCATCGGCAAAATGGCACGAGAACGTGCAACGGAAGAGGGCATATCCTTGAGCTCTCTCGCCCGACGTGCAATCAGCGGATATCTACGCCAAAGAGACGCCGAGGAACAGCCGCTTTTCTAAGACGCCCGGTCAAATAGCGTGCCGCACATTAGCTACACAGATCGGTAGATATTATATTCCTTACAAACATTTCTTGGGGGTGCACGCCACGAATAATGGTGCACACCCCCAAGAAAAAGTGGACTACTTGCGCTTTTTCTTTTCTCGGATGTTCACCGAAATCTGAATCGGGGAACCCTCAAAACCGAACTCCTCACGCAGGCAACGTTCGATGTAACGACGATAACCGTGCTCAAGGAAGCCAGTAGCGAAAATCACGAAGCGCGGTGGACGCGTCGAAGCTTGGGTCGCGAAAAGAATGCGCGGCTGCTTGCCACCACGAAGCGGATGCGGATGCGCAGCCTGGATCTTTCCCAGGAAAGCGTTGAGTTTGCCGGTCGGGATGCGCTTGTCCCACGACTCCAAGGCGCCACGCATAGCTCTAGCCAGACGATTCGTATGCCATCCGGTCTTAGCCGATAGATTCACGCGCTGGGCCCACGTCACGCGGTCAAACTCGGTCTTCCACAAGCGTTCCATGCGCTGGCGATCGAAATCATCCATCAAATCCCACTTGTTGAATACCAAAACAACGCATCGACCAGCATCCACGGCTTGACTCATCACCTTCAGATCCTGATCGGAGATCGGTTGGGAGGCGTCGAACAGCACCAACGCAAGCTCCGAACGCTCAATCGCGGCCTGCGTGCGCAACGACGAGAAATACTCGGCGCCGGACAACTTGTGCAGGCGACGCTTGATTCCGGCGGTATCGATGAACAGCCAATCCTCACCATCAACCGTCACCACCTCATCGACAGGGTCGCGGGTGGTTCCCGCCAGATCGTTGACTACGGTGCGCTCTTCATGTGCCAGCTGGTTCAGCAAGGACGACTTGCCGACGTTCGGACGTCCGACCAGTGCCACACGACGAAGATGCGACGGAGTGAGGAACCCGGAAGTCTTCTCAGCCTTCTTCAACGAATCCAAAGCCGCGTCAAGCAGTTCGCCTATGCCGCGGCCATGCATGGCGGAAATGCCGTATGGCTCCCCCAAACCCATCTTCCAGAATTCGGCGGTCAGATACTCGCTCTCACGATCGTCGACCTTGTTCACCGCAAGCGTGACCGGCTTCCCAGAGGCTCGCAGCATTTTTACGATACGCTCGTCAGTATTGGTAAGTCCAACCTGACCATCCACCACCAGCACCACGGCGTCAGCAAGCTGGACGGCGATCTGCGCCTGCGACGCGATGGCGGATTCGATGCCTTCGACATCGGCTTCCCAGCCACCGGTATCGACCAGCTTGAAATCAGTGCCGGCCCATTCAGCATCGTAGCTCACACGGTCTCGGGTCACGCCTGGAGTATCTTCCACGACGGCTGCACGACGTCCGAGAATACGATTCACCAGCGTGGACTTGCCGACATTCGGACGTCCAACAACGGCAAGCACGCCGACCGGCTTCGGGCCGGACTGGCGTTCGCCACCAACAAAAGACGATCCATCAATCAGCCCTTCATCGCCCTCATCCAACTCATAATCATCAAGATTGGATGCATATTGGCGGTATTGCTGCTCTTCAATGGCGTCATCGACGATGCGTACAAGCATGTCGAGGGTTTCGCCGAAATCCAAATCGGAATTGTCAACGGTCAACACACCTTCCGCTGCGGACATGAAATTCGTGACCTTGGAATCAGCCTTGTCTCGTGCCGCAACATTTTCCGTGCCAACTCCGGAAGCTGACTGCCCTGCTCGACGGGCTTGGCGGACTTCCTCACGAGCGGTAAGCAATACACGCACTTCGGCATCCGGCGCAACGACCGTGGTGATGTCACGGCCTTCGGCAACCACGCCAGCACCTTCGGAAAAGGAATCGGAAGCCGCTTCACGAGCAATATACGCGCGTTGTGCGGCAATAAGCACATGACGAACCGGAATGATGTTCGACACCTTGGACACATGGGAAGACACTTCAGAGGAACGAATCACCTCACTGATGTCTTCGCCATCGGCATACACCTTCGGATCGTCCGGATCGACACTGATATCAAAATGACCTTCGGTGAAGAACTCGCCCACGGTTTCAGTGACTAGCTGTTCGTCGACAGTCTCCGTATCGAGGTCGATACCCTTGTTCATGCACCACCATGCGCAGGCACGATACATGGCTCCGGTATCGAGATAGGCGAAACCGTAATACTTAGCCAGAGCCTTGGACGTGGAAGACTTGCCGACGCCCGCAGGCCCATCAATAGCTACGCGGATCACAGGCCCACCGCCTTGGACAGGGAACGCACCTCAGTCTGCGAAAGCACACGGTACGATCCGGACTTCAGATCGCCAAGTTTGATCGGGCCGATCTGAGTGCGCACCAAGCGCCTGACCGGGAAACCAATCGAGCCGAAGATACGACGAACAATACGATTCTTGCCGGAGTGCAGCACTACCTTGACCAGAGTGCTATCGCGGCTGGCATCAAGAATCGCGCAACGGTCAAGCTTAATCCAACCGTCGTCAAGCTGCACGCCGGTGGTGACCAGTCGGCGGCACACCTGACCGCTGATGCGACCTTCCAACGTGGCAATATAGGTCTTCTCGACCTCATATTTTGGGTGCATGACATGCTGGCTCAACTCGCCGTCGTTCGTCATGAGAATCAGGCCTTCTGAATCGTAATCCAAACGACCCATGTGGAAAATACGGTCATACTTGTCACCGACGATGTCGCTCAGGGTGTAACGTCCCTTCGGATCTTCCATGGCGCTGAGCACGCGCTTCGGCTTGTTCAAGGCAAGCGTGACATGATTGGGGTTCACACGAACACGGGAGCCGTCCACACGGACTTCCTGATGTTTCGGGTCGACGCGAGTCCCCAACTCGGTGACAAGCTCACCGTCGATTTCGACGCGTCCTTCAGTAATGATCTCTTCACATTTGCGACGGGACCCAAAACCTGCCTGAGCAAGAAGCTTCTGCAGGCGGATACCCTCATTGTCATGTGTATGCGCCTTCGCGGCGCGGGAATATGCGTTTGGCATCGTTCTCCCAACGTGGCCGGATAATACTTATAGGGACTGCTGGTACTATGGCAGTCGTTTGGCGATTTCCAAAAAATCGCAACTTGTCCACTATATGACAGAGGAAAGACTATGACTGCTGTTGAAGCAACGTCCATAACTAAGGAAGAGCAAAGCAAGCCACTGGCACTTCGTGTCGGAGCGGAACTTGTGGGAAGCTTCATCATCTGCTTCGCGATTTACGCGATCTGCTCGCTTGGCTCCGCAGTGTACGGCATCAATATGGCGTTCATCGCCCTGCTGACGGGCATCGTGTATGCCGCGTCCACCGTGATCTTTGGATCCATCTCCGGAGCACAATTCAATCCGGCCGTATCCGTCGCCGCCATGCTCACCGGCAAGATCCATGTGCTTGATGGCATTCTGTATATCATTGCCCAAGTGCTCGGCGGCATTGGCGCCGGCGCTGCCATCCGATTCCTTCTGCCAGCTTCCGAGCAGGTGACGTTCAAGATCTGGATGACGCCGACGATCAACGGCTTCGATAAGAACTCCGTCTCCTACTCCACACTTGGCAACTATGGCGTGACGTTCAGCATCACCTTGGCCATCGCTGTCGAAGTCATCGCAGGCATCGTCATTGTTGCCGCCGCGCTTCGCACCACGGGCGAGCATGGCGAGTCCGATACGAACCATGCCGTCGCCATGGGGCTTGCCTACGGCGTCGGCACCGCCATCGCCTACCCGGTGACCGGAGCTGCATTGAACCCGGCACGCGCTACTGGCATCGCCATTTTCGCGCAAAACCAGGGTCTGAATGAGGAACCACTGCAGCAGCTGTGGGTCTTCTGGATCTGCCCCGTTCTCGCCGCTGCCGTCGTTGCCCTTATCGTCATTATCTCCGGTATGGTAGGCACGAAGAAGAATACGCCGGATGCCGAAGCTGCCGATGAAATCGAAAACGACACTGTTCTCGACGAAGCGTCAGTTTCCGACAGGAACGATGGTGAGGAGAATGAGCAATCCAGCGCCCAAACCTACCCCCATGAAGGCGTCGAAAGCGACTGACCGGACCTTCCATGGGCTGCGTTCACGCAATACCAGTCTGACCAGCCCAGTCACTATGGCCGTCACCGCGATCGCAGCGGTGGCGGTCTTTGTATATCCTGCGACCGCAAGCACCGTCGCAATAATCACTACAACTGCGACAATCCATTCGAACCACGGCTTGCCCTCATGATCTTCGGAAACGTAAGGATGGCTCATTCCGAGGCCTTTCATATCTCGCTTGCCTGCAACAATCGTAATCATAATAAGCATGGCGTCCGAAACCAATACGGAATCGGACGCCACGCTAATCACAATATCCTCGTATGAGGGGTGGAACGATCAGTGGAAGAAGTGGCGGGTGCCGGTCACATACATGGTGACGCCGGCCTTGCGGGCCGCTTCGAACACTTCCTCATCGCGGATGGAACCACCCGGCTGGACGATGGCCTTGACACCTGCGTTGATAAGAATCTCCGCACCATCGGCGAACGGGAAGAACGCGTCGGATGCCGCAACAGCGCCCTGGGTGCGATTTGCACCATCAGCCAGCGTATTCGCACGTTCAACGGACAAGTTGGCGGAATCGACACGATTCACCTGACCCATGCCGATGCCGACCGTGGCCTGATCATGGGCGATCAGGATAGCGTTGGACTTGACGCAACGGATGGCTCGCCAAGCGAAAACCAGATCCTTGATGGTCTGCTCGTCCGCAGGCTCGCCGGAAACCAGCTTCCACGCATCCGGAGCGTCGCCCGGAGCGTCGATGAGATCAGTGGACTGCACCAACAGACCACCGTCGATCTGACGGAACTGTGTCTTGGACTTCGGCGGTTCGGTAACCTTCAGAATGCGAAGATTCTTCTTCTTGGTCTGCAACAGCTCAAGGGCATCGGCATCATAGTCGGGAGCGACGATCACTTCGGTGAAGATCGGACGAACGCTTTCTGCCATTTCCATGGTGACCTTGCTGTTCGCAGCGATCACGCCACCATAGGCGCTCATCGGGTCGCAGGCATGCGCCTTCTTGTGCGCCTCAGCGACGGTGGCTCCAACGGCAAGGCCGCACGGATTGTTGTGCTTGACCACGGCAACCGCAATCTGCGGAGCGAAATCCCACACGGCACGCCAAGCTGCATCGGCATCAACATAGTTGTTGTAGCTCATCGGCTTGCCACCGAGCTGTTCAGCATGTGCGAAGCCGTTCTGGTTCAGCGGATCGAGATACAACGCGGCCTGCTGGTGAGGATTCTCGCCATAACGCAGAACATGGGCGCGATCCCAAGTACGGGTGAATGCGGCCGGGAACTTGGCCTCATTCAATTCCGCCTCACCTTCGGCAGTCGGCTGATCGACGGTAGCCGGCTTCGGCCAATGCTTCGCGGTCCACTCATTGATGGTGGCATCATAAGACGCCGTGTGCGCGAATGCTTTGCCGGCCAGCCAGCGACGTTCCTCAAGGGAGAAACCTTCACCGTTCTCGATACGGGCCGCGACCAACGCATAATCGTTCGGATCCGTGATGATGGCCACGGTGGCGTTGTTCTTCGCCGCTCCGCGAACCATGGACGGGCCTCCGATATCGATCTTTTCAATAGTGGCAGCTTCGTCCGCACCGGAACGAACCGTATCAGCGAACGGATATAGGTTGACGACCACCAAATCGAACGGTTTGATGCCAAACTTTTCCAGTTGAGCCGCGTGGTTCTCATTGGTCATATCAGCGAGGATACCTGCGTGGATATGTGGGTCGAGGGTTTTGACACGGCCATCGAGACACTCGGGAAAACCAGTGACTTCCGAGACTTCCGTCACCTTGACACCGAGTTCCGCAAGACGCTTTGCAGTGGAACCAGTGGAAACCACTTCAGTGCCGGCCTTGATGAACGCCTCGGCAAGAACTTCTATGCCTTCCTTATGGAAGACCGATACCAGAGCTCGACGTATCGGTCGATTCGTTGTTGTCACCCTGCTCCTCCTTATTGTTAATGGTTGAGGTCACTGTGCGGGCCGCATCGGCGATCTCACGATTATTTGGTTCAAGGACCGCAGCGGATGTACCGCTCCTGCCCTCGCGGACACGCTTTATGCCCCAGCGTATTCCGAAAAACATGGATACAGCCACCAAAGTCAGCAGCCACGATGAGAACAGCCCGACTGCAGTGGGCTGCCCAACCTTACGTGTCGACGCAATTACATCGACACCGACATGCGCAAGATGTTTCGATCCCAGTGCCCCGTTGGAGATGGCGAACAGCAAACTCGAGCCTACCGTTACGATCACGCAGGACATACAGAATGTTCCTGCAGGATAGGCGAGTCCGAACACCACCCGCTTGACGTCAATCTGGTAATCAGCATCATCAGCTCTGATATGGAATCCCTTGTTGAACAACATGACGATTATGCCTGCGATACAGGGCAACGCCAAGGGGATGCACATTAATGCGATTCGAGCCCAATCCGTTTCAATTGCCGACGGAAGCAGACCGAATATCGGCAGCGAAGGCAATGCCGTTCCCTGACCGCTCCACATAGTGAATTCAGCAAGGTCGCCAATCGAAAAGCCTGCTCCGAACGCCCAGGAAACCGCCCAAATCGCAATGTTCGGAATCCACGCGAGCATAGCGATCGTCGTAAGTATACGAGAACCGTTCTGCATTCCCGACAACTCATACAGCTTCACCATGGCCGACTGATTGCTAAACACCCAATACACGACCACAATCAGGCCAATGACCAGATAGACTGCAATCAACAACAGACCAAGAACTAAGCCTATGGTGATTGTCTTACGGACCGGCAACGAGACATGCTTGCCAATCCATTCCAAGCCTCGCTCGGTCAGCGACGCCTCGGGAATCAAGGC
This sequence comes from Bifidobacterium catenulatum PV20-2, assembly GCF_000800455.1. Taxonomy (NCBI): domain Bacteria; kingdom Bacillati; phylum Actinomycetota; class Actinomycetes; order Bifidobacteriales; family Bifidobacteriaceae; genus Bifidobacterium; species Bifidobacterium catenulatum. Next base: position 1,293,496 of record NZ_CP007456.1, read on the forward strand.
AATGGCATAGCCCAGTATGAAGACGACCGCCGTTTTCACGATAATCATGCCGGTCGTGTCAACAAGCTCGGTATCGACGCTGTTGGCAAAGAATATGTTAATCAGTACCCAGCCAACAGTCCCCGTCACACATCCGGAGAAACTGGTTCCAATACGCTTGGCAAGCGATGAAATAAGCGCAATCAACATAACCGTCAGCAACAACGGCATAATCGTCAGTGTGATAGATCCGGTTTTGAACCCGGATCCTTGGCTGAGAAGCACGACCGCTTCAGTCAAAGGAACGGAGCAGGCGGACAGATTGTCTCCGCCTTCTTCCATGGAGATGATCAGAAGCATCAGCGCGATATAGCAGCCGAGGGCGACAGCATAGATAATCATGGACGCTGCCGCTACGGCAAGCCCTTTCAACCAATACTTCAGGTTCTTTGCCATCATATCGACTTGGAAGCGAGCACCTCGCGCATGATTTCAGCAGTCTGCCCCGGAGTACGTCCAACACGGATGCCCACGGCTTCGAGCGCTTCCTTCTTGTCTTGCGCAGTTCCCTTACCACCTGAAACGATGGCTCCAGCATGGCCCATCTGCTTGCCTTCCGGCGCCGTGAAGCCAGCGATGTAGGCGACGACAGGCTTGGTCATATGCTCGGATGCCCACTTTGCAGCATCCTGCTCGGCGCTACCGCCAATTTCACCAATCATCACGACGGCCTTGGTGGCATCATCGTTTTCAAATGCTTCAAGGGCTTCCTGCAACGTGGTGCCAACGATGGGATCGCCGCCAGCGCCCAAGCATGCGGTGAAGCCGATGTCGGACAGCTCCCCCATCAGCTGATAGGTAAGAGTGCCGGACTTGGACACCAATCCCAAAGGTCCACGGGAGACGATGCCGTCCGGAATGATGCCGAGATTGCAACCCTGCGCACCTTCCGTCGAAGAAAGCGTAAGCAATCCAGGGCAGTTCGGCCCAACGATGCGCACGCCCTTGCGCAATGCGAGCTCAACGAAATACGCACTGTCGGCAACCGGAATACCTTCGGTTATGACCACAATCAGCTTGATACCGGCTTCAATGGCCTCAACCACGGCATCCTTAGCAAAACGCGGCGGCACGAACACAACACTCGCCTGTGCACCGGTAGTTTCAACAGCTTCGGAACAGCTACCAAAAACACGTAGAGTAACGTCTTCACCGTTTTTTGCTTCAGGGAAATTGACTTCCTGGCCGGCCTTGCGAGCATTGACGCCGCCGACGATATTGGTACCGGCCTTCAGCATGCGCGCGGTATGGGTCATACCCTGGTGTCCAGTCATGCCCTGCACAATGACAGGTGTACCATCCTCAATGAAAAGCGTCATTTTTAGCGAACCTCCTTGCCGTTGGCCGCAAGGCGTGCGGCCTGCTGTGCGGCTTCTTCCATGGTCTGTGCGACATGCAGATTGACTCGATTGGCTTGAGCCAGAATGCGCAGGCCCTCAGCAGCGGCGTTGCCATCGAAACGGACTACCAGAGGCTTGGAGCTGCCAAGCTTGTCAAGAGCTTCCAGAATGCCCTTCGCCACCTGTTCGCAGGATGTGATGCCACCATACACGTTGACCAGCACCGATTCGACCTGAGGATCAGAGAGTACAATCTCCAGACTGCTGCACATCACTTCGGCAGACGCGCCGCCACCAATATCAAGGAAGTTTGCAGGCTTGACATTAGTTCCCTGATCCTCACCGGCACCGGAAATGGCGTCGAGCGAACTCATCACCAAACCGGCACCGTTGCCGATGACGCCAACGGAACCTTGAAGATGCACATAATGCAAGCCATGCTCACGTGCCTTCTGCTCAAACGGATCGACATGCACCGGATCCGCGAACCGATTCCACCCATCGTGACGGAACGCCGCATTGTCGTCCAGAGAGATCTTGGCGTCCAACGCACACAACGTCTTAGACGATTCGTCATCCGGATCACCGATCTTGGCAAGCGGGTTAATCTCAACAAGTGTAGCGTCATTGTCTTTGAAGCACTGCCACATCTTCAACAGAATCTGTGCGGCCTGATTAACATCGGCATGGTAGAAACCAATGCTTTCAGCCATTTTGGTGGCCGCTTCGAGGTCGAAATCCTCAAGCGCGTCAATATGCAGACGCTTAACGGATTCCGGATGCTCCTTGGCGATCTCCTCAACCTCGGTACCGCCATTCGCTGTGGCAAGCACATCGAAATCACGGGAGGAACGATCCACAGAAATGGAGACATAGTACTCGTGAAGAATATTCTTTGCCTCGGCCACCAACACACCGCTGACCTTGTGCTTGTGAATGGTCATCGGCAGGATGTCTTCGGATGCAAGAATAGCCTCATCGCGATTCTTCGCTAGCTTGACACCGCCAGCCTGACCGCGATGGCCAATCTTCACCTGAGCCTTGATCACATTGGGGTAGCCAATCTGCTCGGCAGCCTCAGCCACTTCGTGAGAGTTCTGTGCGAACACTGCCTTAGGCGTTGGAATACCCTGCTCTTCAAGCAGTTCCCTAGCCTGGTACTCATAGAGATCCATGGATTCTTTTCCCTTGATGCTATTGGTTATTTACAAAGAATATACTTAAATCACGCAGGCATGGTAATCAACGAACTGGCTGGATACCCCTGCAGGGACTTCATGCCGTCGATGCCAGTAAGTTCCATAACGAAACTGAAACCAGCCACCTTGCCACCGCATTTTTCGATCAGTGCACTGGCTGCATGAGCAGTTCCACCGGTGGCGATCAAATCATCAACGATGAGCACACGTTCGCCCTCATGCACGGCGCTGGTTTCGATTTCCACGGCAGCCTGACCATATTCAAGATCATAATTCTGCGACACAGTCTCAGGCGGAAGCTTACCCGCCTTGCGCACGGCGATGAATCCTTTGCCAAGACGCGCGGCCAATGCAGGGCCAAACAAAAAACCTCGCGCTTCAAGACCTGCAACGGCGTCGAAATCATTGAAATTCACTGGCAACGCGGCCTCAAGTGCGTCCAAGAGAACACCAAAGGCACGAGCATCAGCCAATACCGGCATGAAATCACGGAAAAGAATACCTTCTTTCGGGAAACCGGGAATCGTGCGAATTTTAGAAATAAGGTACTCGGCGTTTTCAGCTCCGACCCTGCTTAAACCGGAAACGGTGATATCCGTTGATGCCATGGCGGTAGTTTCCTTCTCCTTCAATATGCGGCATTTCGCATTATAGGATTTCGACGCGAAAAAGAACGGCGAAAATCCCAAAAATGAGATTCTCGCCGATATCTTTTATATGTTGTCAGTTGTTCTTCTGTTCGGTCTCAGTCTGTGCCGCTTCGATCTCACCCTCAATCGGCTCCTGGGCAGCCTGATCTTCATCTGCAGAATCGGTGGGAAGCGGGTTGCCATTCTCATCGACCTCGTCATCATGCACATATGCGGGACGCACATATTCACGACTGATGGCGTTGAAGCCGAAACGAATCTGGGAGCCTTCGGAATCGATAACGATCTCCTCGTATTCGGTATCGACGGAAACAACCTTGCCGATCACGCCGCCGATAGTAATGACCTCGGTGCCAGGCTGAAGATTGGCACGAAAATCCTGGCGCTCGGCCTGCTGCTGCTTAGCCTTCTTGGACTGCCAGAACATCATGCCAAACATGACGACCATGATGACGATGAGAAAAATGTAATTCAAAGCACAACTCCTTGAGGTGGACGCTCAAACGGGACCTTATGTCCAAGACAACGAGTCTAAGCTAGCTTGCTGACATCAACCTGAGATTCGTCAGGCACCAAACCGAGATGTTCCCATGCCTTACGTGTCGCCACACGCCCCTTCGGCGTGCGCATGAGGAACCCCTCACGAACCAAATATGGCTCGCAAACCGTTTCCACGGTTTCCGATTCCTCGCCGACCATGGCCGACAGATTGTTCAGCCCGACCGGTCCTCCGTTGAAATTGGTGACAATGGCTTTTAGCACCGCGATATCCAAGCGGTCCAGACCTTCAGTATCGATCTGGTACAACGCCAAGGCCTCCTTGACATCGTTCGGATGCACGGTGTCAAGATCATGTACGATTGCCCAATCCCTTACGCGGCGAAGCAATCGGTTGGCGATACGCGGCGTCCCCCTCGAACGCATGGCAAGCTGGGGGGCAGCACCATCCTCGAGACGGACGCCAAGCACAGCCGAAGATCGTTCGATAAGCTTTTCAAGCTCCTCATGCGGATAAAAGTCGAGATGCGCGGTGAAACCGAAACGAGCCCTCAACGGCGACGGCAGCATGCCTTCACGAGTGGTGGCACCGATTACTGTAAACCGCGGCAAAGTAAGAGGGATGGAAGAAGCGCCCGGTCCTTTGCCGACCATTACGTCAACACGAAAATCTTCCATGGCTATATACAACAATTCCTCGGCCGCCCGCGGAAGACGATGAATCTCGTCGATGAAGAGCACTTCCCCGGCATCCAAAGAACTCAGAATGGAAGCCAGATCGCCGGCATGTTGAATGGCCGGACCGGAAGTGACTCTGATCGACACTCCAAGCTCGTTGGCAACAATCATGGCCAACGTGGTCTTGCCCAAGCCCGGAGGCCCCGCCAAAAGAATATGATCTGGAGGAACGTCGCGCTTGCGGGCAGCGTCCAAAAACAACTGCAGCTGCGCTTTGAGCCTTGGCTGTCCGATGAAACCGTCAAGAGCATGGGGCCGCAGTTCCTCGTCGCTCACCGGCTCGTTACCGACGGGCGATGCAGAAACCATGCGGAGTGATTCCTCGTTGGCACCAGTATTCGACTGGTCGAATGCAGAGTCGTTCGTCATGATGGTGCGATTCACCTACCTCGATCAAGGGACGCCAACGCAAGTCTGAGCACACGAGGCACGTCATCGTCTCCCAGTGGAATATCGATATGGTTGCTCTCGCAGACCGCTTGCACGGCATGAACGGCATCCTGTTGACGCCATCCAAGAGACATCAGACCTTCCACCACCCGTTCCGAACCAGTATCTTCCGTGGAACGTGTTTCAGGAGAAGCGCCTTCGATCTGACTAAGGTCAATGGACCCTTTAAGCTCAAGGATGATTTTTTGCGCACCTTTTTTACCTAATCCCGGCGCCTTCGCCAGCGCAGCGGCATCGCCGTCCGCCACGACCCTCGCCAAACGTTCCGGAGGCAACGTCGAAAGCAAGGAAAGGGCAACCTTCGGTCCAATGCCACTGACCTTCTGCAATTGCAGGAACATACGTTTCGAAGCAAGCGAGGAAAAACCATACAGCGTGATCGCATCCTGCGAAACATTCAACGACGTGTACACCTTCACCGTTTGACCGGCATGCATGGAAGTCAGATCCGCCGAAGGCATCCTGGTCTCATAACCGACTCCCCCGACCTCAATGATCGCCGAAGCCACGTCAATGGAATCGACTTGGCCATGCAACATGCCTATCATGCCGTCACCTCCCATAAACAATCATAGAACATCTGTTCGAGAGTCTACATTCCTCTGCGGACGCCACGCCGCCGTGCCGCATTCTGCGAGGCAAGCGCCCATTGACGTTGCGCATCAGTGAGATGCTGTTCACGTTCACCCCCTTGCAGTGCGCCCGCAGGACGAAGGGCATGGCAGATCGCAATAGCCAACGCGTCGGCCGCGTCAGCAGGTTTGGGCAGGGTATTCAGCCCCAGAATACGGGCGACCATACGTTCCATCTGAATCTTTTCGGCCTTGCCGTTGCCAGTGATCGCCATTTTCGATTCAGTCGGCGTGTGCAAGGCAACGGGAATTCCACGCTGGGCTGCGGCCAACATGGCCAGTCCGGCTGCCTGCGCGGTCCCTAACACAGTGTTGCGATTCTCTTGTGCGAACACACGTTCAATGGACACGGTATCCGGCGCAAACCGTTCTATTTTTTCAACCAAACCATTGTATATGGCCAACAGGCGCAGATCCTGCGACATTTTCGGATCAGACCGCACCACATCCACATGAATAAAAGAAAGCCGGCGATATGCGCCGGCTTCGATCACGCCGACCCCGCAGCGAGTCAGCCCGGGGTCGACGCCAAGAATAATCACGCTCGATTACTCCTCGTCAAGCTGAGCCATGACCTCATCGGAGGCGGTCCAGTTGGAGTAGATGTTCTGCACATCGTCCAAATCGTCGAGGTTGTCGATGAGCCTAGACACCTTCTGGGCATCCTCGAGAGTCAATTCAACCTCGTTCTTCGGCATCATGACCAAATCGGCGGAATCGTAATCGAAACCGGCGTCCTGCAGAGCCTTACGAACATCGATCATTTCGGAAGGATCGGTGACAACGGTGAACACATCGCCATCTTCGGTCACATCCTCGGCACCAGCTTCAGCGGCCTTTTCGAACAGATCGTCGAAATCAACGCCTTCGGCAGGAACGATGATCTGACCCTTGCGTTCGAAATTGAAGCTCACAGAACCAGAGGTGGCCAAGGAACCATTGCCCTTGGTCAGGGTGGAACGCACTTCGGCGGCCGCACGATTACGGTTGTCGGTAAGGCATTCGATGATCAGACCGACGCCTGCGGGAGCATAGCCCTCATAGACGATATCTTCGTAGTTGGCACCGCCGGCCTCTTCACCAGAACCACGCTTGACAGCGCGCTTGATGTTATCGGCAGGCATGGAAGCCTTCTTGGCCTTGTAGATGGCGTCATACAGGGACGGATTGCCGTCAGGATCGCCGCCACCCATACGTGCTGCGATCTCGATATTCTTGATCAGCTTGGCGAACAGCTTGCCACGCTTCGCGTCGATGGCGGCCTTCTTGTGCTTGGTGGTCGCCCACTTGGAATGACCTGACATAATGCTCCTAGGCAGGTTGCGGATGTTTCAAACGAAACGATTCTAAAGCGGTTCTAAGACAAAGCACCTGACATACGGTTGTCAAGCACGTCAGCATCCGCCGTTTATAGGCAGTTATAGCTGATATGTCCTATGGCCGGCAGCCATCTGTCGACGCGCTTCGAGAACGCGCTGGAACACTGTGACCACACCTAAAACCGCAAGCAATACCATGTCAATGGCCAGCCATAGGCCGTGATGTGTCAGACCAGTGATCGCCATGCCCACCAGAATGATGACCAGTCTGTCAGCGCGAGTTGCGATGCCGTTCTTCACCTCGAAACCAACGGATTCCGCACGGGCACGCGCATACGACGTCACAAACGACGTCATCATCGACACCATGGCCGCGCCGACGCCGACCCAACCAATGTAATCCGGGCTTGACTGGCTGATGTCATACCACCAATCGGCGTGCAAGATGAAGAAGACAATCACTCCGGCGAGCAACGCCCAATCGGCGATACGATCCAACGTGGAATCCAAAAAAGCGCCAAACTGGGTGCCTCCCGTGGTCAGCTTCGCAATCGAACCGTCCAGGGAATCGGCCAGCACCAGCAATGTCAGTACTACGGCTCCAGCGAAAAGCCATCCTGTGATGCCAGTGACGAAGGCAACAACAATGGTTCCGATAGTGCCTATGACCGTCACCGTATTTGCGGTCAAACCAATGGATATCAACGCTTTGGCAAGTGGCTCTATGAGTTTTTTGAATGGTGTGCGAAGATGTTCCAGCATGCGGATTCCTGTTCCTAGAAAACGAAAAGGGCGCGCAAGCGTCAATATGATGCTCGTGCGCCCTTATATGACCCATAATCTTATAAGACCGAATGCACGCGAATCGGCTCAGTCTGCGATGGCGGCCTTGAAGTCGTCGACGTTGTTGACCTGAACACGCTTCTTGAGCACGGTCATAATCTGCGCCTTGGCTTCATCGACCGGCACTCCGTTCAGCTGGCTGCCATCACGGAAGCGGAAGCTCACCGCATTGTTGTTCATGTCTTCCTCGCCAACGATGAGGATGAACGGAACCTTGGACTTGGATGCGTTGCGGATCTTCTTGCCGAAACGATCGTCGGACATGTCGATTTCACAACGAACCGTTTCTTCTTCGAGGCTGGCGATGAACTGCTGCAGGTGCGGAGCGAATTCATCGGCAACCGGCACGCCGAGCACCTGAACCGGAGCGAGCCATGCCGGGAAAGCACCGGCATAATGCTCAAGAAGCACGGCGAAGAAGCGTTCGATGGAGCCGAACAGCGCGCGGTGGATCATCACCGGACGCTGGTGGGTGCCGTCTGCAGCGATGTATTCCAAGCCGAAACGTTCCGGAAGATTGAAATCAAGCTGGATGGTAGACACCTGCCAGGTACGGCCGATGGCATCACGGGCCTGCACGGAAATCTTTGGACCGTAGAAGGCTGCGCCACACGGATCGTCAACCAGTTCAAGGCCAGATTCCTTGGCAACTTCGGCCAGCGTATTGGTGGCCTCCTCCCAGATCTCGTCAGAACCGACGTACTTGTGCGGATCCTTGGTGGACAGCTCCAGATAGAAGTCGTCCAGGCCGAAGTCCTTCAATAGGCCAAGCACGAAGGTCAGCAGGTTCTTCAACTCGTCCTTCATCTGCTCGCGGGTGCAGTAGATGTGGGAATCATCCTGAGTCAAGCCGCGCACGCGGGTCAGACCATGCACCTCGCCGGACTTCTCGTAGCGATACACCGTGCCGAATTCAAACAGGCGCAATGGCAGCTCGCGGTAGGAACGCTGGCGGGACTTGAAGATCAGGTTGTGCATCGGGCAGTTCATTGGCTTCAGGTAGTAGTCGAAGCCCTGCTTGATGACGTTGCCGTTTTCGTCCTTTTCCTCATCCAGACGCATTGCGGGATACATGCCATCCTTATACCAATGCAGGTGGCCGGAAGTCTCGTACAGACCGCCCTTGGTGATGTGCGGAGTCTGTACGAAGCTGTAGTGGTGCTTGCGATGCATTTCGCGGGAGTAATCCTCCATCGCGTTGATAACGGCAGCACCCTTCGGATGGAACACAGCCAGACCCGGACCAATCTCATCCGGGAAGGAGAACAGATCCATTTCCGCGCCAAGCTTGCGGTGGTCACGCTTGGCGGCCTCCTCAAGACGAGTCTGATAGGTCTTGAGATCTTCTTTGGTAGCGAAAGCCGCGCCATAAATACGCTGCAACATCGGATTGGCTTCGCTGCCACGCCAATACGCGGCTGCGGAACGCTCGATCTTGAACGCCTTGATATAGCGAGTATTCGGCAGGTGCGGTCCGCGGCACAGGTCCTTCCAAACCACATTGCCGTCACGGTCGACATTATCGTAGAAGCTCAGTTCCTTGCCACTGATTTCAGTGGCGGCCTCCGGATCGAGGTGGGCTTCCTTGTCTTTGATCAGCTCCAGCTTGTACGGTTGATCAGCCTCTTCCGCCAAAGCCTCCTCTTCGGTCACCACGCGGCGACGGAAGGACTGGGACGACTTGATGATGCGCTGCATGCGCTTTTCAATCTCTTTGAGATCGTCAGGAGTGAACGGAGTCTCAACATCGAAATCGTAGTAGAAACCGTCTTTGATGACCGGGCCGACGCCAAGCTTGGCGTCCGGGCGGATCTCCTGCACGGCTTGTGCCATGACGTGGGTCGCGGAGTGACGCATAATGGCCAAACCGTCTTCGCTATCAAGCGCGATTGGTTCCACAACATCGCCGTCATGCAGTTCGGTATACAAATCGCGAGGTTCGCCGTTAAGGCGCACCGCGATGATGTTCTTGTCTTCCGCAAAGAGCTGGACGCCAGTCTGGTCTGCTGCCACCTCCTTCGCTTCGCCGTTGAGTATGATGGAGATGGTCTGTTCAGCCATGGGTTGTCCTTTGCTATCGGGGTCCGCGTTACTAATGTGCAGGCCTGGACTGTATGTCAACGATGAACAAGATAGGGTTGAGGGCAGACATCGGCACGCTGAAAAGGTGAACGGCACGCTGCAACACAATTACTTTTAGGATCGACCAAAAGAAAACGCTACTTAAGGCGTTATTCGACGACATGCGCATACGTGTACTGCGGCGCGCTTCGCGTCGACGTGATTTCCACCTTGTCGGAAGGCGCAATCGACACGGTGGAGCCGTACTTCACCTTCAAACGTGAACCGACACCGCCCGCAAGATTGACGGCGTTCTGCAGATTGTCACTATCCCCTATCGCCTTGATGATGAATGGCGCCTTGATATTCGTGCCATCGCAGCTGAGACCGTCTGTGGAATCGCTGATATACGTACTGGTAATCACACGAATATCGTTGATTTCAATGACCTCCGCACCGCTATTGCGTAATTCTTCAAGTAGCGTGAACAGAATCGACGCATCAATATCCTGCTTTGTTCCTTTGGGAATACGGATGACCACGCCTTCTCCAGATACCGGCAGACGTCCGGAAAGAATTCCATTCGATTCGGCATTCTGTTTGGCGATTTCCGCCGCCTTTTCGTTCTTGTCGGCCGTGTCCTTCAGCGAGTCAAGCTGGCTGGAAAGCTCACTTTTGCGCTGCTCAAGCTTTTGGACTTGAGTGCTGGTTTCACTGATGAGTTTGGTTAGTTCGTCCTCGCTCATCGTCTCATATGTGGACGTTGTGTTGTTCAACTGAATGGCATAGCTAAAGCCGAGTAACGCGCAAAGCACGGTTACAAGCACGCTGGAGTACAGACGGGCGCGAGTGGCCTTCGCGTTCAGCGAAATCCGCTTCGGCTTGCGCCTGACCACTGGAAACGATCCGGTCTGGGTGCTGTCGTTGTTCTGGTCCTTAACAATCTGCTCGTGAATTTTGGAGAGCACGTCCTTGTTGTCATCGTCACGTCTGCTCATACCAAGTCAACCCTTGAATATGAAACGTCGGATGGCCGACACATTGGTGAAGATTCGAATGCCGAGCACGACGATGACGGCGGTCTGCAGCTGGGAACCAACGCCCAGCTGGTTTCCCAAGAAAACCAGCAATGTTGCGGTAATGACGTTCGAAAAGAAGGAGATCACAAAGACCTTATCGGAAAAGCTGCGCTGGAAATAAGCTCGTGCGGCACCAAGCAACGCATCAAGCGCGGCCAGAACCATAATCGGTAGATACGGCTGAAGGGCAATGGGAATGTCCGGTCGGACGAACACGCCAATGACCACGCCGATGATAAGTCCCACGACCGCTGCCATTACTTGACCTTCCTTGCATATGTCACTTCGCCAGTTACCGCCGCTTCCAGTGTAATCGATTTGTTTTTACTCACTTGCGGATAGATACCCGCTTCTTTGAAATCATCGTACAAACGTTGTTGTGTTTTCTTGCTCACCGCATTGGCAAGAACGCTGGAATTGCCGATCGCCTCGATGCGATATGGACTTTGCACGGAATTGACTCCGATGAGGATCGTCGTTCCAGCCGTTCGTATGGAAGTCTGCACGCCGAGACGGTATCCGTTGATGGCGATCGCTTCCGCTCCGGACTGCCAGAGTAGCGAGACAAGCACCTGCAGATCCGAATCCGTGACGACGCGAACCTGACTGCCGTTTTCTCTTGGCAGCGACGAATCCGCGTTGTCACCGCCCACAGATATCGGGTTGGCGATGGTGAGCGTGATGCCTTCGCCTCGCACGGGAAGTACGCCATTGACCATTTCGTCATCCTGTATGGTCTGGTTCAATGACCAGTCCGACACGGATTTCGATTCCTCTTCAACTTGGGCACGCATCGCATTGACGTCTTTGGTGAGGGTCTCGACGTTTTTTGTTTGCTCAGCCAACTGACTTGACAGCTGCTTGCGCACTTCCTTACGGGGGTCAGTGCTCAACTGCCGAACGAATACGCTGCCTGCCGTACCCACGGCAATGCAGATGAGAAACACCAACACACGGGTAAACCAGACCGCAAACATCGGCGGTGTTTTGGTGGCCAGTCTCGAATCCGTATACATCACATCCATCGGACGGTTGGTCAGGTCGTCGATGAGCCGCAGCGAATCATCGTCCAAATTCCGCCTTCTTCGGGAGGTGGATGCAGCAGTGTCGGGCTGCACATGATGCGAGGTCAGCCCAGCGAAAGACGCCGAAAAAACGGCGCGACGCTTCGTGGGCGTATTCTCCGGAGACACCGGAAACGACACACGTTCCGAAGCATCATGCATCATGTACGCTAATCCTTATCGTTTTTCAGCAGCTGGATTCCCTGACGTATGTAAATATAGCCGGCAAGCCAGTACAATCCTACGCCCCATGTGCCGGTGGCGAGACCGCATAAATGCAATGTATCCGTAGCGGAATTGGACCAGATATCCGCAAAAATCAAAGCGACAATAGCAATCATCAGCATGGCGGTGCCTGCTTTGCCCACGAAATGCACGGGCAGCGGACCATAATCATGCTGGGCTAATATCAACACGAGAATCGCCATGATCAAATCGCGCAATCCAACGACGATCAACATCCACCATGGAATGATGTCGGCGACGCCCAACGCGAGGATGCTACAGAAAATCAGCAGACGATCGGCAATGGGGTCGAGAATCTGCCCAATCTTGCTCACCTGGTTGAACGACCTTGCAATAAGACCGTCCAAACCGTCAGATACCGCCGAAAGCGCAAGCACGACCAACGCAAGCACCATCTCATGACGAGAGACCAATACCGAGATGAAAGGAATCGAAATGATTCGCAACAGGCTAATAAGGTTCGGAACCGTGAAATAGATATCCCGCGGTTCCGGACTGTACTGCTTTTTGATAATCAGTTTGCTCATACTTCGAGCAACATTACATTCTCGAGGCCTGCAAGGCGGTGACGATTATGCCACGGGCACCAACTTCATACAACTGGTCCATCAGTTGGTTGACCTTGGCCTTTGGCACGACGACGCGCACGGCCGCCCACTGCTTGTCATGCAGCGGGGAAACGGTCGGGCTTTCAAAGCCCGGCGTGATGGCCACAGCGGCGGAAACCTTCTCGACCGGAATGTCATAATCCATGAGCACGTAGCGTTGGGCGGTGAGCACACCCTGCAGTCGGCGGCTGAGAATCGTCAGGCGGTCGTCGTTCTCAGCGAGACGCGGAGAACGAATGAGCACGGCTTCGGAGTGCAGCAACGGCTCCGCGAAAATACGCAAGCCGGCATTGCGGAGCGTGGTGCCCGTGGACACGACGTCGGCGATCAAATCCGCCACTCCAAGCTGCACCGACGATTCGACAGCGCCGTCAAGATGCACGGTTTCGGCGTTGATGCCATGTTCGACCAGATAATCATGCACAAGCTTGTCGAAACTGGTGGCGACACGTTTGCCTTCGATGTCTTCAAGCGTGCTGATAGGAGAATCGTTCGGGGCCGCGAAACGGAATGTCGATGCGCCGAAGCCAAGTTCCATGTGCTCCTTGGCGTCCGTTCCGGAGTTGAGCAACAGATCATGACCGGTGATACCGACGTCGATGGTACCGCGTCCAACGTAGACGGCGATATCGAGCGGACGCAGATAGAACAACTCCACGTCATTGTCGGGATCCTCTACGACCAGCTGACGCGGATTGCTCCTCAGACGATAGCCAGCTTCGGCCAGCATGTTCCATGCAGGTTCAGACAACATGCCCTTGTTAGGCACGGCGATTCTCAGCATTTTTCCTCCCAAAAAAGGCCATGCCTTCTGCAGCATGGCCAAAAGCTCACAGATTCTTGTAGATGTCTTCGAGTGTGATGCCACGGTCGATCATCATGACCTGCAGGTGGTAGATGAGCTGGCTCATCTCCTCCGCGGTACGATCGGCGCCTTCGTATTCAGCTGCGATCCAGGTCTCGCCCGCTTCTTCGACGATCTTCTTGCCGATGAAATGCGTGCCCTTGCCCAGTTCGTCAACGGTTAGCGAGCCGGCCTGCTTGGAAGCGGCCTTCTCGCTTAATTCGGCAAAAAGGGATTCAAAAGTCTTCATTGTTCTTGTCTATCCTCAAAAAATTGATGGAAGGTCAGGCCTTGAATGCGGCTTCGGCCTTCTCGCGAATGGAATCAATGGCTTCCGCAGGATTCTCAGCGCCGTACACAGCGGAACCCGCGACCAACACATCAGCACCCGCTTCAGCTACGATATGGGCAGTCTTCGGACTGACACCGCCATCGACCTGAATCTTGGTGGCAAGACCACGGCGGGTAATTTCGTCACGCAAGCGACGCACCTTGGACATCTGGTTGTCGAGGAACTTCTGGCCACCGAAGCCGGGTTCGACGGTCATGATCAAAATCATGTCGAATTCGTCGAGAATATCGAAAATCGGCTCGACAGGTTCAGCCGGACGTACCGCGAAGCAGGCTTTGCAACCCATTTCGCGCAACTGGCGTGCCAGACGCACCGGAGCATGGGTGGCACCCATATGGAAGCTCACGGATGCGGCGCCCAGCTTGGCGTACTCAGGTGCCCAACGATCCGGATCCTCAATCATCAGATGCACGTCAACCGGAAGATCGGTGACTTCGCAGATACGAGCCACGATCGGCTCGCCCAAAGTCAGATTCGGGACGAAATGATGATCCATCACGTCGACGTGAACGAGATCCGCATTGGAAATGGCCTTGAGGTCACGCTCAAGGTTGCAGAAATCGGCGGACAGGATGCTTGGTGCGATTTGAATAGTCATGGCTCTCATTCTATGAAAGGTAATCGACTTGCTGTTATTTGATGTCGGACTGTTTGTCGGTATTCGAGACGGTTTCGGTATCGTTGGTTTCGATTTCATCCGCAGTTTGCTCTGAAAGAGTCGCTGCATGATCGGCGGATTCTTCCGCCCCACTGTTTTCGAGACGCTGCTCGATTTCAGTGACGGTACGAAGCTTCTCCGCCAACAGGTCAGTGTCCTTGCCCATCTGCTGCACGACGATGAACGCCACCACGCCAAGCACGAACACCGCCATGGAAACCCACACGTTGATGCGCACGCCCAAGAACTCATGCGCATAATCGATGCGTAGGGATTCGATCCAAGTACGTCCCAACGTGTACCACATGATGTACACGGTAAATAGGGATCCGGCTTTAAGCTTTTTCATGGCCTTGGATCCGATGTACACGATGATTGCGGCTCCGATGAGATTCCAAATCATCTCATACAGGAAGGTTGGATGGAACAGTGTTCCGCTTGGGCATGTAGACCCGTCGTAGCATTGCTCGCTGTGCCCGATAGCAGTGCCTTCCATATTGAGCTTCAGGCCCCATGGGAAAGTCGTCGGCGCGCCATACAGCTCCTGATTGAACCAGTTGCCCAAACGCCCAACAGCCTGTGCTACCAACAATCCCGGGGCGATGGCGTCGGCCAGCAAGGCCATTGGATAATGCTTGTGTCTGCACCAAGCCCATGCGGCCAACGCTCCAAGCAGCACTCCGCCCCAGATGCCAAGTCCGCCATTCCAGATGCGGAACATTTCCACCCAATCGCCATTCGGCCCGAAAAAACGTTCGGGCGTGGTGATGATGTGATAGATTCGGGCACCCACGATACCGGCGGGGACACTGACCAAAGTGATGTCAAGAACCTGATCGAAATTACCGCCCAGCTTCTTCCATCGTGTGGCGGTTATCCATACCGCCAGCACAATTCCCAACAGAATGCATAACGCATAGATGTGAATCGTTATAGGGCCGATGGAAAACTGTGAAATCGTTGGCGATGGAATGTATGCAAGTGTCATGGTTTCCTGATGGTAGTCCACGCATCCGATATGGCGTTGCGTGGACTACCGAAATCGTTGGAATGGTTTACTTCGCGGAGCGTGCGTTGTGAATGCCGTCCGCAAGTTCTTCGGCCTTGACCGCCAATGCCTTGAGCCCGGTGGCCTCGTCGACGGCGTTCTTTCCGGATTCGTCGAGCATGGTATGCACCAACGCGGATCCGACGATGACACCGTCGGCATAGGAGCCGACTCGCGCACCCTGTTCGGCGGTGGAGACGCCAATGCCGACGCAGACGTTTTTAGCACCGGCATTGCGCGTGCGTGCCACCAACTCCTCAGGTGAAGCGTCAATGGTGGAACGTTCACCGGTGACGCCCATACGGGCGGCTGCATAGACGAAACCGCGAGCATTGTCGGAAACGACCTTCAAACGACTGTCTGTGGAATCCGGCGACACGAGGAAGATTCGGTCAAGTCCATGGCGGTCTGAAGCTTCGATCCATTCGCCAGCCTCATCCGGAATGAGGTCGGGGGTAATCAGGCCAGCGCCACCGGCGTTCTCGAAATCACGCGCGAAACGTTCGACGCCATAATGGTAGATGAGATTCCAGTAGCTCATCACCAGCGGAACTCCCCCTGCATTGGCTACGGTCTCAACAGCTCTGAACACGTTCGCGATTTTCTCTCCATTGTCGATGGCGATTTGTGAAGCGGCCTGGATGACGGGACCATCCATGACCGGGTCGGAATACGGCAGGCCGATTTCAACGGCATCGACGCCATGCTCGACCATGGTGCGGAATGCCTTCAGCGAATAGTCCGGGTTCGGGAATCCATATGGCAGATAGCCGATGAATGCGGGCTTGTTCACAGCTTTGAACTCATCGAACATGGCTTCCGTCGGACTCGGCTTGTGGCTGATGCCGAGCGGCTGTCCGGACGGCGTGGTTGCTGTTGCGTGCGTCATAATGGGATGCTCCTTCTTTCACTCGCCGTCCGTGTTGTTGCCTTGGGCGCCGTTGGCTTCGAGCGCCTTGGCCTGTTCATCGGTCAAATAACCGAACCATTTGCCGGCGGTGTTCATGTCCTTATCTCCACGGCCGGAAATGTTGATGATCATGACTGGGTGCTCGTATCCCTTGGCCTTGAGATCCTCAGCTGCCTTGTATGCGCCAGCAACTGCATGAGAGCTTTCAATCGCCGGAATGATGCCTTCGGTTTCGCATAGATCCTTGAAAGCGCTCATCGCTTCCTCATCGGTTGCCCAGGAATAGTTGACGCGTCCGATTTCTTTGAGCCATGCGTGTTCCGGGCCGACGGATGCGTAATCCAAACCAGCGGAGATGGAATATGTGTCGAGGGTCTGGCCTTCGGAATTCTCGAGAAGATAGCTCTTGGCACCTTGGAACATGCCCAGTTCGCCGGTTCCCGGAGCGAAACGAATGGCATGATGCCCGGATTCGGGGCCATTGCCGCCCGCCTCGTAGCCGTACAGATTCACGCGTTCGTCATCAAGGAAAGCGTTCATGATGCCGATGGCGTTGGAACCGCCGCCGACGCATGCGCAAACTGCATCCGGGTGGTCGATGCCGTACCAATCCTGAAGCTGCTGCTTGGCTTCCTCGCCGATAATCTTCTGGAAATCACGCACCATTGCCGGGAACGGATGTGGACCTGCGACCGTGCCAAGCAGGTAGTGCGTGTCTTTGACGTTGGTGACCCAGTCTCGCAGAGCCTCATTGATGGCGTCCTTGAGAATGCGGTCTCCCAAAGTGACTTCCACCACCTCGGCACCGAGCATGCGCATGCGAGCGACGTTAAGCGCCTGACGACGCGCATCGATCTGGCCCATGTAGATGCGGCATTTCAAGCCGAGCATGGCGCACACCGTAGCGGTGGCCACGCCATGCTGTCCCGCGCCGGTTTCAGCGATGACGCGGGTCTTCCCCATGCGTTTGACCAGCAGAGCCTGCCCAAGCGCATTGTTGATCTTGTGGGCGCCGGTATGGTTGAGATCCTCACGCTTGAGGAATACACGCGCGTCGAGACCGGTTTTTTCTTTGAGACGCTCGGCGAAACGCGGAGCGTCAGTCAACGGTGATGGACGTCCGACATACTGCTGGTTCAGTCGTGCCAGCTCCTTATGGAACTCCGGATCGGCCTTGGCTTCCTCATAGACGCGTTCAAGCTCGTCAAGCGCCGTGATCAGCGCCTCCGGTACGTAGCGTCCGCCGAATTGGCCGAAATATGGTCCTTCGTGGCTTGCCAATGGGGTTTGTTCGGATGCTTTCACTCTTGCTCCTGCCTTTACTAATCGCTCCACAGCCTGTTCATGGTTGGCTGCGGTTGCGACACCTTCGCCAACCAGCACCGCGTCGGCTCCGGCGCGGGCATAATCCTCCAGTTCCACCGAACCGAACACTCCGGATTCCGCTACGCGGATCACATCGTTCGGCAAATCAGCGGCCAGCTCGTTGTATTTGTTCACATCGACCTTGAGGTCCTTGAGATTCCGCGCGTTGATGCCGATGACTCGTGCTCCTGAATCAATGGCGCGCTGGATTTCCTCACGGGTATGCGTTTCGACCAGCACCGTCATATTGAGATTATGTGCAAGCTCAAGCAAGGACTTGAGCTTGCCGTCGTCCAACGCGGCGACGATCAATAGCACCAGATCGGCACCGTGCGCACGCGCTTCCCAAATCTGGTATTCCGTGATGATGAAATCCTTACGCAATACCGGGATTTTCACAGCTGCACGAACTCTATCGAAATCATCTAGCGATCCCAAAAAGCGACGTCCCTCGGTAAGTACGGAAATCGCGCTGGCTCCGCCCTTCTCGTATTCTCTGGCCAAAGCGGCTGGATCGGGAATATCGTTCAGGTGGCCTTTCGATGGCGAGGCTCTTTTGATTTCCGCGATGACCGGAATGCCGTCGGTCTTTTTCAGCCATTGCCGCGCATCAATAGGCGCTGGCGCGGCAAACGCCTGACGCTTTACCTCATCGAGAGGGATTTTCTGTTCGCGTGCTTGTTGGTCTTCAACTGCTCCTGTAACCAGCTCATCGAGTACAGACATAGTGTTCCTTTCAGCAATTGACTCGATTGGTTAGCTGTTTGGTTTGACTCACAATTGGCGAAGCTGCGAGGCGATCTGAACGGCCTCTACGCTGGCTTCGGCCTTATTGCGAGTCTCCTGCCACTCACTGGCCGGCACGGAATCAAGCACGATTCCAGCTCCGGCCTGCACGCTCGCTTCATGGTCGCGGATGAATGCAGTTCGAATGGCAATTGCCATATCGAGGTTGCCCGAAAAATCGAAATAACCGACAGTACCGCCGTAAATGCCACGATCTGCGGGCTCAAGCTCGTCGATGATCTCGATGGCACGCGGTTTCGGCGCTCCAGAAAGCGTTCCCGCAGGGAATGCGGAAGTGAACACGTCGAATGATGTCATGTCGGGGTTGACCCTGCCGGTGACGGTCGAGCAGATATGCATGATGTGGCTGAATCGCTTGATGTCCATCAAGGAAACAACCTCCACGCTTTCCGGAAGGCATACACGACTCAGATCGTTACGCGACAGATCGACGAGCATGATGTGTTCGCTGCGTTCCTTCGGATCAGACAGCAGATCCTTGGCGAGCTGCTCGTCTTCCTCAACGGTGGCGCCACGTGGCCTGGAACCCGCGATCGGGAAGGTCATGGCATGACCGTTATCCACTTTGATCAGTGTTTCCGGGCTGGAACCGATGACATTGAAATCACGTCCCTGCGCGTCAGTCAGCGATATGAAATACATGTAAGGACTGGGGTTCAATGTACGCAACACACGGTAGACGTCGAACGGATCGGCAGGCGAATCAATGTCGAGACGCTGGGAAATAACCACCTGGAACACGTCACCGTCGATAATATGCTGCTTGGCGATTTCAACAGAACGCTCGTAATCGCTTTTCTCCGTGCGGAAGCGAAGTTCCGGCTGGCTAACGGTCTCATCCAGCACGTTGACGCGAGCTTCACCTTCGACAGGCGTGGCAACCTTTCGCTGCATATCGTCCAATCGCGACACAGCCTCATCATATGCGGCGTCGGCACGGGTCGGGCGGTCGTCCACATTCACCGCGTTGGCGATCATCCACACCGATCCGGACACATGGTCGACCACGGCTATATCTGTGGCTAGGGCCAACACCGTTTCAGGCTGCCCGGTCTCGTTTGGAGCCTCGGCACGCAGGGTCGGCTCCCAGTGGCGAATCGCATCCCAGCCAACGGTACCAACCAGACCGCTGGTCAGATTCGGGAGTCCTTCAACATGCGGCGCCTTCAAGGTTTTCAGCGCGGCATGCGCGACTTCCATCACATCACCTTCAGTAGGCACGCCAGCAGGAACCTGCCCCAACCAATCGGCCTTACCGTTGTTGGAACGCAACTGAGCCATGGAATTCACGCCAATGAAACTGTATCTGCTCCACGTACCGCCGAATTCCGCGGATTCGAGAATAAACGTGCCAGAACGTCCAGCAGCAAGTCGCTCATAGAAGCCGACTGGCGTCAAGGAGTCAGCAAGAAGACGCCGCACGATCGGGATGACGCGATATCCCTGGTCCGCCAACTCGTGGAATTGTTCACGTCTCGGCCAGGTGGCGCCCCACTTGAGTGCTTGTACGCTGCATTCGCTCATCGCTGGCCCTCCTGTTCCTTGGTGCGATATCCCACGACCACGGGCAACTGCCCGCCTTCCTCGAAGCAGGATCGTTTGCCGGTATGGCAAGCCGCTCCCACTTGGTCAACTTCAATAAGAATGGCATCCCCATCGCAATCCAGCGCGAAAGACTTCACATATTGGGCATGTCCGGAAGTATCTCCCTTACGCCAGTACTCCTGCCTGGACCTCGACCAGAAAGTAACGCGACCGGTTGTCAAGGTACGGCGTACGGCTTCATCGTTCATATATCCAACCATCAGCACTTCTTTGGTGTCGAATTGCTGGATGACAGCTGCCACCAGTCCTTTATCGTCACGCTTGAGACGTTCTGCGATTCGTGGATCGAGAGTAGTGCTGTTGTCGTATGCTTCGTTGGTCATGGTGATGGTATGGTTCGTTTCTTCGATTATTGATTAATGTTCACTTGCTTTTGCTGTTTCCGACTTTCAACGCACGGTGTAGCCGGCGGCTTTGATCGCGTCCTTGACTTCACCGATCGTAACTTTGCCGTAGTGGAAAATCGACGCGGCAAGCACGGCATCCGCACCAGCTTCGATTGCCGGAGGAAAATCAGAAGCCTTTCCAGCACCGCCGGAAGCAATAATCGGAATCTTCACTTCCTTGCGCACAGCTTTGATCATTTCAAGGTCGAAACCCTGCTGGGTGCCGTCTGCATCCATGGAATTCAGCAGAATCTCTCCCGCGCCCAGTTCCTGGGCACGCTTGACCCACCAAATGGCATCAATGCCCGTGGGCTTACGTCCTCCCATGGTGGTGACTTCGAAACCAGACTGAGTATGGCGTTCCCCTTGCTCACGACGCGCGTCAACGGACAATACGAGCACCTGGTTGCCAAAACGTTCCGCAACACGGCTGATCAGTGTCGGATTGTTGATGGCAGCGGTATTGACGCCTACCTTGTCAGCTCCACAACGCAGCAGTGAATCAACATCTTCAGGAGTACGCACACCTCCGCCGACAGTCAGAGGAATGAAAATCTGCTCGGCGGTTCGACTTACCACATCGACCATGGTCTGTCGATGCGAACTTGATGCGGTCACATCAAGGAAGGTCAGCTCGTCTGCACCTTGGCGGTAGTATTCCGCAGCAAGCTCGACCGGGTCGCCGGCATCGCGAAGATTTTCGAAATGCACGCCTTTGACTACTCTTCCCGCATCAACATCAAGACATGGAATGACTCGGACTGCCAGTGACATGCTGTTTTACTCCTTCGTGCATAGTGTTGTGCAACGAAAGCAAGAGTAGCCGTTTTACGTTACCCATGTTTGTCGGAAGTCCGGGTAGCGGACAAAACCAGCTTCTTTTTCTTAACAACTAATCGCGTTCTTTGGCCGCAAGCTGTCCGCATGCGCCATCGATGTCCTGTCCGCGCGTATCTCTCAACGTAGCGGTGATGCCGGCCTTATGAAGGATGTCAAGAAACTGTTGTTCATCCTCAGGCTTCGAAGCGGTCCATTTCGACCCTTCAATAGGATTAAGCGGAATCGGGTTGACGTGAGCCCAGTTATCGCCGTAATGGTTCAGACGCTTAGCGAGCAACTTGGCATGTTCGGCCTGATCGTTGATGCCACGCATCAGAGCATATTCGATGCTCACGCGGCGTTTCGAAGCCAGATAGTAGTCGTGTGCGGCGTCAAGCACCTGCGTGGTGTTGAAACGTTTGTTCATTGGAACAAGCTCATCTCGCAGTTCATCGCTCGGGGCGTGCAGAGACACGGCCAGACGCACCGGAATACCCTCAGCCGTAAGTTTTTTAATACCAGGCACCACGCCGACCGTGGAGACGGTAATGTTACGTGCCGAAATACCGAAGCCCTCAGGCGGCATGGCACTGATCTGACGAACAGCGCTCAATACCGACTTGTAGTTGCCCATGGGCTCTCCCATGCCCATGAATACAATGTTGCTTAGGCGTCCGGGCCCACCCGCAACTTCTCCGTCATACATGGCTTTCGCGGCCACACGGACCTGTTCCACAATCTCGCCTGCCGACATGTTTCGAGTCAGCCCCAGCTGGCCTGTAGCGCAGAACGGGCATCCCATGCCGCAACCGACCTGACTGGAGATGCACAACGTGGTGCGTGTGGGATAGCGCATGAGCACGGACTCAATAAGCGAACCGTCGAACAGGCGCCACAACGTTTTGATAGTGGTGCCCTCATCAGCCACTTGACGAGTCACTTCGGTGATGAGCGTCGGGAAAAACACCCCCGCGGCCTCGACTCGTTTCATTGCTGGGAAGTCGGAGAATTCCTCCGCGTTGACATCGAAACGCCCATAATAATGGTTGGCAAGCTGCTTGACCCTGAATTTCGGAAGTCCAAGATCCTTGGCTTTAGCGATGCGCTCTTCCTCGGTCATATCCGCAAAATGCAGCGGCGGTTTGCCTCGACGCGCATGATCTTTGGATAACACGTCTCGGAAAGCACCAGTGGTGCCTCCTGGGGTGATGCCGGTCTCTGGCAGATCCTTCATGGAGTTCGCAGAGTCGCTCATTGCTTTTCTTTGATCCTTCCTACATTCCAGTCGCCCACAACAGCACGCACACGAATGGTGCGCACAGCAGAATGGAATCCACTCGATCCATCACGCCGCCATGCCCCTTAAGCAGATGGCCCATATCCTTGATACCGATATCGCGCTTCAGCATGGATGCACACAAGTCACCAAACGTTCCGGCAATGCCGATCATGAAACCTGCCACGACGGGGACCCACCAACGAGAAGCCCACACGGCTGGCTCGTATGTGCAGAACATCACTACGAAGGAACCAACCATGGAAAACAGGATGGACCCGGCGAGTCCTTCCCACGATTTCTTCGGCGAAATACGCGGGCTCAGCTTGTGCTTGCCCAGCCATGCTCCAGCAAACAGGCCGCCAGTATCACTCAATGCGGGCATGAATACCATCATGATGGCGTGAGCAACGGGATGCTCATTGAATGTCAGTGGCATGATGATGCAAGATGCCAGGAGAGGAATATATAACACGGTGAACATGGAAACCGCAACATGACTCAAACGGCTATGGCTTACCTCTCCACGCTCATGATTGAACGACGATTCGAGTCTCGCTCCGGCATCGGTATGGGAAAGTTTGTCGGCAACCGCCAGGGAAATGCGGCTGCCGAACGTCACCTTGGCACTGGCTGCGATCGCAACAATCACCAGAGACGCCAGTACGCATACCGTCATGGCAACGATATGACGTTCGCTGTAATAGGTGGACAACAGCGTCGCCGCCGAACACACCCACAGCACTGCCACAGGAATATGCAATCCCACAGTGGCGAAATCGACGCGCAGCTCCCACAGGGCAAGCACCATGAAAAGCACGACCAGATAGACGAACAAGTCGATGCTGATCAGCAGGCATGCCAAAATGAGGATGACGAGGACCGCTCCCGTGGCGATGGCCTGAGGCATGTTACGGCCCGTCTTCTTGTTGATGGCGTTGATGGCCTCTTCGGCTTCCTTTTCGTGCTGTTCCTGATGTTCCATCATGCTCCCCTGTCTAGCTGTGCGTCGATTCTTTTTCAGGAGTGAGAGTCTCAGACCTCCATAATCTCCTTCTGCTTGGCTTCAAGCAGGGTGTCGAGCTCGTCAGTGGTCTGCTTGGTGACCTTGTCAAGCTCCTTGAGTAGACGATCGCCATCATCCTCGCCCATTTCGCCATCCTTGATGGCCTTGTCGAGGGATTCCTTGGCCTTTCGACGAATGTTACGCACAGCGACCTTGCCGTCTTCCGCCTTGCCCTTAGCAAGCTTGACGTATTCCTTGCGGCGCTCTTCGGTCAGTTCCGGCATGGTCAGGCGAATGACGTTGCCGTCACGACGCGGGCTTGCGCCCAGATCGGAATCGCGCAGCGCCTTCTCGACGGCGTTGGCCTGGGAAGCGTCAAACGGGGTGACGGACAGGGTTCGCGGTTCCGGCACGCCGATGGTGGCGACGGCCTTCAGTGGGGTCGGAGCGCCGTAGTAGTCGACGGTGATGCCGTTGAGCAACGCCGGATTAGCGCGACCGGTGCGAATGCCGGAGAAGTTCTCCTTGGTGGATTCCACGGACTTAGCCATCTGCGCCTTGGCCTGTTCGACGATAGTTGCCATTTGTTTACTCCTTGTTGTTGGTTTGTTTGATCGATATTCGACGTTGAATGTCGTTATTCAGCGAGTGTGGATTCCGCAGTGGAAACCACGGTTCCGATTTCCTTACCGAGAAGAGCGCGGGTCACATTACCGGCGCCTTCAAGTCCAAAAACGCGGATGCGCTGCTTGTTATCGCGAGCCATGGAAAGCGCGGAAGCATCCATGACGGCGAGATTGTCGACAAGCGCACGGTTATAGCTCAACGTGGCGAAACGCTTGGCGTTCTCGTCTTTGCGAGGATCAGCGGTATAGACGCCGTCTACGCCATTCTTGCCCATCAGTACCTCATCGCAATGAATTTCCAAGGAACGTTGGATGGACACCGTGTCGGTGGAGAAATACGGCATACCGGCACCAGCACCAAAAATCACGACACGGCCCTTCTCCAGATGACGAATGGCCTTGAGCGGAATGTACGGCTCGGCGACCTGTCCCATAGTGATGGCGGTCTGCACACGCGTGGCCTGCCCTTCCTGTTCCAGGAAATCCTGCAACGCGAGACAATTCATCACAGTTCCCAGCATGCCCATATAGTCACCGCGGGAACGATCGATACCAGCCTGCTGAAGTTCCGCGCCACGGAAGAAGTTGCCGCCACCGACAACGATGGCGATCTGAACGCCCTGCTGCACCGCAGGAACAATTTCTTCCGCGATACGGCGGATAACAGACGTGTCGATGCCGACCTTGCCACCACCAAACGCCTCTCCGGATAGTTTGAGCAGCACCCTGCGTGGATTATCACCAGTGTTTTCGCCAGTCATGAAAAGCCTTTCTTGCCCGAGAACTCACGAAATTTACCGCTCTCAAGAGTATCGGCAAACACAGACACCGCAACGTAGCGACACAGTCTTACAAAAACAAAGGTGTCCATCACCTTAATGGATGATGGACACCTTCATGGAATCGCCGTGCGTCTAACGCATGGATTCACTTACAAAGCCAATTCACTCGGCTTCGCCTTTGCCGACCTCGACACGAGCGAAGGCCACGGCTTCGCCACCGATTTCCTTGAACAAGTCGCCGACGGTCTTGGACGGATCCTTGACGTAGGACTGCTCGAGCAGGACGTTCTCCTTGTAGAAGGCGTTGAGACGGCCTTCAACGATCTTCGGAACGATCTTCTCCGGCTTGCCTTCAGCCAAGGACTTCTCAGTAGCCACGCGACGCTCGGACTCGACCACATCGGCCGGAACGTCCTCGCGGGTCAGCCACTGGGCGCCCATTGCGGAAATCTGCAAAGCTGCTTCGTGAGCCACAGCGGCACCAGCCTCATCAGTGGCGATCATGGCCACGATGCTCGGCGGCATTTCAGCGGACTTCTTGTGAGCGTAGATCTCGACGTGCGGGCCTTCGACCTTAGCGAACTGACCGACCTTGACGTGCTCACCGAATAGGGCGGCCGCCTCTTCGACGGCTTCTTTCACGGTGGCGTCGCCGGAAGCGGCTGCCAGCACTTCGTCCACGGAAGCAGCTTCGGCCTTGACGGCATCCTCGAGAACGCTGTCAGCGAATTCCACGAACTTCGGGGTCTTGGCCACGAAGTCGGTCTCGGAATTCAGTTCGACGGCGTAACCGGTCTGACCATTGGCGGACTCCACGACCTTGGAGGCGATGGTGCCTTCCTGCGCCTTACGGCCTTCGCGCTTGCCAGCGGCCTGAATGCCCTTGGCGCGGATGATCTCCTTGGCGCGAGCCACGTCACCCTCAGCCTCGGTCAGAGCCTTCTTAACATCCATCATGCCGGCGCCGGTTTCCTCGCGCACCTGCTTAATCAGAGCTGCAGTGATTGCTGCCATTGATTTGTCTCCTCTGGGAAATTATGATGCCCACTATGATGGGAGGCACAACACCTCCCATCATAGTGGATATTTTCACTCAGCTTTGGCTTCGCCTTCAGCCGGTGCGTCGGCGGCCGGAGCGCCCTCAGTGAGGAGCTCCTTCTCCCAAGCGGCCATCGGCTGCTCAGCTTCGCCTTCAGCCTTGGCTGCCTTGCCGGAACGCTCCAGCAGACCCTCGGCCACTGCGTCAGCCATGAGGCTGGTCAGCAGTTCAATGCCACGGATGGCGTCATCGTTGGCTGCGATCGGGTACTCGACGGACTCCGGATCAGCATTGGTGTCGACGATGGCGACAACCGGAATACCCAGCTTGTGAGCTTCCTCGACGGCCAGGGCTTCCTTGTTGACGTCAACCACGAACATAGCGGACGGAGTACGGTTCATGTTGCGGATACCGCCCAGCTGCTTGGCCAGCTTGTCCTTCTCACGCTCGAGAAGGAGCAGTTCCTTCTTGGTCAGGCCGGAGCCGCGAACGTCGGTGAAGTCCATCTCTTCGAGTTCCTTGAGACGGGAGACGCGCTTGGACACGGTCTGGAAATTGGTCAGCATACCGCCGAGCCAACGCTCGGAAACATACGGCATGTTAACACGGGTAGCCTGATTGGAAACGGCTTCCTGAGCCTGCTTCTTGGTGCCGACAAACAGCACGGTGCCGTTGTGAGCGACGGTAGCCTTGATGAAGTCATAGGCCTTATCGATCATGTCGAGCGACTTGAACAGGTTGATGATGTGGATGCCGTTGCGCTGGGTGAGGATGAACTGCTTCATCTTCGGGTTCCAACGACGGGTCTGGTGGCCGAAGTGCAGGCCTGCCTTCAGCATGTCGCTCATATTGATCTGAGCCATGGTATTACTACCTCTTTCTTGTCGGTTCTTGCCTGGTCATGCGTTCCTGCGTGCAGCCAAAGCCTTACGGCGCCGGCCGACCGACACAGGTCGTCGCGAACATGACGCGAATTGGTTGTATGCCGGTTGACAATATTGGGTGGTTTGGAACTTTCACGACACGGTTCCTTACCGGATGGCACACAAAGCATAAAATATCACGGGGTCACGTCTTTTTGCAAAGACGTGACCCCAAATCGCCATATTAAACGAAACGGCAGCAATTACTTGCGGTGATTGCGCATGTAACGCATCGCCTCACGACGTTCCTCTTTTTCCAGACGATCGAGATAGACATGGCCATCCAGATGGTCGGTTTCATGCTGCAGCATGCGGCCCATAATGCCATGTCCTTCCAACACGACCGTCTTGCCGTCCAAATCAATGCCACGCACACGAGCATAATCGGCACGACGAGTCTTGTACCACAATCCAGGCACGGACAGGCACCCCTCATCCCCGTACTGTTCGCCGCTGGTTTCTTCAAGGACAGGGTTGAGTACGTATCCGATCTTGCCGTTGATGTTGTATGAGAACGCTCTCAAACTCACGCCAATCTGGTTGGCCGACAGACCGGCACGTCCCGGATCGTCAACGGTATCAAGCAGATCCTGCACCAGGTGACGCACAGCCGGCGTAATCTCCTTGATGGGGTCGCAGGGAGTGCGCAGCACCGGATCAGGTACGACTCGAATCTCACGTATTGCCAAAACTATCTCTCCTCAATCATAGTTGTTTCCTCAGGTGCCGATGGGACCACAGGCACCGACGACTCGCCGTCAGGTTCTTCGGACTGCTTCTTGATTTTCTCCTGCATGGTATCAAATGCCTGCCGAACCTTCGGACTTACGGATTCGGATGCCTGACGCATGGATTCGGATGCCTGCTTGACCGTTTCCGTAGTGCGGTCAAGGATCTGCACCGTCTTCGGCAATGGCCTGTTGAATGGTTTTGGAGCATACAACACGTTGTCGATGATGTTCTCATACCGTTTGAGCACTTTCGGCCTGACGACCTTCAGGCTCGCCGTCAGCGTGCCGTTCTCCTGGCCGAACTCCTCGTCGAGGATTTCAAACTTGCGTACGGATTCCGCACGGGAAACGTTCGCGTTCGCCTTTTCAACATACTGCTGGATAAACGCTCGCACGGCATCGTTCCTTGCGACCTGTCCCATGGACATGTTGCTGTCAAGTCCCTGCTGCGCAAGCCAAGAACGGACCATCTCCTGATCAAGCTCGATCAGAGCCCCGATGAATGGCTTGCCGTCGCCGACCACCACACCATGCGACACTATCGGGCAGGTGTTGATGATGTCTTCCATGGGTGCAGGGCTAACGTTCTTGCCACCGGCAGTGATGATGATGTCTTTCTTGCGTCCCGTGATATACACAAAGCCATCATCATCAATGGTTCCCAAATCGCCGGTCTTCAACCAGCCATCGGCCATCTTGACGTCGGCCGTCAACTCTGGTTTCTTGTAATAGCCAAGGAACACATTAGGGCCCATCACCTGCAGTTCCCCATCATCGTCGGTCCGCACGCCCATACCTGGACCAGGCTTGCCTACCGAACCGACACGGTTGGCATCCTGCCAGTTGACGATCATCGGTGCGGCAGTTTCCGTCATACCGTAGCCTTGGATGAAGGTAATATCATCCATACCGTTGAAGAAATGGGCGAGATCAACGTTCAGAGGTGCCCCTCCGCAGGCTAGGTACCTCATGTTCGGCCCCAAAGCGGAGCGGATGGATTTACCCACGACAGACATAAAGAACGAATGCTCGGCGCGAGCCGCGATGGAATGATGTCCGGTTTCCTGCTCATCTTTCGACCATTGCACAAAATGATCAAATGCTTTAGCGAACACCCTTCCCCGAATGCCCGCTCCGGCCTTCTGCGAAGCCGCGTTGTACACCTTTTCGAACACGCGGGGAACTCCCAGCAGATAGGTCGGTTTGAAGCTGCGCAAATCGGCAAGCAGATGCTTGGCCCCCGGAAGATAGCCAACCACTCCTTGCCCGCCAATCGCAACGTATTGGATGTAGCGGGCGAAACAATGCGCCAATGGCAGGAACAGCATCAGACGATTCGGCTGATACAGCATTTCGTCGAGAATGATGTAGCCATTCAACACGATATGCGTGAAGTTCCGGTGAGATAGCATGGCGCCTTTGGGCTTGCCTGTGGAGCCGGACGTATACACAATGGTGAGCATGTCATCGGCCTTGACTCTAGCGATCACCTGATCAAGCGCGTCCTCGCTGACGCCCTCTCCGAAATCAGCAACGGCGTCGAGACCATCCGCCTTGAAATTAAAAACATAACGCAAGCTACTGTGCTCTTCGCGAATCTGCTCAAGCGTTTGCGTGTGCGCGGAATCGCCAGCGAAAGCGATAACCGGATTCACCTCTTCAACAATTGACTCAGCCTGCTTGGCGGAATCGGTCTCGTATACAGGCACGCTTACCGCTCCAATCGCGGCGCAGGCAAAATCAACGACTCCCCATTCGTAGCAGGTAGGCGAATAGATAACCACCATATTGCCGGTCTTGACCCCTAGGCCAAGAAGGCCTTTCGCGACCGCACGCACACGTTCGAGCATCTCCCCAGCCGTGACGTCATGCCAACAACGAGTCTCATCGTCCTGCCATTGGGCGATGAGATCCTCGGGATCACGTTCAGCGCGTCTGGAGAGCAATGCGAAAACGGTGTCCTCATCCGTGGTGCTATACGCAGGTTCTGGTATAAATTCTCTCAACATGAATCCCTATAGTAGTTGCAGTACACTTAAGGCACGCTGAAAAACCCTTGGAAACGGCTGAATTCAGCCAATTCCAAGGGTTTTGAATAATTAGAGCTGTTTTTCGTCACATGCCGAAATCAGCAGTCACGCACTTCCAAGCGGACCCCTTGAGCACGCACTTCATATTGCCGCATAGTCTCCGGCTTCCGATGCCCATCAGCACAGTGCTTTCGAAACATGTCGGTGAGATCATCCAGCTTTCGACGGTATAGACGGTAATCGGAAGCAATCCGAGCTGGGCGTACACTTTTGCGTCCTTCTTCATCCGACTTACGATCTGGGCGGAGGCGATCTTCAGCTTTCGCATGTAGTCTTCGCTCAACACCTTCTCCACGAGCGACAGCTTCTGCCTGCCGCGGAAAATATCAACAATGTTGCAAAGTAGCCGCGCAGAAAACATGCTCATGGAGTAGGCAAACTCAGCATCGCATGGCCCGGGCATAATCTGAACAAAGTGGAATGGAATTTTCCTACCGAAAAGGTCTGAATCTAGAAACCCATCATAAGTGGGAAGCTTTCGACCGGAAGGAAAAACCAGTTTTTTCCATTCAGTCAGCTCTTCCTCCGTAGGAAGCTCTTCAGGATCATCCTCACCTTTCTTATTGAACAGCACATCCAGTCCAGAAGACGGAATAGCCAAACCCGTCCCGTCAACTGCCGGCGGCGGAACTTCATTTTCAAATGAACCATCCATAATGGTACCTTTCTTCTTTGCCCGACTCATCGTTGAGAGGGGGTGTAGGAACCATTAAGGCATGAAAGATTGCCCCCGTCAAGTTAACATTTGCCTTTTGTGGATATGTGGATAACTCAAACCCCCAAACTATTACCGAACACCCTAAATATGCATTTATTCACCCTTCACATACTGAAGAATAGGGTGGCTCTTTGTTGGAAATGCAATTAAACGACACGCTTCAGCGTCACACCCTAATTTATCTCAAAATTTCTTAGTAAAAATGGACGCCTTAGATTTTTTCTGAAAGATATTGATTGCGTTTGTTTGTATGTGTTCGCATTATGGTATTTTCGCGCCTTATAACGCCAGTTCTCCGCAAAAAATCTTTTTAAAAAATGTCTCTACACCGTTCGCAGCAAAGCCATCCCACATCGAGATCCTCCAAAAAGTTCATAACGATGCCGCGCGACACCCCGTGGTATGCGGCGTCCGAATAATATGGCATAATGAACACTTGGCAGAAAACGTATGTTTCTGCCGTTCCCCCATGGTGTAATGGCAGCACACGGGTCTTTGGAACCCTTTGTCTTGGTTCGAGTCCAGGTGGGGGAGCTTGCTAGAATAAAAGCTCCTGCAGAATCAATCTGCAGGAGCTTTTATCTTATCCGAAAGCGCAGCAGCAGAAAGCTCAGCGGCACTCCGGGAAAAATATTCGCAATACACAAAATTTGCGAGGTGCCCTCCCCATATGGAGCGGGCACCTCGCAAATGCACCTATACGCACCTATGTCAGGCGAACAGGAAGCCTTGGCCGTGGTGTTCCGGGTAGGTGTCAAACAGTTCAGCCACGGAGCCGTCTTCAAACACAGCGCGAATGGCGCTGGCCAGAAGCGGCGCGATCGATAGCACGGTCAGACCGTCCCAACGCTTCTCTTCAGGAATCGGCACGGTGTCGGTAAGCACGACCTCTCGGACGCCACTGTTCTTCAAACGTTCGACAGCTGGACCGGACAGCACGCCATGCGTGGCGACAACGGTCACCGACTTGGCTCCGGCGTTCTTGAGCACGCTGCAGGCGCCTGCGATGGTTCCAGCGGTATCGATCAGATCGTCGACGAGCACACAGTCCTTGCCTTCGACGTCGCCCACGACTCGGTTGGCGACCGCCTGATTCGGACGGGTGATGTCGCGCGTCTTGTGCACGAACGCGAGCGGGCCGCCGCCAAGACGTTGCGCCCACTGTTCCGCAACACGAATGCGGCCTGCATCCGGGGACACGACAGCGACATTGTCAAGCTGGTTGGCGAAACGATCACGAATGTAGTCAACAAGCACCGGCATAGCGATGAGATGGTCGACCGGGCCGTCGAAAAAGCCTTGGGACTGTGCCGCATGCAGGTCGACGCTCATAATGCGGTCGGCGCCCGCGGTCTTAAGCAGGTCGAACATCAGACGGCACGAAATAGGCTCGCGGCCGCGATGTTTCTTGTCTTGGCGGGAATAGCCCAGCAGTGGGCAGACCGCCGTGATGGAACGTGCGGAGGCACGCTTGAGCGCATCAATCATGATGAGCTGCTCCATGATCGACTGATTGATCGGAGCCGCGTGACTTTGCAGTACGAACACGTCCGCGCCACGCACGGATTCGGTGTAGCGCACGTACATCTCGCCGTTGGCGAAGTCGTATGCTGTGGTTTCCAGAACGTCGATGCCGAGTTGTTCGGCGACTTCCGCCGCCAGTTTCGGATGTGTTCTGCCTGTGACAAGGATAAGGTTTTTATCCGGCTTTCCTTCAAGGATTGCGCTCACCATGTCTCCAAACGTCTGTTTTCGCGTCAAGTGGACGTGACCCATACTAACCATCCGCGCAGACCGTCTCACCCGCGCGTGTTCACCTGAAATTTACCGGTACAGTCCGTGCTTGCCAATATATTGCACCACGCCGTCCGGTACGAGGTACCAAACAGGTTCCCCGTGCTCCGCGCGTCGACGTACATCGGTCGAAGAAATCGCCAGCGCCGGTATTTCCAACGTATCGACCTTGCCTTCCGGCAGTTTCGCTCCTTCTGGCGAGGAGTATCCAGGGCGGGTCACGGCCACGAAGTGGGCCAGATTCCACATTTTGTCAGCATCTTTCCATTGCATGATCTCCGCGACCGCGTCGGCTCCGGTGATGAAGAAGAGTTCCGCGTCGGGATGTTGCGCACGGATGTCTCGCAACGTGTCGATGGTGTAGGTGACTCCCGGACGGTCGATGTCCACGCGTGATACGGTGAATTTCGGATTGGATGCGGTGGCGATGACCGTCATGAGATAGCGGTCTTCCGCGTTGGTGACGTTCTTGTCGAGTTTGAATACGGGGCGTCCTGTCGGCACGAAGATCACTTCGTCGAGGTCGTACACCCATGACACCTCTGATGCCGCCACCAAGTGGCCGTTGTGGATGGGGTCGAACGTACCGCCCATGATGCCGATGCGAGGTCTGCTATGCCAGTTGCCGCGTGCTGAACGTCGACCCGTGGCCACCGAGGAACCTGCTGATTCCACGGAAAGGCCGGACATGCGCCGTTCCGGCTCCACCACATAGCTGATGGCAAGTTCGGAATCGGCTTCGGCGGATTCGGGCCACATGCGTTTCGGACTGGTCATGAGGCGTCCTCGCCTTTCTGCTCCTGATCGGCGTCCGCGGTTTCGCGTCCGATGCTGTCGGCCGTGGGCGAAGCGTTGTCAGGATCGATCTTGCCCATATCCTCGTCCCACTCGTCCTGCACAACACGCCTGATTTCAGCGAAGGTCGGCAACGGGAAGTCCGGCTGATAGGCACGTCGCACCTCAGCCACACGTTCGGTGACACGAATCAGCGTATCGGTCATGCCGTCGATATCCTGTTCGCGTTCCATAGCACTGAATTTGGCGATGTACTGTTCCATGAGACGCATCTGCTCGTCGACGTTCCTGAGTTTCTCCTCGCTGAGTTCCACCACATCGTCGGCGTCAGTTTCCGGCCAGCCAATCAGCACCGCATCGGCATATTCGAGTGACGCACGCTGTGCCGCCGAAGCAATGCCATCCTCAATCTGCACGAGAAACACGTATCGTACGATGCTTAATCGTTCGGAGGCGCGCTTCAATCCCAGATATGGATCATTGAGATCCGCATTCCATGGATTCTTGACGTCGGTCATTGTTCCCTCCATCTGACTGTTGTTTTCGTTGGTACCGTTTTGTTCGCTCATGCTCGCACCTGCCCCGTTCCGTAACCGATCCACTTGGTCGTGGTCATTTCGCGTAGTCCCATGGGACCGCGTGCGTGCATTTTCTGCGTGGAGATGCCGAATTCCGCGCCGAAACCGAACACTCCTCCGTCGGTGAAGCGTGTGGATGCGTTGACCATCACCACCGCCGAGTCGATACGTGAAGTGAATTCCTCTATGGCCGAATAGTCTTCGGCGATGATGGATTCTGTATGTCCGGTGGAATGGCGGTTGATGTGTTCGATGGCTTCGTTGAGTGAGTCGACCACTTTGACACCGATTTTCAATGCCAAATATTCGGTATCCCAGTCTTCGTCAGTGGCATGCATCAGTTTCACTCCGTCGATACCGGCTTTATCGATGATTTCGTAAGCTCGCTTGTCGGCATGCATTTCAACATTGGCTGCGGCAAGTGCTGCTGCGGCCTGCGGAAGGAACGTTTCGGCAATGCCTTGATGTACGAGGAGTTTTTCGGTGGCGTTGCAGACACCGACACGTTGCGTTTTGGCATTGAGGATGATGGGGATGGCTTTGTTTTGGTCGCCGGTTTGGTCGACGTAGATGTGTACGTTGCCAGCTCCGGTTTCGATGACCGGCACTTTGGAGTTTTGCACGACGGTTTGAATAAGGCCCGCTCCCCCTCGTGGAATGAGCAGGTCGATGTGACCTTGGGCTTGCATCATGGCGGTGGCACCCTGGCGTCCGTATTCGTCGACGGATGCGATGAGTGCGGGGTCATATCCGTAGTCGCGTAGCACGTCGGCGATGATGCCGAGTGTGGCTGCGTTGGTACGTTCGGCCGCGTGTCCGCCTCTGAGGAGCACCGCATTGCCGGATTTGATGCAGAGCGATGCAACGTCGACGGTGACGTTGGGACGTGCTTCGTAGATCATGCCAAGCACTCCGATGGGCACGCGAGTCTGTTCGAGTCGTAGACCGTTGTCGAGATGGTATCCACGTACGATTTCGCCGATCGGATCCGGCAGTGTGACTACGTGGCGTACGCCTTGTGCGGCTGCGTTGACGCGGGACACGTCGAATTTGAGTCGGTCGAGTTTGCCTGCATCCATGCCATGTTCAGCAGATTCCTGCATGTCAATGGCGTTGGCTGCGGCAATTTCTCCGGCACGCGCGTCGAGTGCGTTCGCGATGACGTTGAGAAGCTCGTTTTTACGTTGCGTGTTGGTTTGGGCAAGTTGCGCTTGCGCGATTCGTGCGGCGTCGGCTTTGGCGCACACTCCGTTGAACACGTCGGTTTCCATAGCGTTGGATTGAGTCTGTGGGTTCGTCATAGTTTCCTAGACTAGCGCGAAATCGCGCCTTGTTCCGTAGCTTCGACCATTATTTCGTCGTAGCGTCGGAAGCAGGGCGCGATTTCGCACGTCACGTGTCCTCAGAGATTTATATCCGAAACCGTTCTCGATCAACCGTTATTCGACATGGAATCAGTGGATCTGGTCGAGACCCGGATACAACGGGAAGTCTTCGGCGAGCTTGTCGACGCGAGCCTTGAGGGCTTCCACGTCAGCGTCCTTGCCAGCTGCGAGTGCGGTGCCGATGATGTCGGCGACCTCTTCGTATTCCTTGTTGCCGAAGCCGCGGGTGGCGAGTGCGCTGGTGCCGATGCGCAGTCCAGAGGCCACGCTTGCCGGACGCGGGTCGAACGGAACGGTGTTGCGGTTGATGGTGATGCCGCATTGTGCGAGGAGGTCTTCGCCCTGCTGACCGTCCATTTCGCTGTTGCGCAGATCGACCATGACGAGGTGGACGTCGGTACCACCGGTAAGGACGCTGATGCCGTTGTTCTTGACATCGTCGGACATGAGGCGTTCGGCGAGGATCTTGGCGCCGTCGAGGGTGCGCTGCATGCGGTCTTTGAACTCCAGGGAGGCAGCAACCTTGAATGCGACGGCTTTACCCGCGATGACGTGCATGAGCGGGCCACCCTGCTGGCCCGGGAAGACTGCGGAGTTGAGCTTCTTGGCATAATCCTGCTTGGCGAGAATGAAGCCGGAGCGCGGGCCGCCGAGGGTCTTGTGGGCAGTGGAAGACACGACATCGGCGTATGGGACCGGACTCGGATGCAGTCCTGCGGCGACGAGACCCGCGAAGTGTGCCATGTCAACCCAGAACTTGGCTCCGACTTCGTCGGCGATCTCCTTCATGGCCTTGAAGTCTTCGATACGCGGGTAGGCGCTCCAGCCGCCGATAATCATGGCAGGGTGGATTTCGAGTGCGCGCTGGCGAATGATTTCAGGGTCAATGCGGAAGGTTTCGGGGTTAACTCCGTAGGCTTCGGCATGGTAAAAGCGTCCGGAGAAGTTGATCTTCATACCGTGGGTAAGGTGTCCGCCATGGTCGAGTGCGAGGCCGAGCACGGTGTCGCCCGGCTTGACGAGCGCCTGGTAGACGGCTGCGTTGGCCTGTGCACCGGAGTGAGGCTGCACGTTGACGTATTCGGCACCGAACAGGCTCTTGGCACGTTCGCGGGCGATAGTTTCGATTTTGTCGACCTGCTCGCAGCCGCCGTAGTAGCGGCGTCCCGGATAGCCTTCGGCATACTTGTTGGTCAGCACGGAGCCTTGTGCCTGAAGCACTGCACGCGGCACGAAGTTTTCGGAGGCGATCATTTCCAAGCCGTTTTGCTGTCGGGACAGTTCGGCGTTAAGCACTTTGGCGATTTCGGGGTCTGCTTCGGCAATGGGCGCGTTGAACATGTCGTTCGGAGTTTGCGCGAGAGGCGATGCGGTCATTGAGCTCTCCTTGGCTTGGAGGATAAATACGTTGCCCGTACGAGCATGCGGACTTAATGATGAAGTGTACGTGCATAAATCGTATGGGGGAATATGGCGTTTCGAAACATGGAAGCAATCGCGAAACAAGAAGGAAACAATCGCCGATTTGCAAATCGCATGTCATCCCATTCCACGGACGCCAAGCATGTTTCTTCCCGCCCATAACGCTACACTCAATACTGTTTGACGTTATTGTCCGTTCTATTGCTAAGGAAATCCAGTGACCACGTTCCACAGCACCCGCAGCACCACCGATTCGCTCACCTCCAAGCAGGCCATTCGCAAAGGCATCGCCGACGATGGAGGCCTGTTCGTAACCGACTCACTGGGCGAAACCCACGTGGACATCGCATCCCTCGCAGGCAAGTCCTACCAGCAGATCGCATTCGACGTGCTGAGCGTGTTGCTGCCCGACTTCACCGAAACCGAACTCAAAGCATGCATCAGCGAGGCATACGGCGCACAATGGCCCGACGAAAAGATCACCCCGGTCAAGCCGCTCGGCGATGACTACGTGATGGAACTATTCAACGGCCCGACCTCCGCATTCAAGGACGTCGCATTGCAGATCCTGCCGCGTTTCATGGCGCGCACCACCCCGGCCAGCGGCGACGACAACGAGAAAATCATGATCGTGACCGCCACTTCCGGAGATACCGGCAAGGCAGCGCTCGCTGGTTTCGCGGATGCCGAGGGCACGGGCATCACCGTGTTCTATCCGGAAGGCAAGGTCAGCCAAGTGCAGGAACTGCAGATGAGCACGCAGGCCGGTTCGAATGTGAGCGTGTGCGCAGTCAAGGGCAATTTCGATGACGCACAGTCCGCTGTCAAGCGCATTTTCGGCGACCGAGAGCTTGCCAGCCGCTTGGCGTCCGACTCGCATGTGGTACTGTCTTCTGCAAATTCGATTAATGTTGGGCGTTTGGTACCGCAGGTCGTCTACTATTTCTCTGCTTACGCGCAGCTGCTCGAACAGCAGGTCATCAATGTTGGCGATGAGGTCGAGTTCGTGGTGCCGACCGGTAATTTCGGTGATATTCTCGCCGGATATTATGCGAAGTTGTTGGGTCTGCCGGTCAAGCATCTGGTTGTTGCGTCCGATAAGAACAATGTGCTGTTCGATTTCCTGACTTCCGGCACATATAACCGTCAGCGTCCGTTCTATCAGACGATTTCCCCGTCGATGGATATTCTCATTTCCTCGAATCTGGAGCGCATGCTGTATTACATGTCCGACAAGGACACTCGTCTGATTGCCATGCTGATGAACGATCTGAAACAGTGGGGCGCCTATGAGGTTCCCGAACCGATGCTGGCCAAGATTCGTTCCCTGTTCGGCACTGGCTGGGCCGATGAGGATCAGGTGCGTGAGATGATCGCGGATTGCTGGAACAAGAACCATTACGTGATCGACCCGCACACCGCGTGCGGCTATTACGTAATGCAGCAGATGCCTCGCAATCCGCTGACGCCGCGCGTGCTGTTGAGCACCGCCAGCCCATACAAGTTCCCGCGTGTGGTCAACGAATCCTTGGGATTGGACGCTTCCGGTACGGATTTCGAATGCATGGACGTGCTTGCCGAAGCGACCGGCACCACTGCCCCAGCCGCATTGCGCGGATTGGAAACCGCCAACGTACGTTTCGATCACGTCGTTGACATCGACGGTATGGAAAACTTCGTCGAGAAGGCCGCCAAAACCCTGTAAACGAAGCGTGTCTTTGAATCGTTAGTTCGTTACCGCCGGCCGTCCGCAATACGCGGGCGGCCGTTTTTCATTAAGACTGCTACAGTTGCATGCTCGGAGGCGAACCAGCATGACAGTACCAACAGCACCCGCGGCATCCGACAAGCCGACGATTTCCGCATCCGAAACGACACAGCAAACGCAATCGGCAAAACAATCAAGGCAGTCGAAGCAGCCGCAACGCAAACATGACCGTCTCATCACCCGTGATATGGCGTTGGTCATGCTCGCGACGTTCTGTTTCATGTCGAGCAATATGCTTGCCAATCCGATCGTTGCCGGATATGCGGAATCATTGGGCGCTTCCGGCATGCTGATGGGTGTGGTGGCCGGGTCGATGAGTTTCATCTCACTGTTCTGCCGCCCGATCGCAGGCAACCTTTCCGACAAAACCAGCAAACGTACGCTTGTAGCGGTCGGTACTGTGCTGTATTTCGCGGCGGGACTGCTGTACTATTTCGCGAACTCCCCCACCATGCTCATCATGGCACGTGTGATCAACGGCGTCGGTTTCGCATGCTGCTCGGTCTGCCTGGCCACATGGATGTCACTGCTGCTGCCAATCCGCCATATGGGTGCCGGCATGGGCTTATACGGCACAATGAACGCGCTGGCCATGGCGGTCGGCCCGGCATTGGGCATTCGCGCGCAGAAATATATCGGTTATCGTCTGACTTTTTTGAGTTCGCTGGTGTTGGCGGTGATCATGCTGGTCTCCACGCTGATGGTGAAAAACGGCGGGCAGTCGGTGCGCAAGAAGCAAACCGACAACATGACAGGCTCCTCCCCCACTATGAATGGTTCGGTCGATGAGAATGGCACGTCCCACAAGCGTCGTTTTTCGATCCGTTCGATTCTAGAACCTCGTGTGGTGCCATTGTCGTTGACGTTCATGATGTTCGCGATAGCGTATTTCGCGAATCAATCGTTCATCATGAACTACGTCGAAACACGCCATCTGCCGGTGTCGGCCGACCTGTTCTTCATGTTCTACGCGGTCGCATTGCTGGTGCTGCGGCTGGGTTTGCGTGACCTGTTTGACAGTAAGGGCTTCCGTTTTTGGCTTACAGTCTGCTCGTTGGGCATGGTGGCGATGCTCGCGTGCATGACGTTCCTATTCAACGATTGGATGCTGTTGCTGGCCGCGATCTTCACCGCCGTCGGCTATGGTCTGATGAGTTCCGTCACGCAGGCGCAGGCCGTGGTGATCGCCGGTCGCGAGCGCAGTGGCATTGCGAATAGTACGTATTATGCGGGTATTGATTTGGGTATGTCGGCTGGTCCGTTTGTGGGTGGTTTGGTGTATGGGCATTTGTCTGCTGTATGGTTTTATCCGGTGTTTATGTTGACGATGCCTGTTGCTTGGTTGATTTATTTGTTGTGTGTGAGGCGTGTTTCGCGGTAGTTATTGGCAGCGTGTGCGAGGTTTCTGCCGTAAACCATTCCAAGCGCGTGTCGTTCTATAACTGTTTTTGCGGTCGGTCGTATTTTCCATATACGGCAATATGACCGACCGACGCCCATCCTGGCTCGTGCAAGGCGTCCATGCCGAAGGGGAGATGTCAAGATCGGCCCTTGCCGCCGTATTCCGTTCCAGCCTTTTCGGCTATTTGACTTGGTGGATTTTGTTGCCTTTGACCATGTAGGCGCGGCGGGCCATGTCGATCATGGGTTGGTCGAAACGGCTGTCCGTGTAGAATTCGTCCACGCGTGCGTTGTCACCGTAGAGTTCGCGGAATCGTTTGGGCTTGTTGGTGTTGAAGTTGAGGTAGTTTACGTTCAACGTGCTGCCGTCAATGGTGGACGAGACCAGATGTTGCACGCCAAGTCTGCGGCAGGCCTCCCCTACCGTGATGTCGAACGAAGCAGTGAGGATCACATCGTCTTCGCGTGGCTCATACCAGGATTTGATGCGTTTCATGTTCTGATCCCAGAAAGCGTTGACGAGCTCTTCGAATTCCACCGATTCGGCCAGTTCGTTCAAATATCCGTGGCATAGTTTGCCCACACCGTATTCCATTTGGTCGAATGTGGCCCGTCCGAGCTTGTATTTGATGGCGTACCGCAATACCGGAGCGATGTACCGCAGCACCTTCGGATTGTATCGGGCCGAAAACAGGTACAGGTCGAACAGGCTTTCCCCGTCGTAGATGGTTCCATCAAAGTCGAACACACGCATGTAAGCAGCTCTCACTTCCTCGTATGCGCGCATCCAATACGCGCCATTGCACCTCATGCTAAAGTCCGAAGGCTGATTCCTTCTTACACCAAGGTGAACGGCCGGCGACCGCAATGTGCACAAATTGCACATCTCAATGCACATTCGGTTCATGTCACGTTTGGAAGGAGGAACCACCACAACAACAACACAGTCGGACCGCTATTCGCCCCATAGGAGCCGTTCGCGCTGCTGATACTCCTCATCGAACAACGGCTGGGCCTTCGTGTCGATGAGCTTGGCGAATTCCAGATCCTCATCTCGTTCCACCCGATGCTCAGCCATATTCCATTGGTCATGGTACGTGTAACGCAATGCCTCGGCATCCGTTTTCAGAACATGCGACCGGTAAAGGTCCCGTTCGAATAGAAGCGTATCAACCAGCCATCCTGGCTCGTCCGGAAACTTGCTGATGCCATTGACGTACTCCGCACGATACGCGTCATGGACAAGGGCAGGCAACGCATCGATACGCAAAAGCTCCTTGAACATGATAAGCCGTCCGATTCGACCGTTGCCGTCCGAAAATGGGTGAATCTTCTCAAACGTCCAATGGACACGGGCGATCTGATACGGCTCGTCCTCAAGTTTTGTGCACATATCAAACAGCCTGTCCATAAATTCGGGAACATCCTGCGGCAGCGCAGTCCTTGTCGGAGTGACAGGATTGCCGATAAAGTTCGGCCGAGTCTTGTAGCCGCCCACGTTGAAAAGCGAGTCGGAAACCTGTCTGGTGCCCTGCTTGAGAATGGCATGCAGGTGACAGACCATATCCCGGTCCACCGGCTCATCAGCATGGTCGAGAATCCAACGGAACGCAGCGAAATGATTACGGGTTTCCAACGCATCATCAGGATTGACCTGTTCGCTGCCATCCGTGGTATAGGTACCGGTGGCAAATAGCTGCGCGGTCTGTTTGGCAGTAAGGGTGGAACCTTCCATATGATTGGAATTCCATGCGAACTGGATTTGCGTGGTCGTGTAAATGCCGTCACCATATCGAGTATCACGCTCTCGGATAAGACGCTCCACGATACGTTCCGCCATAACCCCATCCTTCCTTCATTCCGCTCGACTATCCTCCCATGGTAATTCATTTAGGCTAGAAACCGTGGTGGATGTCGTATATCCTGCAGGTTGGTTCCATGTCGAACGTGACCGTGTCGAACTGTTCGGGATGGTGTACGAACGTATCGATCAGTTTCCATTGGCGACGGCTGATGCCGATACGATAGTCCGGGCGTACCATGAGCACCGGCGCTTTCGGCTGGAGTTCCTCCAAGAGCTGCGCGCGCTGTTCGAAGCATTCATCGAAATCCGTGAACACCACAGGCTTGGAAAACATTTTCAACTCCATCATCACTCCCCTTTGGATCGCCAACCATCTTCTTGTCTTGACCCTACGGCTTCCTCACTACGTTTTACCTGACAAATACTGACAGCACCGCCATCGTTTTATTTGCTACACTCGGATTGGTTCGGCACGGACGCCGAACGACCGCAGGCACAAGCATCCTCGCCGCACCGCTCGCCAAGGGCGGCCAGTCGTCTCTAACGAGCTTCGACCGGTCTCAATATTGGCAATGGAATCGCACATGTCAAGCGGCACAGCCAAATGTATGCAATACCCACAACGGACGCGTAGGACAGAGATCCCCGGGCAGGCTCGTCCAATTTCCACAAATGTAACATTTGACGTTCCTTCTGTTATCGGACGCTGCTTTGCCCGTATCTCGCTTACATATGGCATGTCAGTCTGTCAAAACGGTAGGTAGGGGGTGCGAAAGCCCTGTTTGCCCGGAATGGACTACCATGATACATAAGCGAGGTATCCATGTCACACCTCGAAATCTGCCATATATAGGCGTCTATTCTCGCTTTGGATCGGCATTTGAAGTCCGACGAGTAGTAAGGAGATAATCATGTCCGACATCAATTCGCCAGCAAACCCAGCAGCGCAGGACTCCCCCGCAGCCGCGCGACTCGAAGCGGGGCAGACGGCCCCGAACTTCACACTTCCCAGCGACGAAGGCGACAGCATCACGCTCTCCGCATTGCGCGGCCAGAATATCATCCTGTACTTCTACCCTGCCGCGATGACTCCCGGCTGCACTACCGAAGCCTGCGACTTCCGGGACAACCTCGCACGCCTCTCTTCCCGCGGATTCACCGTACTCGGCATATCGAAGGATCCGCTGGACAAGCTCATCCGATTCCGCGAGCGCGATCATTTGACGTTTCCTCTGCTATCGGATGCTGATTTGACTGTGCATCGTTTGTATGGCGCGTATGGTGAGAAGAAGTTGTATGGCAAGGTTTATGAGGGTGTGATTCGTTCGACTTTTGTGATTGATGGTGATGGGGTGATTCGTATTGCCCGATACAACGTGCGTGCGAAGGATCATGTTGATTCTTTGCTGCGTGCGCTTGACAAGCTCGATGGTTCCGTTTTCTAGTCTGGAATGCGATGCCGCTTTGTTTATAGATCAGCTTTTTCATGCGAATGACGCAAGCAGCGTCAGTAGCGGGTAGATGTCGAATTCCTGATAGTGGTCGTGCAGTGTGCCGATATCTTCGAATATGGGCTCTTCGGCGAGCCTTTCGAAGGTCTCGTAACGGCGCGGGGCACGGCCTCGTAAGAGAAGAGAAAAAGCGCGATGAGACTCAGACTTCCGACAATAAATCATCGTCT
This sequence comes from Bifidobacterium catenulatum PV20-2, assembly GCF_000800455.1. Taxonomy (NCBI): domain Bacteria; kingdom Bacillati; phylum Actinomycetota; class Actinomycetes; order Bifidobacteriales; family Bifidobacteriaceae; genus Bifidobacterium; species Bifidobacterium catenulatum. The sequence goes on from NZ_CP007456.1 coordinate 1,336,875, forward strand.
TCCGACATGTCAGCCCACGGCTCGCGTGTGCGGTTTGCTTGATCGTGTTGGCGATGCGTTGGCTGAGGAGCGTGAACGTTTGGAGTTGAAGGCGATTGAAATGCTGAAGGGACCGAAGCGTCTTATGCAGCCGGAGCCGGTGTATCATGCTTGGTGGGATGATAGTTCCGGCGTGTACAGCATCAGCTGAGGGAGCCGGTAGGCTGGGTGTGTAAATCCAGCAGAGAGGAACGTGCCATGGTGACGCGGCGCAATGATGAGCAGACAGTTGCGGGAAGGCATCGCATGATGAGGCGTGCCGATCGTGAGGTGACCGATCCGCGGCAGGTCGCGGCGATTATCGCAACATGTAGGATTGTGAATATTGCATACACCGATGCGGAAGGCATCACCATCGTGCCGTTGAATTTTGGATACGTGTTCGATGCGAAATCCAATCATCTCACCTTGTATTTCCATGGTTCTCCGGCCGGCCGCAAGATGGATGCGGTCAGGGTCGCGAACAATGCGCTTTCCGTGGCGTTCGAGATGGCGACCGACTGCGAGGTGGTCGAGGGGCGCACGCTGTGCAATTGGGGCGAGGCGTTCAAGTCGATCGTCGGCAATGGTACCGCGTCCATCATCGACGATCTTGACGAGGCGCGCCAGGGGCTCGCACTGCTGATGAGGCAGCAGGCCGGTATGGAGCATGTGGAGTTCACCGACCAGCAGGTACGCGCCGTCACCGTATGGAAGGTGGAAGCGGACTACTTCACCGCCAAAGTGCGCGAAAAGCCCCAGCCGCATACGCACTGACCTCATACCGCACCTGACGCAATGATGCGCTGCTTCCAAGTCCGAGGATGGGAATTGGGAACAGCGCATCAGATGTAAAACGCTAGACCAAAGTCCAGCTGCGGCCAAGTTGCAATCAGGCCGTAACCCGGTCGAGATAAGGTTTTGAATCAAGCCTTCCGGCGGGAACGCCGCGCGTAGCTTCCTCCAAGAATCGCGGAGGACACCATCACGACGGCCGCCACGATGGCGGGCGTCACGTTCGAACCGGTTTTGGCGAGCTTGACTGTATCGCCGCCGTTCGCGGACGATTTCACCAGATGCTTCCGCTGGCCGTTCGCATCATTCGCACCCGGAGCCTTCTGCGAATCATCTGGTGTCGATTCATGGCCTGGCGTTCCAGGCTGACCTTCCTCATCCGTCAGCCGGGCATCAACCGTGGTTCCCTTACCATTCAGACAGCTTTTCAGCTCACTTTCCTTATACCAGGTCGAACCATCCGCAATTGGCGTGCAGGAATCGTTGAATCCGATTTCCGTCTCGTTGTACAGCATTCTGACCAACGGCTGATACGGCTGCCCCAAAGCGTCCGCACCATCACGCACAACCACATCCCACTGCACATTCGCAGCCATCGGCGTCACACTTTCGCCACGCCACGGATTGTTCTCATACGTGTACAGTTCACTCGCCTGCTGCTGCGATCCAGGCAACTTCAGCAATGCCGCAAACGGAATAATGGTTTCGGCATGTGCGAATCGGAACGTCGCGGCGGTACCGGCCCGCTCCCTCGTGTCGATCGCATTGAAGAAATCGTCGAGCAACGGCTGGGCGATGCGGTAGGTCTCATCCTGACCTGCGCGCCCCGGTCCCTTCTCGTAGAAGTCCTCGGCATCAAGCGACCAAGCAAACGTCTTCGCATCCTGGGCGTGCTGACCTTGGAAGTACTGGTCGAAATTGAACGTGTGGGATCCGGTGTTCTCCTGTTCCATATCGGCCGCGATGATGTACAGATTGTACAAATCCATTGCCGCGTCCTGTTCCGACGCGATCTTCTTCTTGGCATCACCGCACGCGTTCGCATCCTTGGCAGGGTCGGCGCCGGCAGCGCAATTGGCCGCACCCTTCTTCGTGCCGTCAGCCGTGTTGTACCAGATGCGCTGGCCTTCTTCCTTGCCGATGGACGCGAGGAAATCGTCAGTGAAGATTTGAGAGAGCAGATCATGCGAAGCGGTGGTCATGGACGGATCGTTCGTCACGTTTTCCTCAGCTTCGGCGATGCCCCCATCATTCGCGACGAACTGCTGGTAACGTTCCGCGCGCTCCTTGGCCTCGCCCGTTTTCTGCGTACTATCCGGATTATCGGTCTTATGGAAATACAACGTGGTGGTGTTCTTGTCGAAATCCTTGCCGGAATTGTTATCCGCAGGATTATTCGGTGCTACAACCGCATTCGCCAGCAAACCGTTGGAAGCCTGATTGAATCCTAGTTTGAAGTTCTCTCCGGATTCGGTTGCACGAGGCTCACCCGAGCTCTGGTATGAGACGCGCAGTCCCTGCTTTGCGGCATTGGCGAACAGATCAGCATCACGCTGGTATATTCTCTCACCAATGCCCTGATGCTGTATGGCGCCCTGACCAGAGAGCATGCCATACCCGTTGCCCACGTTGGCCGCGGTAATGGCATTGACATTGTTGATGAATTCCTTGCCAACCTCTGGGCTAACGAATCCAGCATAATTGTTTTCCGCAGCGGACTGAGCCATCAGCGCCAGCAAAGCGTCATACTTGTAGCTCGACAGGCCACGCGAGCCATGCCTTGCCACAAACTCGGTGTATGCAAGATGGTATCTGTTCGGAATTGCTGAATATGATGTGCTCGCTGGTGCAACATACGGCTGCTTGCTGCTGTAATACCGGTCGGTTCCTTCCCCAGCCAAAGCCACTGGCGTTGCGAGCATGGCCGCTGCCACTACAGCGCTTGTCAACGCGAGCATGCCACCGCCCACCGATTTGGTACCGCGTTTGCGCCAGACTCCCGCCTGCCGCCATCCCTCCGTTGCCGTATGGATTTTCGCCATTATCCTCATTCATCTACCTTTTTTGTTTCTCCACAGTGAAGCTGCCAGACAAGCCAGCCCGCGTGACAAATTAGAAGAGGAAGGCGAACACGCAACACCTTAAACATGAACGATCAACAAACAATCCGCGAACCGTCGCTTAGAACTCAAGTAAGTTACGCAGCCGCAACTCCCCCACCCCATGGATTCACGATGCTCGACGTATCACAGAACCTGCTGGACAAGTTCCACCGATTTCGCTGCGGACACCCCACCAATCAACGCACATCATCATGGCTGGCTGATTGTCGACTTGGCGCGTGGAGACGTCCCCGCCTCTCACGTCAGGACCGAAAGCCCAGCATGCCAGCGCCCCACAGGAATTTTACTCCTTGCTCTTCACTGATAACAGCATTATCGGAAATCTCGCCAAGGAGCTTTGCGATCTGATTTACCAGAGTGTCTCCCAAGCAAGCATACTGTTTTTTATAGAGCTTGAGCAGCCGTTTAGCATCCGCCACCGCAAAACGAGGACTATCACCGGCATCGGAAACAAGCTTGATGAACTCCCCCCCCCACTTGAGCGGTCTTCTTACTCATCTGCCCATATCCGTAAGACATCGCATATCACCCCGCAGTGGATTGCATCGCTGTTCGCTGAACCGTATCTGCTAGCTGCGAGATGTGTGCGGGCGTCGAGAGGATTCCAGTTCTCCAAGCTGGAGAAGTTGACGGTTAATCTCTTCGATGCGGTCAACACTCTGTTGCACCGTATTGGCATCTGAGTGCTTCGAATCATGCGACAACGCAGCAGACGGCACGTCCGTCGAGATGCGACTGGATGAAGCAATCTGATCGGACAATGCATCAACCAGCAAAGCGGCAACAGCGTACACCGCCGTATAGTTTGACAGCACATGCACACTTAGATCGGCTTCCAATACCATGGCATCACCTTCGGGAAGCGCCGTGCGCACAGTAGCGTCGCCGATCACAATCGTCGGCACACCCGCTTCATGCAATGCTTGCGCCACGCCAGAGAACAGTGACGGTCGTCGGCGCACTCCGACAAGAATCGCCACATCGGAGGAATCATAGTCCACGATTTCCTCCGCGATACTCTGCCCCGGTTGGGGCAGCGCCGCAACGTCAGGTCTGAGCTGCATCAGCTGCTCACGCAGGTGCAAGGCCACTGGATAACCATTGCGGAAGCCGATCACGCACACCTTCCGAGCGGAGGCAAGCATGCGGGCGGCTTTGCATACTGCGCGTTCATCCAGTCGTGCGAAGGTGCGTCGAATAGCTGCCAGTTCACGTTCCATATGGGATGAGACCAATCCGTCTCTCTCGGATCCTGCCACGGAGTTCACCCCGGCCAGTTCAGGGGCGCCCGGTTGATGAAACTTCCGGATATCACGGCGGAATTCCCCAGCGTTGGCATAGCCCAGCTTGCGGTACAGGCGACTCATGGTCGGCTGCGAGACTCCGCTGAGTTCCGCCAGTTCGGCGGAATTGCATACCAGAACATCAGTAAGGTGTCCCAAGATAAATCGAGCCGCCTCTTGCTCGGTGACGGTCAACGTGTCAAACGAACCATGAATACGTTCTACTGCGTTAGGCACTGCCGCCTGAGTCTCAGATTCACCGTCTGAATATTTTTTTTCATCGTTCATATCGACACCTTTTCCGACGTGTATTTCTTAATCGTAAACGAGCTCACCCTAATAAAAGACCGGTATTCCATAAACAGACGGCAATGTGACGATCATGTTTCGCGTTCGCCACTTCGGTAATGAAAAAGAAATTTACAAATCGCCCTGAATGAAATATTAATTTCCATTAATAGTCATAGGCCACAACGCAGCATCGGCCACAAGCCAAGCGCCCCGCCAGAGCGATAGCCCGCAAGACGCCACGGCACTCTAAACGAATAACAGCATCCACCCGTACTCAAGCCAACCATTCACAGAAGGATCACGATATGACAGCCATGACCCTCGGCGAGACAAGCCTCCGCCCCTCACCCTCGACGCCACTCCCCACGGAAGAACACGATAACACCACCATCATCAAGGAAAGCTACGATCCCCGACTCGCCAACGCCGATCTGGCGCCACTGAAAAAACAAACCTGGTCGTGGTACAACATCTTCGCCTTCTGGATGTCCGACGTGCATTCGGTCGGCGGCTACGTGACCGCCGGCAGCCTGTTTGCGCTAGGCATCGCCAGCTGGCAAGTGCTCATCTCACTGATCGTCGGCATCGTCATCGTACAGGTGCTGGTCAATCTAGTCGCCAAGCCAAGCCAGGAGGCCGGCGTGCCGTTCCCGGTGACCATGCGATTCGTCTTCGGCGTCAAGGGAGCCAACATACCCGCCATCATTCGCGGCATTATCGCCGTGGCGTGGTACGGCGTGCAGACCTATCTGGCGTCCGAATCACTGAACATCATCTTCCTCAAGTTCATTCCCAGCAGCGAGACGCTGGCCACCGACTACTCATTCCTTGGCCTGTCGGCTCTGGGATGGATCTCGTACGGAATCCTGTGGACCGCCCAGGCATGCGTGTTCTGGACCGGCATGGACACCATTCGCAAGTTCATCGACTGGGCGGGACCGCTGGTATACGCCGTCATGTTCATTCTGGCAATTTACCTTGTAGGAAAAGCAGGCGGGCTGGGAGCCATCGACCTGAATCTGTCTTCCGGCGAACCGATGAGCTTCGCGCAGTCGATTCCGGTGATGATCACCGCCATCGCATTGGTGGTGTCGTACTTCTCCGGCCCGATGCTGAACTTCGGCGACTTCTCCCGCTACGGCAAAACCTATAAGAGCGTCAAGCGAGGCAATTTCTGGGGTCTACCGGTGAACTTCGTAGTGTTCTCCCTGCTTACCGTGGTATGCGCGTCCGCCACCGTGCCGGTGTTCGGCAAGCTGATCACCGACCCCATCGAAACCGTGAAATACATCGACACTCCGGTGGCCATTCTGCTGGGCGGCATGACCTTTGTGGTCGCGACCGTAGGCATCAACATCGTGGCCAACTTCGTCTCGCCGGCATTCGACTTCTCCCATGTGAATCCACAGAAGATCAGCTGGCGCACCGGCGGTATGATCGCAGCCGTCGGTTCAGTGATCATCACCCCCTGGAACTGGTATTCCAACGATCAGGCCATTCATTACACACTGGATCTGCTCGGCGCTCTCATCGGCCCGCTGTTCGGCATCCTGATCGCAGGGTACTTCATCATCGCCAGGCAGAAAATCGCCGTTGACGACCTGTTCACCATGAAGCCCACCGGCCGCTACTGGTACCGCAACGGTTTCAACCCGAATGCCGTATGGGCGATCGCGCTGTCGGGAATTCCCTCCATCGCCACAGTCATGTTGCCGTCGCCGCTGGCACAGATGGGCGTGATCGACATGACCTGGCTTTCAAACTTCAGCTGGTTCATCGGCGCAGGGCTCGGCCTGACGATCTTCACACTGCTGGAATCCAAGCATCCGCAAATGCTGCATCTCGACGCAAACGACCCCACAGTCAACGACGGCAATGCCACTGTCGCATAAGCCAGCGGCGCAGCCGACTCGCCAACCCACAAAAACCATTCATAGCAAAACGGCGCCGATGTCGGGACAGTTCCCGCTGCGGCGCTGTTTCGCATTCTTGCGAAAGCAAACGCCACAGCCTTCGCAACCAACAATCAGGAGCAATCATGAAAATCAAAATCATCAATCCCAATACCACATGGTCTATGACGCGCACCATCGAAAAAGCCGCGAAAGCCAGCGTGTCGACCGACACCGAAATCGAAGCGGTGAGCCCAAGCATGGGACCGGTGTCGATCGAATCGCACGGTGACGAGGTGCTGGCCTCCGTGGGCGTGATGGACGAGATCCGTAAAGGCGAGGCCTCCGGCTGCGATGGTTATGTTTTGGCCTGCTTCGGGGATCCAGGCCTGCACGCGGCCCGGGAGCTGGCGGCCGGGCCCGTAATCGGCATCGCCGAAGGGGCATTCCATGCGGCAAGTTTTCTTGGCCGTTCATTTGCCATCGTCACCACGTTGGAACGCACGCTGGGGCGTGCCAGAGACCTGACCGCGGAATACGGATTCGACCGCGCATGCGTGGCGTACCGGGCATGCGAGATTCCGGTGCTTGGGCTGGACGAGCATCCCGATACGGCATATGCGGCACTGAAGGCCGAATGCGAGCGCACGATCGCGCAGACCCAACCGGATTCCATCGTGCTTGGCTGCGCAGGCATGGCAGGTATGTGCGCGCAGCTTCACGAGGAGTTGGGGCTGCCGGTAATAGATGGCGTGGCGGCGGCAACATCATTAGTGGAAGCCATGGTTCGCTGCGGCTGGCATACCTCGAAGCGAAATGAATTCGCTGCGCCGCCCGCTAAGCAGGTCGTCGGATTGCTGTCGCACTTCAGCAGGTGACGTTCGGCGGCGTTATGAAAACTTTCCTTAACATGAATGAAAAGTTTCAGACTTTATTCGGTGGTGAAATATTTTTCATCAGCATGATGGCGGGTTGAAGATCGGATTTCGCAAATCAACGATCTCGGGCACGACATCAATTCCAGATTCAGGAGATGACCGCAATGAACGATACCTCAGCAATCAAGCCAATCAACCCTCCGCACAGGCTGTTGATGGCCCCAGGACCCGTGAACGTGGACCCGCGCGTGCTCACCGCGATGAGCAAACCAACCGTTGGCCAATTCGACCCTTATATGTTCAAAGTAATGGACGAAGTGCAAACGATGTTCCGCACGATCTTCAAGACTGACAACCAACAGACCATGGTGGTGGACGGCACTTCCCGCTCAGCCATCGAAGCGGCGCTGGTCTCCGTGCTGGCACCCGGCGATCCGGTGTTGGTCTGCTGCGCCGGGCGTTTCGGCATGCTGCTCAAGGAGATCGCGGAACGCTGCGGCGCCGATGTACACGTGATTCAACGCCCATGGGGCGAGGTCTTCACACTGAGTGAGATCGAGGAAGCCATCAAGTCGGTCAAGCCCAAGCTAGTGGCCACCGTACAGGGAGACACTTCCACCACCATGTGCCAGCCATTGGAAGGTTTGGGTGATATCTGCCACCAAAACGGGGCTTTGCTCTACACCGACGCCACCGCCTCATTGGTCGGCAACGATATGCGAACCGACGAGTGGGGGCTGGACATCGTCACCACCGGCATGCAGAAATGCCTCGGTGGCCCTTCCGGATCGGCCCCAATCACCGTATCCGATCGTGCCGTGGCCCTGATGAACGAGCGTAAAAGCATCGAGGCAGGCGTGGCCGACTCCGCCAACGAGATCACCCCCAACCGCATCCACAGCAACTACTTCGACATGACGCAAATCTTCGACTACTGGGGCCCGCGTCATCTTAACCACCATACCGAGGCCACCCACGCGTTATATGCCGTGCACGAGGCGGCCCGCATCATCTGCGAGGAGGGAATCGACCAGGCCATAGCGCGTCACACGCTCAACGGCAAGGCCATGAGCGCAGCCATCGAAGGCATGGGACTGAAACTGTATGGCGACCAGAATCATCGTATGAACGACGTGATCGGCGTGGTGATTCCCGATGGCGCGGAGGACGCAGCAATCCGCGCGCAGTTGCTCAATGACTTCTCCGTCGAGATCGCATCCTCATTCGGCCCCCTGAAGGGCAGAATCTGGCGCATCGGCGTAATGGGCTGCAATGCCCGTAAGGATGCGGTACTCACCTGCGCGGCGGCTCTGGGCAACGTACTGGAACGCAATGGCATCAAGGTCAGCGTAAGCGACGGCATCGCGGCGGCTCTGGACGTATACGGCGACTAACGCCGACCGCCATTGCCAACCACCATCATCATTATCAACCGTTCGAAACAATGCAGAAAAGAGACCATCATGAGCACAGCAGCATGGGCCGAGCAGGCAGCTTCAACCATTCTTGAACGTTGCGACCGCTTAGCCGAACTGACCAGTCTGAACAACGGCATCGAACGCACCTATCTTTCACCGCAGATGGCACAGGCCTATGACCTCACCGGCACATGGATGCGACAGGCGGGACTGGCCACACACATCGACCCAGCCGGCAATCTGGTTGGGCGTGTGGAAGGCATCAAGCCCGGTTTGCCCGCACTGATTCTTGGTTCGCATCTTGACTCCGTGCCCGACGCCGGCAAATACGACGGTATTCTAGGCGTGGTCACCGCCATCTCCGTGGCCGAACATCTGATTGACAGCGGCATTACTGCCACACTGCCCTTCGCCATCGAAGTGGTGGGCTTCGGAGACGAGGAAGGCGCCAGATTCGGCGCAACGCTTCTGGGCTCCTATGCGCTTGCCGGCAGATGGAAAAACGAATGGCTCGATCTTGCCGACAAGAACGGCGTGACGATGCGCGACGCATTCACCGAATTCGGCCTCGACCCCCAGCACGTGGCCGAAGCCGCACACAGCCTCGAAGACTCCATCGGATATTTGGAGTTCCACATCGAGCAGGGGCCAATTCTGGAACAGCGCAACCGGGCGCTTTCCTCAGTCACGTCCATTGCCGCAGCCAGCCGTTACATGGTTACAATCAACGGACTGAGCTGCCATATCGCCACACCCTACAACCTGCGACATGACGCCCTGACCGCAGCCGCAGACATCATCGCCGGTATCGACCGAATCAGCTTGGAAGCCGGAACCCGAGCCAACGTAGGCGAGATCAGCGCCGAACCAGGTGGCGTGAATGTGATTGCCGGCAAAGCCACCTTCAGCCTGGACGTGCGCGCCGGCACCGATGAGTTACGCGACGAAACCTTCGACCGCATCTGGGCCATGGCCGACCAGGTGTGCACCCAGCGCGGCGTCACCATGGAAAAAATCTGCATCCATACTGCCAGCGGCACCCAGTGCGACCCATTCCTACGCTCCTGCATTGAAGATGGAATCGAAACGTCGGAGGACAAAGACGCGTTCGGCCTGATCAGCTACCCGGGGCATGATGGCATGGCGGTGGCCGAACTGCTGCCAATCGCCATGCTGTACGTACGATGCAAGGGCGGCATCAGCCACAGCCCGCTGGAATCAGTGCGCGAGGACGACGTGGCCTGCGGCACCCAGGCATTCGCACAGGCGGTACTGAATATCGCCCGAAAAAACTGCAGTAACGACAAGCAGAACACCATGAACGCTGCCGATACTGCGACACCCGTCACCACCACCACTGCTGCCTGAAAACTTCGTCAGCAATCATTCAACCGCGCAAAGTCACACGACCGCATAGTCATCCGAACGATCGCAAACAGCCAAGAGGGAGCACAAAATGAGCATCGAATTCTCATACACCACGAAACCGCAGGACGAACTCCGGCAGCTATGTCAAGAAGAGGGATACTCTTCTCCCTCCCCCGCCGCCGCAGCCAATGATTCCGCAACTCGAAACATGCATGATTTGGCCATTTATGGCCCAACGCTGGCCGACGGAGTCATAACGCAGGCCATCGTGTTGGTGGATCATGGCCGTATCAGCGCGGTCTTGCATGGTCAGCAGGATTCTCCTGACGCCCAGGAACGCATCTATCTTGAACCTGATGAAGTGTTGATCCCCGGCATCGTTGATACGCATGTGCACATCAACGAACCTGGGCGTACGGAATGGGAAGGCTTTGATTGCGCCACCCGCGCAGCTGCGGCCGGAGGCGTGACCACAGTGCTGGACATGCCGTTGAATTCCAATCCGCCAACACTCACCGTGGAGGCATTGCAGCTCAAACGCTCCTGCGCCGAACACAAAGCTCATACGCAACTGGGATTTTGGGGAGGCGTGGACGAATCGAACCTCGGCACATTGCGTAGTCTATGGGATGCCGGCGTATTCGGATTCAAATGCTTCCTGTCGCCAAGCGGTGTCAGCGAATACGGATCGCTCAGCTACGACAAGCTGGAACTGGCGATGCGCGAAATCGCCGGTTTCGACGGACAATTAATCATCCATGCCGAAGACCCTCATGAGCTGTCGGCACATAGCGGACACATCGGCAGCAGCTACCGAAGCTTCGAGGAATCCCGTCCGGCCGAAGGTGGTCGACGTGCCGTCGATATGGTCGTCAATCTTGTGAAGCGCACCGACTGCCGCACACACATCCTGCATGTCTCCAGCGGCGAAGCTTTAGAGCCCATACGCCAAGCAAAGGCGGAGGGTCTGCCGATCACGGCGGAAACCTGCCCGCATTATCTGACACTGGACTGTGACCACATTCCCGACGGCAACACGGCGTTCAAATGTTGTCCACCCATCCGCAGTCTAGAGGAGCAGGATCGACTATGGGAGGGCTTGGTCGATGGAACATTGGATTTCATCGCCACCGACCATTCCCCTGCCGATGCGAAGATGAAATCCGGCACATTGGCTACGGCCTGGGGTGGCATCTCCAGCCTGCAGGTCGGATTCCGCGCCGTGCTGACCGAAGCGAAACGCCGCGGTCTGGGCCTTGTTGACACCGTACGCTGGATGAGTACGAACACTGCGGCGTTTGCAGGCTTCCACGATCGTGGCGCCATCATCCCTGGCAAAAGGGCTGATATGGTAGTGGTAAATCCCAACCGTCAGTTTGTTGTCGATGCGAATGCGTTGTTGGGACGCAATCCCATCAGTGCGTTCGATGGTGCCAAACTGGATGGCGTGATTTCCCGCACGATCATTGGCGGCAGAACCGTAGATTTCGACATGCCCGGCAATCCGGCGAATTTGATCAGTCGCCCATGATTGTTCATGGATGGTCGCGCCGCGAACTCAACGAATCCGAAAATAACACGCCGCAAGGAATCTTATGAAACGGATAAGCCAGATATTACAAACCGGCACCTGCATACCGGAACAATCGAATTACATCCCGTCCACAACCAGTAACGTACTATGGGGTCGATTGCCATGCCGCAACGACCGGATGATCGGCACCGTGCATTCCGGAAACGAAATCACCATCGACACCATCAGCCACGAAGGACTGCTGGAAGACCAAGGCAGCGATCCGATGGCGTATTTCGCCACGCACGGCGTCGCCGCAAACGACGTGTTGAACGACGGCATCGCCATAGCACGAGAATGCCACCACAATCCCGATACAGATGGCCCACATGTGGTCACCGGTCCGATTGCCGTACCGGAAGCCCACCCAGGCGATTTGCTGGCAATCACTCCGACCACGTTGGCGCCGCGCGTTCCCTACGGCGTGATCTCCACCCGTCACGCGCGTGGAGTGCTGGCAGGATCCGAGGATTTCGACGGCAACTATGGCCAGTTCTGCCGAGCGGATGTTGAAAACGAAACGGCATGGTTCCCGGTTCAAGCACCGTATAGCGCAAACACAAGCAGCGAGCCGGCGTCGACGGTGCGTTTCCCGATGCGTCCATTTCTGGGAATCATGGGCGTGACCACCGCCAGTAATCAGCGTCCAAGTTCCATTCCACCTGCAGATTATGGTGGCAATATCGATTTACGCAATCTCACCGTTGGATCCACGCTGTTTCTGCCCGTGCAGATCGAAGGCGCAGGTTTGTATATCGGCGATCCGCATTTTGCCCAAGGCAATGGCGAGGTGTCGCTCACCGCATTGGAAGCGTCGCTCAGGGCGACACTTCGCGTGCAGGTAATACCGGCAGACGAAGCCAAACGACTGTTCGGTCGCACGGATCTGCCATTTGCGATCAGTCACGGCACGCTGGTCCCAATGGGTTTCGGCAGTATGCTGGATGACGCATTATCGCAAAGCGTCGAACACGCCATCGATATGATTGCCGCCATGTTCGAGATGCCGCGTCAACAGGTTTACCTGCTGCTGTCGGCCGCCGTCGACTTTGACGTGACGCAAGCCGTTGACATCACCAAAGGCGTTCACGGTCTGATTGATCTGTCGATGTTTCAGCAACTGCCCGCTTATGAACGGACGATGCGTGACATCAAAACATACGCCGACGATGCCAGTCAGACGAATCCCACCCATTAAGGAGACATGATGAGTTCACGCCATATCCCACATCCGGCCTTCGACAACGCGGCAAATCTCGATTCAACGTTGCTCAGAGCCATCAGACAATATGAACAGGCTTTAATGGCCAATGACACCGCCACGCTTTCGGAATTGTTCGCCGATAATCCGGATGATATTCCCGTGGTACGTTCCGATAGCGCGGGAATGCTGGTCGGACATAACGCCATCACCGCGTTTCGGGCAAAGAGAGGCGGTGCCCCGGAGCGCAAACTGCATCGCCGTGTGGCACGACAGCTGGATGCCAACAATGCGTGCGTGATTTCCGAATTCGATAAAGCATCTGGAGGCAGGGTAATTCAAACGCAGGTGTGGTCACGCGTAGCAGATGCAAGCAACAGCCGGTTCGATTCTCGCGGCACCGAACCGGCTTGGAAAATCGTCGCCGCGCATCTGACGTATCCCGCGCCCGCCGTGGATCGGCGTGTCTGGCGTGTGGTCGGCACACCGCTGACAAAGGCGAATGTCCAAGGACCGTTATCAGGTATGAACGTCGCAGTCAAGGACCTTTACGCCATCGCCGGCCAACGCATCGGTGCCGGCAATCCTGATTTTCTAGCAGACTCTCCGATCCGCATGCGAAATGCCGATGCCGTGGAACTGCTGCTACTCGCCGGAGCCGATATCGCAGGCATCGCCCAGACCGACGAGTTCGCTTATTCCCTGGCTGGCACGAACATCCATTACGGCACACCGCCGAACCCCAAGGCGCCAGAGCGAATCAGCGGAGGCTCATCATCAGGCCCCGCCACAGCGGTAGCATGCGGACAGGCTACAATTGGATTGGGCACCGACACTGCCGGATCAATTCGTATTCCCTCGTCATATCAGGGATTGTGGGGCATTCGCACCACACACGGACGAATCAGCCGCAAAGGCATCCATCCATTGTCTGAATCTTTCGACACGGTCGGTTGGATGACCCGAGATGCGCAGACTCTGGCATTTGTCGCCAAAGCAATGATGCCGGAGCAGGAACCCGGCACGATGATCGACGGTTTGGCAATCTGCCCTGCGCTGGACCAGTGCGTCGAACAAGACGTTCGCGAACCATTCATAGCCTTCCGTGCCAGCATCGGCAATCGGAATAGTGGCGCGCACGGCGATATTTCCACTGCCGGCTTCACCTCTGGCATGCTGGATGAACTTGTATCGATCTTCCAGACCGTACGCGGCTATGAGGCATGGCAGGCAAATGGCGAATGGGTGAGCCAACATTGGTCGTCATTGGCGCCAGAAATTGCAGCACGATTCCATCATGACGCCACAATCAGCTCCAGCGACTATCACGAGGGACTGAAACGACTCAAACAGGCCAGAGCAATGGTACGCGGAATTATTGGAAACCATGCACTGCTGATTCCCTCGGCATCATCCGTCGCGCCATTGAAAATCAGCAGCAACGACATGGCACAGGCCGAGCGTACCCGCGCACAGACACTACGTTTGACCAGCATCGCAGGCATCGGCGGACTGCCCGCCGTGAACATCCCATTGGAAACAACAGATGGACTGCCATGCGGCGCATGCCTTATTAGCCCAGCAGGCTCAGACAAGTCACTGATTGATCTCGCCAAAGAACTCTATAAGGGAATGGAATAACAGATGGTTTCCCTAATAAACAATCATGCAGCAAGATAGCAACACCACCCAAGCGACGGATCGCGCCAAAAGGGGCTCTCTTTCTCCTTCGGCGCGACGCTAATCGCAATCATGACTGATGTGGAACTCATCGCCGGTTCCCTACATTGCCTATGTTGATGACCATGCCGTTGGCATGGCTGATCTGCCTGTGTTTCCGCCATATCATCCATCTGACTTGCATATAACCGTCCATACGGGAATCCGCGAACGCAAGTCAATATCACTTCCGTCAATCGCCGACCGCAAGAGACGTTCATGGAGCGGCGGATTCCCTTATATTCCGACAAAACCCGTACTGTTATGCGACACGCAATAACAGTACGGGTTTTCTGTGTTACTGTTATATATAACAGCTAAACAGTTTGCATCTAACTGTTCAGCTGGGAGATATATCACCTACGGAATATACAGAAAAAGAGGCACAGATTGAAGCTGATCATCTCATCCGTGTCCGGAGAACCGATTTACGAACAGATCAAGAGCCAAATCAGGTCCGTGATCATGTCGGGTGAGCTTACGGCAGGCGAGGCGCTTCCCTCACTGCGCAAGCTCGCCAAGGAACTGCGCGTCAGCGTGCTCACCGTGACCAGAGCGTATAACGAACTGGCCGACGAGGGGCTCGTGGAGAATGTGCAGGGCAAAGGCACATTCGTGATGGAACGAGGCAACGAACTCATGAAGGAACGTGCGCGTGAACGCATCATGGACAAGCTCCGTGAAGTTTCCATCGAGGCCAAAGCCGCCGACATCAACCTGCTTGATCTGCTTGGCATGTTCGAGAAAGCGTACAGGGAACAATCATGAACGATTCCTCACTCCCCCAAGGAACACGGCCAACCTTGGCCTTGAGCGTAACTGGATTGACGAAGCATTATGATTCCGGCTTCACATTGGATGACGTGACCTTCGACCTGCCGTCCGGCTACATCATGGGTCTGGTCGGTCCGAACGGAGCCGGCAAATCCACGTTGATCAAACTGATCCTCAATATGACCACGCGAGACGCGGGACGAATCGAAGTGCTCGGCCTTGACGCGATGGCCAATGAGGAGCGGGCCAAAGAGCAGATGGGCGTAGTGCTCGACAGCAGCTATTTCATCGAATACATGACGGTCGACGCGGTGGAACGGACAAGCAGCCCAATGTACCCGCTGTGGGACCACAATCTGTTCGACGCATACCTCAGACGGTTCGGACTCGGACGAAACAAGAAGATCAAGGACCTGTCGCGCGGCATGCAGATGAAGCTCATGCTCGCCGTAGCGTTGAGCCACGATGCGAAACTGCTGATTCTCGACGAGCCGACCAGCGGTCTGGACGTACTGTCCCGCGACGAGCTCATGGACATCCTGTCCGATTATGTTGCGGATGGCGGACACAGCGTAATCTTCTCCACGCATATCACCGCCGATTTGGAGCGTTGCGCGGATTTCCTCGCGTATATAACGAACGGCATGCTGTATTACAGCGGGCCGAAAGACGAGTTCGAAGACGCGTTCCGTCTGGTCAAGGGCGGTCCGGATGAGCTTACTGATGGTCTACAGCGGGCAATGGTCGGCATCCGCACATACGCAACCGGCTTCGACGCGTTGGTCCGCACGCAGGACATCCCACACATCGGCGGCACCGACGGTCTCCTGACACAGCATGCTTCGATTGAAGATGTGATCAGACTGACCAACGCCGCGGAACATACGGCAACCGGCAATACCAACGAAGGAGACGTACGATGAACACGACAGCGAACGCGGACGCCATGACCGCCATCCTTAGGCAGATTTCCTTGGACTGGAACCGCACCATCAGCTACGGACGGTCGTACATAGCCATCTTCTTCGCGTACGTTCCAGGTTTCACATGCCTGATGGCGGCCACAGGATCCACTCTCGACAGCGTTGCGGGAGCCGCCATCGGCGGAGCGGCCTCCGGCTTCCTGATGCTTAATATCACCCTGTTCTCCTATGAACAGATGAACAACCATCATTGGATGAACGGCATCGTGCCCATCAACCGCAACCACCAGATCCTCGGACGATTCGCATTCCTTATCGCCTGCGATCTGGTGGCAGGATTGGAAGTGGCCGTCAGCATCGCCTGCGCCGGCATCATCATGCACGAGCCAGTTAAAGTGACTGATGCGATCGGCTTCGCCGCGATGACCGTGCTGACCCTCGTTCTGCTCAACGCCATCGTGCAGCCGTTCCTGTACCGGTTCTCCCCTTATCGCGCCATGGCCGCCATTATTCTGAGCATCGGCGTGATCGGGGGCACGGTCATCGGACTGTGCAAGGCATTGCCGGAACTCGAAAAGACCGTCGAACAGCTGGCCGAGGCGATCAGCCGGCACCAAGCCATTGCGTTAGCGGCATTCTTGATCATCGACGTACTCGCCTTGGCGTTCTCCCGCAAGATATCGCTGCATATTTACGGCAGCAAGGACATCTGAACCGAGCCAGCCGGTAGACTCTTATGGAACGTATTTGGGGTCTTCCGAATCAACGGAAAGCCCCAAATGCATATATCCCCGTACGACGCCGGTTCCTACAATACGGCAGGCGCGTCGTGGAAGTCGAACATGACACCATCTGCCAGACCGCAAATCGCCGGCCAATCGGCATCGGACGAATCGTCGTGCATGGCCCATACCTTCATGCCAACCGACTTGGCGGAACGCATGCCGACCAGCAAATCCTCGAACACGGTGCACTCCCCCGGCTCGACTCCGAGACGAGATGCAGCCAACAGATACACGTCCGGCCGGTCTTTGCCGACATCGCCGGCATCATCGACGCTGACCACTTCATCGAAGTAGTCGAAAATACCAACATGCTTCATCGCCGGCTCTCTCATCATCGGCGGTAGCGATGTGGCAACGGCAAGTTTCGCTCCGCTCCCCTTCAATTGAGCGAGATATTCGCGCGCATATGGCTTGGCTTCGACCACTGTGGAATACATGACGCGAGCCATATGATCCCACTCGTCCATCAGCTCTTCGGGAGTGTCGGATAGATCAAAACGCGCGATCGTATATTCGGCGATCTGGCGGAATTGCATGGCTGCAACTTTCGTCATGTAATCGTCCGGCACGTCAATGCCTCGTTTTGAAAGAAAATCGATGTCAACCTGATCCCATACGCCCATGGAATCAAGTAGTGTGCCGTCAAGATCGAAAATGGCGCCTTTGCCTTGGTTGCTTGCCATCGATATCCTGCCTTTCGATTCTTATTCAAAACTGCTCACGCAGTTTTTGATGGTCGATTCCTGTTTCACGGGGTCCTTTATTATTGTGCGTCCTACGTTAATCGAGAACCGATGATTTGAGCAGTTCTTCGGCATGTTCCAGCGAGGCTTCGCTTTCGCTGCCGGACAGCATGCGTGCGATCTCATGCACACGATCGCCGCCACGCACCTGTTTGATGGTGGTTTCGACCGACCCATCTTTCGTTTCGCCTTTCGCGACAACATATTGCTCGTCGGCCCAGGATGCGACCTGCGGCAGATGGGTGACGACTATGACCTGCGCGGATTGAGCGAGTTTCGCCAATCGTGCGCCAAGTTCCACCGCGGTTTTGCCACCGACACCCGCATCGACCTCATCGAAAATGAACGTCATGGGAGGTACGGAACCGCCCGCCACCACATGTTTTTCAGCGGCGACGAGTTCGAGTGCCAGCATGAGTCGGCTCAGCTCGCCACCAGACGCGCTTTTGCCCATCGGCATTTGCGGTGAGCCGGGAAACGGTGTGAACAGAAAATCAATGTCGTCAGCACCGGAGGCATCCAAATGTTCTCGTTCCGATACGCGGATTTCCAACTTTGATCCACTCATGGCCAGTGATTCAAGTTCCGCGGTGACTTTGGCGGCGAGCTCTTTCGCCGCGGCGGTACGTCTTTTGCTTACCGCACGTGCCGCTTTCAACGCTTCACCAAACAGTTTCTCGCGTTCCTCCTGCAATTGGCCGACTTTTTCCGGAGATGCATCCAAGTCTTCCAAGTCGAACACCGCTTGATCCCTCCACGCGATCACGTCCGACAGTTCCGGCCCCCAACGACGAACCAATTCGTCAAGCTCATGGATACGTCCATTGATGGCGTCCAAGTCTTCCATGCCGAGATCATTGTCGACTTCGCCCGACAAGGTAAACACCACATCAGACAAATCAGTACTGATGGAATCAAGCCGATCGGCCAATTCCGAAAACACGCCGTCCACGTGAATGGCACGAAGCGCCTGCGACGCGCGATCAATCAGATCGGTGGCGCTGGATGATTCAACATCGTCAACAACCTGCGAAGCATCCAACGCACTCAACGCACGGTTCACCCCTTCGGCAATCTCGGCCGCGTTCTCAATGCGATCACGGCGAGCACGCAACTCGGCCATCTCCCCCGGCTGCGGATCGATGCGGTTGATTCGTTCGATGGACTCGCGCAGGTAGTCCGCCTGCTGACGCATGGACGACTCCTGGCTCGACAATCGCTCCAACCGATCATCCATGGCACGAAGCGCATTCCAAGCTTTGCCGTATGCGGCCAACGCCACGTCATCGCCGGCATAGCGATCCAAAAACTCACGTTGTCTTACGGAAGAAGCGATACGCAGCTGATCTGCCTGACCATGAATCGTCACCAGCTCCGCTGCGATCGACCCCAGTACGGAACGAGGCACGCTACGCCCTGACAGCATGCTGCGGGAACGACCGGAGGCAGGCACCTTGCGAGACAGGAACAGTTCTCCGTCTTCAGGTTCGAAACCCGCCTCGTGCGCCGCGGCAACCGCCGCAGGCGATGAGGCGACCTCGAACACGCCCTGCGCCCACGCTTCGTTCGCTCCAACCGATACGCGGCCACCGTCGGAAGGGCCGCCGGAAATCAGCCGGATCGCACTGAGCAGCATCGATTTGCCGGCACCCGTCTCACCGGTGATCGCCGTCATACCGCCGGCAGGTGCGATCAATGCCGAACGGATCGGCCCAAGATTATGAATCTCAAGTTCTTCAAGCATCAGTGTTTTTACTCGTTCGCTTCTTTATCTTCCGGAGACACGTGGCCGCGATGTACTTCCCCGGTTTTACGTGCCTGTTCGCGCCATCCGACAACAGGAAGATCGAATTTCGTGACCAAGCGATTCGTGAAGGGCACGCCGGAAAGACGGGCCAGACGCAAGGTGCTCTTCGATTCGCGCACTTCGACGCGCGTGCCTCGTGGCAATGCGCGTTGGCGGCGGCCATCGCAGCAGATCCAGCCGTCCGACGTGGAATCCTCGAGAATATCGATGGCGAACGTGGAACCGGAACCAATAATCAACGGACGGGCGAACAAGGCATGAGCCGCCAATGGCACCAACTGCAACGCCTTCACGTTCGGCCACATGATCGGCCCTCCTGCGGAAAACGCATACGCAGTGGAACCGGTCGGCGTCGATACGATCACGCCATCGCAGCCGAAGGAGCTCATTTCCACATCATCCACGCGAATCGACAATTCGACCATTTTGCCACGGTCGGCACGCTCCAGCGTGATGTCATTCAACGCCCAATCGCCAATCGGCTCATTCGCCCCCGGCAGCCACACGTCAACATGCGCGATCATGCGTTCATCGATGGAATAATCATGCTCGGCAACCCTGCGGATCGCCTCACTCATCTGGAAGCTTTCAAATTCCGCCAAAAAACCGACATGTCCCAAGTTCACGCCAAGAATCGGCACGCTGGTGCAGTGCACCAGTTCGGCCGCTCGAAGAATGGTGCCATCCCCGCCGAGCACCACCACGATTTCGGTTCGTTCGGGAACCACCGGCGACTGCCTGCCGAAGTCCGGCGCCTCGATATTGTCGATGATCGACACTTCGAAACCGGCCTGGGTCAGCTGCTCGACCGCCTCCTCAACCACCGTTCCGCTCTCTCTCAGGCGACTATGTGTCACCACCACCGCATGACGGGTACCGAACATCGTCAATCCCTTTCCAGCAAAGGAAACGTCCTATGAAAAACGCCTATGAAGACGCCACCGACCTCCAGTGTAATCGAACAAATGAACGAAAACCGGCAATGCGCGTCGGAAACATGCCAAAACCCGCGGAAATACCCCAAATCCGCCTCCAATGCAAGCCACGAATCAGGAATGTCAGCCGTCAAATAGCCTGTTAGTCGCACATATGCCTACAATAGCTCACAGGAAAGAAGACCAACACATCATAAGAAAAGGAGAGAGGAACGGCATGTCAAACCTCGTCTTTGACGAGTCCTCCTCCAATCGTGAGGCCTCGCATGGCTACGCATGGTGGTTCTCGGGAGATACTTTCGAGAAGGCCATGGCGGAAGACCGCAAGCCGCGCAAACGCGGCCTCATGCACCGACTCGTCAACCATCCGGGCTGCCTGACCATCTTCTACTTCCTGACGCTCGCGACGTTGTCCACTACGTTGCTGATGACACCCATCGCCACACCGAAAGACGAAACCACCACGTTCACTACCGCGTTCTTCACCGCGGTATCCGCCATTTCCACATGCGGCATCTCCATCGTCAACTCCACCACGCATTGGACCACCTTCGGCCAAGGCGTGCTCATCTTCGCCGTGCAGATGGGCGGCCTTGGCGTCATGACGTTCGCCTCCTTGATCGCATTGGCCGTGAACCACCATCTCAAGGCCACGCAACGCATGCTGACCGCCAACGAACTCGGCACCACGAAGCTCGGTGAAATCAAAGGCGTGCTCACCGTGGTCATCACCACCGCGTTCGTCATCGAAGGCATCACATTCGTCGCATTGTTCCCCGGCCTCTACAAAGTCAACCACGGCAATGTGCGCCACACATTGTGGGAATCGCTGTTCTTCGCGGTCATGGCGTACAACAATGCCGGCTTCACCCCCGACGGAGCCGGGCTGCATGTCAACAACTGGGCGGTCGGCCTGCCGATCCTGGCCAGTGCTTTCTGCGGAACCCTCGGCTTCCCGGTGTTGTTGAACCTGATGCGCTCCTGGCGCATGCGCCGTCCTCCGAAGCGCTGGAGCCTGCACACCAAGCTCACACTGACCACCACGTTCTGCATTGTGATCGCCTCGTTCACGTGGTTCCTGCTGATGGAATGGAACAACAAGCTACTGTTCGCCGGAGACGGTATCGAGCCGCGCCTCTGGCACGCCATGGTCGCGGCCGTCATGCCACGAAGCTCCGGATTTGACCTGTCGTGGATGCCAGGCGTCAGCGACGCAACCAAAGTGTTCCTGTCCATCGTCATGTTCATCGGCGGTGGCAGCACCTCGACCGCAGGTGGCATCCGCGTCACCACGTTCGCGGTGATTCTGCTGACCTGTCGTGCCGCATTCACCGGACGCCACGACATCAACGCGTTCCACCGCCGCATCCACACGCAGGCGGTTATGACCGCCGTGGCCGTAAGTACGGCATGCCTCATGCTGGTCACCGTGGTGTCGATGGCGCTGATGATCATCACCGACTGCTCGCTGTGCGACGCACTGTTCGATACCTGCTCCGCGTTCGGCCTGGGCGGCTACTCGGTGGGCGTGGCCAGTGAAAGCAGCCCAACGGCGCTATACATTCTCGCCGCCACCATGTTCATCGGGCGTCTCGGACCGCTCACCATCGCCTACGCGATTTCGCGTCCACACAATCTCGAGGCCGTCCGCTACCCCACCGAGCAGATCGTGGTCGGCTGACGATACGGCTTCATATACTTGCAGTTGCCTGCAATCACACATGAATATAGTTTTTTGAAGACGGAATTTCGAAAGGTGTATAACATCATGGCTAACAACACCAGAAGCGTTCTCGTAGTTGGTTTGGGGCGTTTCGGCAGCTCTGTGGCCACCACGCTCGACATGATGGGTCAGGATGTGCTCGCCGTCGACAAAGATGGCGAACTGGTGAACCGTTGGTCTTCGCAGATTCCCACCGTGCAGGCCGACATGACCGATGTGATGGCGTTGGAGCAAATCAACGCATCCGATTTCGACACGGCCGTCGTGGCCATCGGCGACAGCGTCGAAGCTTCCGTCATTACCGCCGGCAATCTGCTCGACGCCGGCATTTCCGACATTTGGGCCAAGTCCGTGTCGAAGGAACACGCCCGCATTTTGCAGCGCATCGGCGCACGCCACATCATCAACGCGGAAACCGATGCAGGCAAACGCGTCGGACATCTTGTGTCCGGCAACTATCTCGACTACATCGAACTTGAAGGCGCATACAACGTCGTCAAAATACATACCCCCGCACACGTGGTCGGCTACACAATCGAAGACGCTCGCGCGCATGAACGTTTCGGCATCACCGTGGTCGGTATCAAATCCCCGGGCAAGGAATTCGAATACGGTTCGAAAGAGCTCATCATGCACCGCAACGACGAGCTCATCATCATGGGCAAGCAGGATCAGATCGACCGGTTCCTACGCGGCTGACATGCTCGTTCCATATGGAAAAATCCGGAATTTCATGATCATGATTTCCGGATTTTCTTTTACTTATTTACTTGGCCCGTCCAAAGACAATCGTTATTTTCTGTGCGGCGCTCTCAACGCAAGTAAAGCGACAAGCCGGAGGAACAGGCAGCCAACCTGTTCAGCGCCGGATCATGGCCTTGGGATGGCCGGGCCCATTTACAGTGTTGGTGTTGTTCGCTCAATCTCTTTTGGGAAATGTCACCGCCCCCACCGTCTGGCTTCCCGAACTTACTCAGGGTTGCCGTTATTCCCTTGCGTTAGGAAGAAAACCTCCTCTCATAAACCGAGACATTTTTTCATCAATTCCAAGTGGGTTAAGAAGAAAAAATCAAAAAGTTTTTTTCATGCGTTCAAGGCCACGCTTGATCGACTGGCGAATAGACTCCTCATGTACGCCCTCGGCCTCGGCAATTTCCTTAATCGACTTGCCAAGAATGATATGTGCATCAATTCTGCGGCCTTGGATCTCCGGCAGAGAATTGAGAGCGTTCCACAGACGAAGAAAGGTTTCCATTCGTTCAAGGAGCTCCTGCGGGGTCGGCTCATGTAGGCAAGCGGAATACTCAATCCCGTCATCGCAGTCCAGAGAATACTGCGCCTTGTGCCGGGAGAGCCGCCGCTGGTAGGCCATTTCGTAGCGGGCATCGGCCTTGAATACCTCGGCAACCTCGTCAGAAACTTCGATAAGCTGATCCTGCGTGTACCAATAATAAAGATCTTTCAGATTGATAGTAGTCATCGTAAAATCCTCCATTTCAGTTTGTTCGGGGTTGGCCGGAAACGAAATGGAGTAATGGCGGAGAACGGCACCGCACCTCGGGACACTTTGTCTCGAAGTCTGGAAAGCAAAATGCGCCTGCGCGACACAAAGCCGCACAAGCGCACGAAAAGATATTATCGGTTATGTACTGTTTAATTTCACATTCAAAACTGGACTGCTCCGATGGAGGGGCTACGCTTTTTTAGCTGGTGCAGATCACGCGAACAATGAAATAATAAAATGGACACGGCAATACCTCCCGGGAACCGCCGTGTCTTAAAAAAGGGTGACTTTAATACACCCTCCGTATTTCTACTTTTTGAAAAGAAAACGGCGGCTTGAAATTGCTATTTCAAAACCGCCGTAAGGCTACTGTATTTTGTTTTGGCGCATAGAAACTCAGCCTCCGAAACAACGGTTTTTTTATTATCCCGTTGGGCGGATAAAAGTCTATGATATAAAAAAGCAGAGCCAATAACCTACATCAGTAAGTGGTCATCGGCTCTGCGTCTTTGCGTCTGGCTCTTTGATAACAATTATTTGAAAACCTTTTGCATCAATTAAATTTTCTTGTTTGCATTTTGGGCAAAACAAGGGAAAATTTTTTAGTTCTGTATTGTATCTAACTTTGATCCGTGTTTTATTACTACACACTGGACAATATATCCACTGCTCATCTATTATCATTTTATCGCCCCCTATGTTTAGCCTTTTTCTTTTCTTGCCGTAAGGCATATTGACGTTCCTGTTCAGCTTCACGCTGTTCTCGACTTTTTGTCTTTCGTTCAACTTTGTTTTGCTCATGTTGCAATTTCAATGCTTGTTGAGCTTTAGTTCCAATTCCTCTATTTTGCAAGTGCTTGTTAATTTCGCGTTGCATTCGTTTAGGACTTATTCTTCGTTCTTCAACAACCTCATTTTTTATAGGCGGGCTAAACTTCAATTTGCCCCAATTTTTTAGCAAAAACTCATATACCTCGTAGTCTTTCGGCTCAGCCCCAAAGGTTATTTTACAAACTTCATATTTATCATTGTCAAATCGTTCATACAATCCAATCCAAAAAGGATCTTCAAACAGAATAGTTAGGCTACATTTCATCTAATCAATCCTTTCAAACTGTTCTCGAAATGTATCAAGCCATTCTAAAAGCGTTTTATAAAGAAGTCCCTGTTGTTCAATAATGGTTTTCCCAACGAGGGGAATATTAGAGTATTCTGTTAAGTATTCCTCGTTAGTGCCGACAGAAACTGTAATGCTTTCCTTTAACTTGGAAATCAGATCAAGAGCAGCATCTTTATTGAGTTTATTTAGATTAGCAATAACAACATTAAAATCAAATAGTAAGGGAACTGTTTGAGTAGCATAATATTGCATCAAACTATTAAAATAATCTTTTCCCTCATCAGTAATGGAGTACACTGCCTTATCCGCAAATCTATCCCCTTTAACAATATCGCTTCGAAGATAGCCTTTTTCACTTAACTGTAAGACTTTTCGATAAATTGAAGGTATGCTTATTTTTGTCCATCTCGAAAGATGATGATATTCAATATCTTTCTGTATGTCATATGCACTTTGCGGTTTTTCAGCTACAATCCCAAGAATCACTAAATCTATTGTTGACATTATTTAATACCTCCAGTTTGCTATTATCAATATTACTATTGTTGATAGCAAAAGTCAAGTATGCACACCAGCTTTTTATAGTGAAAATATTCTTCAATTTCATAAGTGAAATTAAATAGTCAGTAGTATGAAATTCAAAATCGTTCAAATAATATCACATGAAATGTAAAATCATATCAGGTGATGTTATGAAGATAGAACGAGATGAAAGACGCTTTGATTTTCACGATATAGGGCTCGCCATCAAGCGGGCAAGAGAAGCCAGCGGCATGACGCAGGAGCAACTGGCCTATATTGTTGACCGCGCTCCGCGTACCAGTATATATAACGAAAATGACGGCCAGCATCCAAGCCTCAACACCTTTTATCAGATGGTCACAATGTTTGATATATCGGTGGATCAATACTTTTACCCGTCCCAAAATAGCGGGAGCGAGTGCAGAAAGCGGATTGATGCCATGTTGAACGCCTTGGACGAAAGAGAATTGAAAATCGTTGAAGCTACAATCCAAGCGATGAAAGCATCGAAAGAAACGGAGGAAACGTAAAAGAAAGCGTAACCTCCTTTTTTTGCGCCATGTTGCGGGTTACGCGTTTTGGCAAGCAATTCGGATGTGGCCACACTCCGAAATTTTTGCAGGGCGCAGGGCCCGCAAAAATGCTTGTTGGGGAGCTCCCCAAACCCGCTGTACTTCGGGACAAATTGTCCCCAAAGTACAGGTGCGCTGCACCGTAGTCTGCGGCCCGCCACTATCGTTCCTGGGCCTTATTCTCACGCTCGTCTGTTATGCCGAGCAGATGATCAATGTTCGCTTTATTGCCACGGCCTCCCGCATTTGCCGCTGGGTCTCCCGGTATTCTGCATAAAGCTCTTTTTTCTGTCCCGCCAGCTCACGGCGGGATTTTTTTAGTGTTTCAATCTTATGGAAAAACCGGAATTTCATGATCATGATTTCCGGATTTTCTTTTACTTATCTTATTTGCCTTGCCTACACTGTAGACACGGTTTTCTCAATCAGCCACTGTTTCACTGCATGACCGCGTACAGCAGATATTCGATATTGCCATGCGTGCCTTCAATGGGAGATACTGTTGTAGCGCGCACGTCAAGCCCGTTGCGTTCCGCGCATGCCACGACGGATGTCAACGCCTGTTCGCGTAATTCCCGGCTTTCGACAATCCCGTTTTTCCCAAGATTGCCTTTACCGACCTCGAATTGCGGTTTGACCAGCAGCACGATCTGCGCCTGCGAGGCGGCGATTCTTGCGATTACAGGAATCACATATGTCAAGGAAATGAACGACACATCAGAAACAATCATTTCCGGACGGTACGGCAAATCATCCACATACACATCGCGGATATTGACGCCGCTCATCTCGATAATACGATCGTCATACGCGATTTTCGGGTCTAACTGTCCATGTCCGACATCCAATGCGATGACCTGCGCGGCATCATTACGCAACAACACGTCACAGAAACCTCCGGTGGACGCGCCAATATCCAAGCAATGCAATCCCTGCGCTGAACGCAATCCTGCGTCGGCGAATCGTTCGAACGCGCCGACCAGCTTGTATGCGCCCCTGGAAACGTAATCGTCGCCCCTATCGGCTGTGATGACGTCATCGCAGCCGACTTTCGTTGACGCCTTGGTGACGTCAACACCGTTCACACTGACTTTGCCGTCCGCGATCAGACGTTGCGCTTTGGAACGACTGTCGGTCAGACCGCGTTCCAACAACGCAACGTCAAGACGAACTACTCGAATGGAATCACTGTTTCGCAATGGTTTTCCAATAATCGGCATGAACTGTCCGCTAGGAAATGCGGAATTCCGGAACGATGATGCCACTCACGTCACGTCCGCTGTCAGCAGCGGCCCACATGGCGCTGCATGCGGCACGCAACCCGTCGACGCTGGTGACGTCGGTGACATACAGACGGTCGCCGTCAACACGAGCCTTCGTATCGCGGCACAGCCATGCGCCCTCATCGTGCACCACTTCAGGAGCGGACTCGTTGAGGCCACACAAATCCCTGGCGATGTAGGTTGGGCGAAGATGTGCCGGCGCGAACATGAGTTCGTTTGGATTGGTGACGCCGGTCAACACCGCAAGGGAATCATATCCGCCACGATTGCCCGCCTCGATATCGGTGTCGAGACGGTCTCCAATGGCGAGGCATAGTTCCTTAGCCACCGGATCGTCACCATCATGGGCTGCGAGAACACGCGCCTCATCATACATGGCGGATTCCGGCTTGCCTGCGGACGAAACCGGTTCCACACCGGTGGCGTTGATCACCGCCATGATCATGGAACCGCATCCCGGCGCAATGCCAAGCTCGCGAGGAATGGTCAGATCACGATTGGTCACGAAATAGGTTGCGCCATGCTCGACTGCATAAGCGATCTGCGCCATCTCATTCCATGACATGTCGGGATACCAGCCTTGAATGGCGGCAACCGGCTGCTCTTCCGCACGATCGACGACCTCAAGTCCCTGCTTGGACACTTCCTCACGTAGATGCTGGGCACCAAGCACGAAAACCTTCGAGCCTTCAGGCACGGCACGAGCCACCATGCGTGCGGCGACAACCGACGAGGTGATGACCTGCCATGGTTCGACTTCCAGATCGAACCCTTTCAGCTGATCTGCCACTACGGCCTGCAATCTGGACGAATTGTTGGTGGTGTATTCCACCGTCATGCCCGAAGATTCGGCCTTGCGAATGTTCTCGGCGGCATGTTCCACAGGGTTCTTGCCGCGGTAAACCACACCATCAAGATCAAGCAACGCCAGCTTGTACGCCTCGCTGAGCGGCTGATTCGTGGACTTCAGCATGTGGGCCACGCACCTCACTCGTTGTCTTCGGAGGCTTCGGAAGACTCCTCGGCCTCATCTTCGTCGCTGTAGGCTTCGCCTTCCACGGTTTCATCCGCCTCGTTGGCTTCGGCCGGCTCAGCGTTGACCTGAGCCGCCGGCTCGTCATCGGATTCCGCGCCAGCTTCCGCCTCCTCGGCCTCAAGCTGGGTTTCATCGCTGGTTTCGCCGTTCTCGCCGATGGCTTCGGATTCGCCTTCCTCATCTTCAGGATCTTCCGGGGCGTACTGCGCGTCATCTTCGGAAATGCCAAGCACATCCATGAGTTCGTCGTTCAGCTCCTGCATATCGTATTCGACAACAAGATCATCGGAAGTCTCATCATCCTCAACATCGGCATACTGCAGTTCGAGCTTGTCAAGCAGACGATCCAATGCGATGGCCTCATCGGTACGACCGGCCTCTTCAAGGAAGTACTGTTCGGCCTGCACCGCACGCATGCGGTATTCGCCGGCCAATCCCTTGGAACGACCCAGCGTATGCACGATCTCAATGGCCTTGTCCCACATCTTCAGATCGCCCAAGGCGCCCGCGTAAACCAGGAACATTTCAGCCTTGGCTTCGCCGCGCAGATACTTGGCGTCGTCGCTCGCTGCCACTTCGATGGCCTTCTTCGGCTCTCCCATGCCACGCTCGCAGTCGGCGATGAACGGCAGGTAATCCAGGAAACCGTTCATACGGAACGCGGTACGGAACTCGCGTAGTGCAAGCTTATAATCACCCTGACGGTATGCCACGAAGGCGAGCGTCTCACGAGCAAAATCAATGCGGGAAGCCTGACGCGCCACCCACTTGGCGTGTTCGAGAGCCAGTTCCGGATTGCTTTCCTCAAGCGTGTATGCGGCAAGAATGTGCAGACCGATGTTCTCCGCATGCTCCTTCGACAGTCCACGCAGGCGTTCACGATCGTCGGTGGTGAGCATGCGCCATTCGATACCCTTCGGCATCTTCGGCTCGTCAGGACGACGATGCGTGTACGGATTCTGAGAGGGGAAGCTCATCGTGCCATCGGAATTGCGGCGTGGCTTGGCCATGTACTCGCCACGCTTCTCCTCACGGTAAGCCATCTTCTCTTCACGGGTGAACTCGCGGCGTTCCTCACCCTGCTGCTGGTCACGATCCTTGTGGAAGTCGCGACGCTGGTCGTCACGACGGAAGTCCTTACGATCACCATCACGGAAATTGCGACGGCCGCCGTCACGACGATCATTGCCACGGTGGTCATCGCGGTGGAAGTTGCGGCGTTCGCCATCACGGCGGAAGTCCTTACGATCACCGTCACGATGGAAGTCACGACGCTCACCATCACGGTAGTTGCGGCGTTCACCGTCACGATGGAAATCCCTGCGATCGTTGTCGCGGTGGAAGCTACGGCGATCACCGTCACGGTGGAAGTCCTTACGATCACCGTCACGACGATCGTCACGACGGAAACCGGAACGCTCGCCATCGCGCTGATAGCGCGGATTGTCTCCACGACCGCCACGATAACCGCGATAATCGTCACGACGCTCGCCGTCACGGTTGAACTTGCGCGGACCGTTATGGAAGCGGCGCTCCTGGCCTTCCCCCTCACCGTTACGACGGAAATCGCGGTCGCGGTGGAAATTGCCGCCATTGCCTTTGCGATATCCGCCCTTGTGGTCGTCGCTATGGAAGCCTCCGGCCTTGTGGCCGTAGGACTTGCCGTCATTGCCACGCGGCTTGAATCCCTTGCCGCCGCGATTGCCCGGCTTGCCCGAGCCGTAGGACTTGTGGTTGCCGTAGGACTTGCCGCGCGATCCGCGCTGTTCTTCTGCCATGCTGTTCCTTATATTCCTTATATCCCTTGAGGATGGTCTTCGTTTGTTCTTTGCTTACGTTTGACTGCGCCGCTCGCAATCGCCTCACGCGTTTTCGACGACGCCAAGGGCCTTCTTGCCACGACGGATCAATGCGAAACGGCCATGCAGGAAGTCGTTTTCGTTCAAAATCTGCTCTTCGTCTTCAACACGAGCGTTGTTCAGATACACGCCGCCGGTCTTGATCGTCTTGCGCGCTTCGGAAATCGACTTAAACAGTCCGGCCTTCATGCCGGCTTCCGCCACACGGTCGCCCACCGTGGCCTTGGCGAACTCACCATCGATCTTCACACCGTCAAGAGCAGCTTCAAGCGTAGCCTCGTCAACACCTGCAAGATCGCCGCCACGGCCGAACAGCGCACCAGCCGCCTCAATGGCCTGTCGGGTGGCTTCCTCACCATGAACCAGGCTGGTGACCTCCCAAGCCAAGGTGCGTTGCGCCTCACGCGCGCCCGGATTGGTCTTGCTTTCCTCCACAAGACGTTCAATCTCCACCTTCGGCAGGAACGTGAACACCTTCAGCAGGTTTTCCATCTCGCTGTCGGGACGGTTGAACCAGAACTGGTAGAACTTGTACGGGCTCAGCATGTTACCGTCGAGCCAGACGGCGTTGCCCTCGGACTTGCCGAACTTCTTGCCCTGAGCGTCGGTGATGATCGGGCTGGTGAACACGTTCACATCCAC
Organism: Bifidobacterium catenulatum PV20-2; assembly: GCF_000800455.1. Lineage (NCBI taxonomy): Bacteria > Bacillati > Actinomycetota > Actinomycetes > Bifidobacteriales > Bifidobacteriaceae > Bifidobacterium > Bifidobacterium catenulatum. The sequence continues at coordinate 1,367,662 of NZ_CP007456.1, forward strand.
GCCACGTACCTTGTGGATCAGATCAAGGCCGGACGTGAGGTTGCCCCACTGGTCGGATCCGCCAAGCTCAAGCACGCAATGGTATTCGTCGAACAGGTGCAGGAAGTCGTTGCCTTGCAGCACCTGGTAGCTGAACTCGGTGAAGGAAATGCCATCTTCGGAATTCAGTCGACGGGCAACGGTGTCTTTGGCGAGCATGGTGCCCAAACGGAAGTTCTTGCCAACGTCACGCAGGAAGTCGATGACGTTCATGGAGGCAGTCCAATCGTAATTGGACACAAAACGAACCGAGTTGCTGCCTTCCACTTCGAGAATGCCGCCGATCTGCGCCTTCAGACGCTCGGCCCAACCAGCCACGACATCCTTCGGATTCAACGTGCGTTCGCCCGACTGGCGCGGATCGCCGATCAAACCGGTGGCGCCGCCGACCAAAGCAATCGGATGATGACCCGCAGCCTGAAGATGGCGCATATTGATCAGCTGCACCAGATTGCCGATATGCAGGGAAGCTGCGGTCGGATCAAAACCGCAATAATAGGAAATAGGATCTCCGTTCAACGCTTCGGCGAGTCGATCCCTGTCAGTGGACTGGGAAATCAACCCGCGCCATTCCAGTTCATCGAGGACGGACTCGAAACCGGCCTCCTTGAAATCGATGACGTGAGCCATAGCTGTGCTTTCTCCCTATTGAATTGCGGATGATACTGCGTTTTACGCATCCTACAGTTTCGCAGAAGATGAAGACAGGCACACGCGGTGTTTTTGCCATCATCCATCAACCATCGTGCATACAAGTAAAGTTAGAAGGAGAATCCCCATACCAAGAAGGGAGATATCTGTATGGACCGCAAAGGCATGAAGGTTGCGGCTAAGAAAGCCCAGAGAAAACATTATTGGATGATAGTCGTCATTTGTCTGTTCGCTTCGGTATTCGGTGTTGCGTACGCATCATCGACGCTCTCGGTCAACATCAACATTTCGGTCAGCACCCCGCAAACAGAGGATTCCACGCAATCCAACGATATGTATGGCGTATTGCGGGATCTTGCCATAGGCAATGAAGACAATGCCCGTGAAAAAGTCAAGCAAAACCAAGAGCAGATCGTCAACAACGATACCGATGCCATGTTCGGCCGCCGTCGCGGCGTAATCGCGTCCCTGCTCAACTCGTTTGCATCAGGATCGCTGGTGGTTGCCATTGTCGATGCCGTCAATTCCGTCATCCATAACGGCGGAATCTCCATTGCGGTTCCAATCATTCTTTCTTTTGCCGTCTATATTTTCATCTGGCTGTTCATTCAGGAAACGTATCGCGTCGTCATGATGCGCATGCTGTTGGAAGGACGATCCTACGACAAACTGCCGGCATCGCGCTTCCTTTACCCCATCCACACGCACGCATGGCTTCGGATAGCCTGGACCATGTTCGTGGAAAACGTGTTCCTGTTCCTTTGGAGCCTTACCATCATCGGTTTCTTCATCAAACAGTATTCCTACCGTATGGTGCCGTATATCATTGCGGAGAATCCAAACATCAAAGCCTTAGACGCTATTCGCCTGTCCCGACATATGATGGAAGGGCATAAATGGGAATGCTTCGTGGCGGACTGCTCGTTTCTTGGCTGGTATCTGCTCAACCTCGTCACTTTTGGTCTGATCGGTATCTTTTACTCCAATGGCTACAACGCCGCATTTTTCGCCGAGTATTACGTGTATCTGCGCACGTTGGCCAAGGACAACGGCATTGAAGGCGCCAAGATGCTCAACGACGAATACCTGTATGCCAAGGCCGATCCGCAAACGCTTCATACCGCATATGCCGACGTCGCCCAGTCCGTGGCACAGCTCGAACAAGGACTCTCCCCCGCCCTCAAGCCGCGTGGATTCACCGGAATCCTGTCCGAATGGTTCGGCATCCGTATTCTGCATGCCGATGCGGTGAACCGTTATGAGGAATATCGCGAGGATCTTCATCAAATGCAGATTGGCAAGGATATTTTGGAAGGTAACATCTATCCGGGGCGTCTCGCACCTGCTCCCATATCATTCAAATTCCGCGAATCACGTACGATCAGTGCTGACCGTAGCTATTCGCTGGTCAATCTAGTCATGATGTTCTTCATGTTCTGCTTCGTCGGCTGGGTGTGGGAGGTAAGCCTCGCATTCATTTCCGAAGGCATGTTCGTGAATCGTGGAACCTTGCATGGCCCATGGTTGCCGATTTACGGCACTGGCGGAGTGATCATTCTGATTCTGCTCAAAAAGCTGCGTGAGAAGCCCGTATTAGAGTTCGTGGCGACCATGGTGCTGTGCGGATGCTTGGAATACTTCTCGTCGTGGTATCTGGAAATGACGCATGACGGCCAGCGTTGGTGGGATTACACCGGATACTTTCTAAATGTCAACGGCCGTATCTGCGCCGAAGGATTATTGACGTTCGGCCTTGGCGGATTGGCCATCGTCTATTTGCTGGCTCCGGCCCTCGACAATCTGCTCAGCCGAATCGATACGCAAAAGCTTAGCATTGTGGCTGTCATGCTGCTCGTGCTGTATTGCGCCGACCAAGTGTATTCCACACAGCATCCGAATATCGGCGAGGGCATCACCGACTACAAGGGATCAGATACGTCGCTGGAAGCGCCCATTCCGTACGAAATCAGTAAACGATCCAATGGACTGCCATAGCGTGATTGTCATGCAAATCGCATATCGCAAACAATAATGGAAATCGCCTGTCGTTCTTTCGAGCGGCAGGCAATTTCATGTCGTTGCTTATTGCGCGATTATTTGCGACGCAGCATTTCGTGCAGAGTTTCGATGATCTTGCTGTATTTGATGGAATCCGTGAAACGCAGGCGTGGGAATGCGTTGATCATACGACGCTGCTGCTTGTTCAGGATAGATGCGGCAGTGGCCTGCATACTGGCAAGAATCTCCTGCGAAGAGTCCGACCAGTCCTGAACCTTGTCTTGTACCTTGTCACGGAATTTGTCTCGGAAAACGTCCTTGCCCCATTGCAGAGAATCGCCGGCCTTCTCCGCATATGCCTGCACGGTTTCACTGAACTTCGCAAGATTATCGGCCAAATCGATGATGCCAAACACTGTGATAATGGTATCCGCGACGATAAGCGCCATGAAAATCACACACATCCAATGCACCGCCGGCAAAGGAATCATCCGTGTGACACGATTCACTTCAGGCTGTATCACATCGGTGATGAGCACACCCAGCAGACCGAACACCACCGCTCCAAGCAAACAAATGCGCCCTTGAACGTTGAATCGGAGATGACTGTAATCCCACCACCGCGCGTGGAATAGCTTTTCCATGCCCCATGACGTGATGTATTCAAGTATGCATGCGCCAATCGAGGAGATGAGAAAAACAGCGAAGGGATTATGCAGATCATGCAGCAGCATAATCGCAAGAACGGCTCCACAACCGTAGATCGGACAGACGGGACCATTCAGGAAACCACGATTCACCAAACGACGTTCCGAAACGGACACAAGAATCGACTCGTATACCCATCCGGCAAATGAATAGAACAGAAACCATAAGAACAGGTATTCCAACAGGAGCATGCCTTTGAGCCGTCACTTTCCACTTATGCACGTATTGGTTTTCGTCTTATAGAAGCGGTCAAAGCTGAACGTCTCCCGTGTGGCGCTGATCTTATCTGCGATAGTCACCAAATACCCTTCAAGATACCGAGGCGGTATCGGTGTCAAAGGAAACATATGGTTCTCAATGCTGTCACGTTCCACTCTATTGAGATGGAAATCACGCATGGCATTGCGCATGGCGGTGCCACCATGGGTGAAACCATGCATACGATGCCGGCCACCATCATGAGCATGCCAGTCGTATAGAAAATAATCATGCAGCAGAGCGGCGCGAATCAACGAATGCAAATCCACCCTATGCCATAAGTGCAACCTGTCTGCAATCCATACGGTCAGACAGGCCACACGAATGGAATGCGCAAACGTGGTGACCACGCCATGCTGGTAACAGACTCTTTCGATCTGCATATGCTCATGGCATAGTATTTCCTGGCCGTGAAGCCGAACAAGCTGCTGTATCTGCGTTCGTGTCAGTGGCACCGCTTTGCCTTTGTTTATGTATTGTTGCTGTGGTTACTTAAGCAATGATTCCGGCGTCTTGTATGCCGGGCCATCACTGACGGAGTTTGCGAAGGCACGCAGCTGTTCGATGGCGGTTTTCGCGGAAACGATCTGCTCGCGCACACGCAGCGGAGACGTACCTCCCTTGCCATTGCGGGCGGAAACCGAACCTTCGGTGGACAGCACTTCGCGCACTTCAGGCGCCTTGTCGGCCGGAAGGAATTCCTTGAAGACCTCGACAAAGTCATCGTCAGTCAGGTCCCACAGTTCCTGGCCGCGGTCTTCGGCGATCTTCACGCATGCGCCGGAAAGCTCATGCGCATGGCGGAACGGCACTCCGTTCTTGACGAGCCATTCGGCGATGTCGGTGGCGAGGGCGAAACCGGTCGGGGCTTCTGCTTCGAGGCGTTCCTTGTTGAAGACCATGGTGCCGACCATGCCGGTGAACGCGGGAAGGAGCACTTCCAGCGTGTCGACCTGATCGAATACGGCTTCCTTGTCTTCCTGAAGATCACGCGCATAAGCGGTGGGCAGGCCCTTCAGCGTGGTGAGCAAACCGGCCAGATCGCCAATGAGACGGCCGGACTTGCCTCGTGCGAGTTCCGCGATATCCGGGTTTTTCTTCTGCGGCATGATGGACGATCCAGTGGAATAAGCGTCGTCAAGGCGCACGAACGCGAATTCCTGGGTGTTCCAGATGATGATTTCTTCAGACAGCCGACTGATGTCGACACCTGCCATGGCCGCAATGAATGCGAATTCGGCGACCAGATCACGGCTGGCGGTACCGTCGATGGAGTTCGCGGTCACCTTGGAGAAACCAAGTTCGCGGGCCACGGCCACCGGCTCCAAGCCAAGGGTGTTGCCGGCGAGGGCACCGGAACCATACGGGCTTGCGTCGATGCGCTTGTCCCAATCGGCAAGACGTTCCACATCGCGCAGCAGCGGCCACACGTGAGCCATCAGCTGGTGTGCGAGCAATACCGGCTGGGCGTGCTGCATGTGGGTGCGGCCCGGCATGACGGTGCGTCCAGCCTTTTCGGCCTGTTCGGTCAGTGTCGCGGCGAGGCCGAGCAACATTTTGGCGATGACGCGGCTGTGGCGACGGAGCCACATGCGAATCAGTGCAGCGATCTGGTCGTTGCGGGAACGGCCGGCGCGGAGCTTGCCTCCAAGTTCGTCTCCGGCAATCTGCAGCAGTCCACGTTCCAATGCGGTGGCTTCGTCCTCATCGTCTTCGATTGGAGCAAACGCACCGGAATCCACACGACGCTGCAGCTCGTCGAGAGCATCTTCCATGCGCTGCAGCTCATCGGCGGTCAACAGTCCCGCGCGTCCGAGCGCACGGGCATGGGCGCGTGAGCCTGCGATGTCGTCGTCGGCAAGACGCCAATCGAATTGGGTGGACTTGCTCAGTCGCGCGAGTTCCGGAGACGGGCCGGACTTGAAACGGCCGCCCCACAGGGCGAGGTGTTCACCATTGGTTGTGCTCTCGGTCATTGTTACTTCATTCTCCTTGCAGATATGACTGAGGGAGAGAATACCAGTCAGGATGGTCCTAACGGTACGCTCTCCCCCATTATCGAGACGATTCGGTGTAAAACCCGCTTACTCGACGCTGTTTTCCGGAACCTCGATTCCATTGCCGAACTTGACGTCGCGGGCTGCGGCCACACGGCTCGGCAGACCGTAGATGTCGATGAAGCCGTTGGACGACTTCTGATCGAAGCTGTCGCCGGAATCGTAGGTGGCCAGATTGTAGTCATACAGCGAGGTGTCGGAACGACGACCGGTCACGACGGCGCGGCCACCATGCAGAATCATGCGGATTTCGCCGGAAACATACTTCTGGGTATCTTCGATGAAGGCGTTCAGGGACTGCGTCGCCGGGGAGAACCACTGCGCATCGTAGACGAGTTCGGCCCAGCGCTTGTCGATATCACGCTTGATGCGATGCTGCTCGCGTTCGAGACAGCAGTTTTCGAGTTCCTGGTGGGCGGTGATCAGTGCGATAGCGCCCGGAGCCTCGTACAGCTCGCGGGACTTGATGCCGACCAGACGATCCTCGATCAGATCGATACGTCCGATGCCCTGTGCGCCTGCGCGACGGTTCATCTCTTCGATGGCCTGCAGCGGAGTAACGTCGTGACCGTCGATCTTGACAGGGATGCCCTGCTTGAATTCGATGACGACCTCATCTTCGACCGGCGGGAAAGCCGGATCGTCGGTGTAAGAGTAGCAGTCCTTGGTCGGGCCATTCCACGGATCCTCAAGGAATCCGGTTTCGATGGCGCGGCCCCACACGTTCTGGTCGATGGAGAACGGGCTCTTCTCGGTCTGCACGATCGGAAGCTTGTGCTCCTTAGCGAATGCGATCTCGACGTCGCGCGTCAGCGACAGATCACGGATCGGGCTGATGGCCTTCAGCGTCGGGTCGATGGAGGAGATGGACACCTCGAAACGGACCTGGTCGTTGCCCTTGCCGGTGCAGCCATGGGAGATGGTGTCGGCGCCGAACTGGTGGGCGGCGCGCACAAGATGCTTGGAGATGAGCGGGCGGGAAATGGCGGAAACCAGCGGATACACACCCTCATATAGGGCGTTGGCCTTCAGCGCCTTCATGCAGTACTCATTGGCGAACTCGTCGCGGGCGTCTACCACATACGCTTCAACGGCACCGCAGGCAAGCGCGCGCTGCTTGATGGTTTCGAGGCTTTCGCCACCCTGGCCGACGTCGAGGGACACGGCCACGACATCCTTGCCGGTGCGTTCCTTCAGATATGAAATGGCGACGGAGGTATCCAGACCACCGGAGTACGCCAGAACGAGACGATTTTGATCGCTCATGGTTTCCCTTTCTAACATCAAACGTTATTCATTAGCATATGCAATACTCTGTATATTTATGCATATACGGTGCGTCGTGTCCACTATACGGCTATTCAGCCTTTGGACACGACGTCCAACAGCCATTGCGCACGCTGTTTCGCATAATCGTCATCGGCGCAGATCACCATGACGGTATCGTCCCCGGCAATGGTGCCGAGCACTCCGTCGATGGGCTGCTTGTCAATCACACTTGCCACATACTGAGCCGCGCCAGACGGCGTGTGGACCACCACCAGATTCCTGGCCGCAGCGACCGAAGTGACCAATCCGGAAAGCACACGGTTCATCTGCTGTTCCGTTTTTGCATCAGGATTGGCCGATGCGGCTTCTTCCGGCTGTTTGCCCAGCGCATAGGCCACGGTTCCGTCAGCCAAACGGGTTTTGGTGGCATGGATCTCGTCGAGATCGCGGCTCAAGGTGGCCTGGGTCACTTCGATGCCCTGATTCGCGAGAATCTGCGACAATTGCGATTGCGAGGTGACGATGCGCGTCAGCAACGCCTGCTCGATGGCGCTCAATCGAGCGGCCCGCGTGGCGGGGCGTTGCAGCGCAGGCGTTTGGTCCGTCATCAGGCCAGCAGGCTTTCATCGCCGCGGGCCTTGCCGGCAAGCCAAGTCAGCAGCGCCTTCTGCGCATGCAGACGGTTACCGGCCTCATCCCAAACCACGGACTGTGGTCCGTCGATGACTTCGGCGGTGACCTCCTTGCCACGGTATGCAGGCAGGCAATGCTGGAAGATGGCATCTTCCTTGGCGTAAGACATGAGCTCGGCGTTCACCTGATAATCCCAGAACGGCTTGGAACGGATGGAGTATTCCGCTTCTTCGCCCATGGAAACCCACGTGTCGGTGAACACGCAGTCGGCGCCGGCGACCGCTTCCTTCGGGTCCGTAGTCACCAGCACGGAACCGCCGGTTTCGGATGCGATGGCTTCGGCATCGGCAACGATCTGCGGATCCGGCAGATAGCCGTTCGGACCTGCAACGCGTACGTTCATGCCGGCCACGGCGCCGCCGAGAAGGTAGGAGTTCGACATGTTGTTGGCCGCGTCACCGAGGTAGGCGATGGTCTGGTTCTTCAGATTGTCGACGCCCCCACGATGCTCGGCGATGGTCTGGAAGTCGGCAAGAATCTGGCAAGGGTGGAATTCATCGGTCAAAGCGTTCACCACCGGATGGGTGGAATACTTCGCCATTTCCTCCACACGATCCTGGCCGAAGGTGCGCCACACCACACCATAGGCCATGCGGTCAAGCACACGTGCGGTGTCTGCCACCGGTTCGCCACGGCCCAGCTGGGATCCGGACTTGTCGATGACCAGCGGATAGCCGCCCAGTTCGGCAACGCCAATGGAGAAACTGGAACGGGTTCGAGTGCTCGGCTTATCGAAGATCACCGCAATGCCCTGCGGGCCAGCGAACGGCTGATGGTAGAAACGGTCATTATGAAATTTGATGGCAAGTTCGAGAACCTGCTTCTGCTCTTCATGGTTGAGATCGTCATCGCGCAACATGTGGCGCAATTCAGGAGTTGCCATTGTTGGCTCCTTTCAAAAGATTTCCTGTTCGTTGTGATTGACGGCTATGTTCAGTCGTTGGGAAGATCAGTGGGGATCTTCGCGAGAATGGAGATGGCCTGATCAATATCCTGTTCGGTCACCACCAACGGAGGGACAAGACGAAGCGCATCCGGCGCCACCGCGTTGACGATCAAACCGTGCTCCAACACCCAATTCATCGCCGCATGCGCGCATGGATGGGCAAGTTCGACCGCATCGAGCAAGCCACGCCCGCGCACGGAGACAAAGAGCGGATTGCCGCAAGCCATGATGCCGTCACGCAATTGCTGGCCACGCGCCTCGGCGTTGGACACAAGGCCGTCTTCCTCAATGGTTTCCAACGTGGCCATCGCGGCGGCCGCTCCGAGAGGATTGCCCGCAAAGGTGGAGCCGTGGGATCCTGGGGTGAACAGCGCGGAAAGCTTGGCGCCGAAGGAGATCATGCCACCCATCGGGAAACCGCCTGCAACGCCCTTGGCGAAGGTTACGATATCCGGAACCACTCCGCCCGCAAGATCCTCACGCTGGAATGCGAACCAGGATCCGGTGCGCCCGATGCCTGTCTGGACCTCATCGATGATGAGCAACGCATTGTTGTCGTCGCACATCTGACGGGCCTTCTTCACGTAGTCGGCACCAAGCGGGCGCACGCCGGCCTCACCTTGAATCAGCTCCATGATGACGGCGGCGACAGGACCCTTGCCATATTTGCCGGGACCGGTTTCGGCAAACGCGTCATGCAATGCGGCCTCGTCACTAGCTTCGACAAATTCGATATTGGGAACCAGCGGCTCGAACGCTTCTCGGATGGCGGGCTTCCACGTTGCGGACAGCGCGCCCATGGTACGCCCATGGAAGCCGTGGGTCATGGCGATGATACGTGCCGGCTTTCCACCAATGGCAGGCGATGCGCCCGGCAAGGTGCGGCCATACAGTTTGGCGAGTTTCAGTGCTGCCTCGTTGCCTTCCGCTCCGGAGTTGCCGAAATACACATGAGATCCCTCGGGAGCGCCTGCAAGCTCAATGAGCTTCGACGCCAGTTTGATCTGCGGCTCCGTGGCGAAGTAGTTGCTCACATGGGCGGCTTTGGCAGCTTGCTCGCTGACGGCCTTCACCCATTTCGGGTGGGCGTAGCCGAGCGCGTTCACCGCGATGCCCGCAAGGAAGTCGAGGTATTCATTGCCATCGACGTCCCAGATATGCGCGCCTTTGCCATGGTCCATAACGCGCAGAGGCGTGCCGAACACGTTCATGTGCACCTGGGAGTACTCCCCCAGCCACTTGGCGTCCTCACTACCAAGGTTTTCCAACCGTTCAGTTACCATACGAGCTCCTCATTTCAATACCGTCTTCGGGAACGACCATGGTTCCAATGCCGTCTGTGGTGAAAATCTCATTCAGGATGGAATGCGGCTTGCGTCCGTCGATGATGTGGGCGCGCGGCACTCCTCCGTCGATGGCCCTGACGCAGGCCTCCATCTTGGGGCGCATGCCGCTTTCCAAATCCGGCAGCATATCGCGTAGGTTCTCCACGCCGATGCGTCCGATCAGAGAGTCCCTGTCCGGCCAATCGGCGTACAAGCCATCAACATCAGTCAACACGACCAGCTTGCTGGCTCCGAGGGCGGCCGCAAGCGCCGCAGCCGCGGAATCGGCGTTCACATTCAACACTTCGGTAGCATCATCCTCATTTGGAGCCACCGAGGAAACAACAGGAATGCGGCCGGCATTGATCAGATCCTCAACCGCGGATGCGTCGACGCTCACCACGTCGCCGACCAAACCAATATCGGTTGGAGAGCCATTTATAATCGGCTTGCGCTGCATGGCGGAAAAGAGCGCACCATCCTCGCCGGAAAGACCGACTGCGAACGGACCATGGGCATTGATCAATCCGACAAGTTCACGGGAAACCTTGCCCGTCAAAACCATACGCACCACTTCCATGGCCTCCGGCGTGGTGACCCTCAGGCCTCCCTTGAATTCCGACTTAATACCCAAAGCCTTAAGCATGTGAGAAATCTGCGGACCTCCGCCATGCACTACAACCGGATGCAAGCCGACTTGTCGCAGAAACACCATATCTTCAGCGAAACAGGCCTTGAGATGATCGTCGATCATCGCATTGCCGCCATATTTGATGACGATGCGCTGTCCGGCGAATTCCTCAAGCCATGGCAGGGCCTCGATCAGCACTTCCGCCTTTTGGTCGGCGCGCAAATCGGTATGCACATCAAAATGGAATCCAGGTCCTTTGAGTTCCTTGGTCATTACCGTTCAATCAGCTTTCGTAGTCTGCATTAATGTGTACGTATTCGTGGGTCAAATCGTCGGTCCAGACGGTTGCTTCCGCATTCCCCGCATGCAAATCAATGTCGATGTGCACCTCGCGCGGAGTCATATCGACTTCGGATCGGTCGCGTCCGGCTCCGCCATTCTCACAGATACGCACACCATTGACATCAACCGTGACTTTATTGGAATCGTATGGCGCGATTTCCGATGGCACGGTGCCCAACGAGCTGACGATACGTCCCCAATTCGGGTCGTTGCCGGAAATGGCGCATTTGAGCAGGTTGGACGCGGCCACCGCACGACCGCAGGCAAGCGCCGCATCCTCCGTGGTGGCTCCGATCACCTTGACACGGATATCGTGGCTCGCGCCTTCGCCATCGCCGATGATTTGGCGTGCCAGAGACGCCGTGGCCTGCGCCACAAGATCGTTGAATTCGTCCGGATCGGGTTCGATGCCCGAAGCGCCGGATGCGAGCAGGAGCACCGTATCGTTAGTAGACATGCATCCGTCCACATCGATTCGGTTGAACGACATTTCCACTCCAGCATTCAACGCCGCCTGCAACTGACCGGCGCTCACCACGGCATCCGTGGTGATGACGCACAGCATGGTGGCCAACTGCGGGGCAATCATGCCCGACCCCTTGACCATGCCCCCGATACGGAAGCCGTTGGAGCCTTCCAGCTCAACGGTTTTCGGCTTGGTGTCGGTGGTCATGATGGCATGGGACGCATCCGCACCGGCCTGAGCGGTATCGGCAAGGGCCGCGAACGCTTTGCCTGCGCCAGAAAGCACATGGTCAAGAGGCAGAAGCTCACCGATCAGACCCGTGGAGCAGACCGCGATATCGCTGTCTTTGACACCTACAAGCGCCGCGATCTTTTGGGCCGTAGCCTTGGACTGCTCATATCCCGGCTGGCCAGTGCATGCGTTTGCACCTCCGGAATTAAGGATGACGGCTTTCACATGACCGTCGGCCACAATCTTGCGCGTCCACTGCACGGGAGCCGCGCAGAAACGGTTCGAAGTGAACACTCCAGCAGCCGCATCCAGCGGACCGTTATTGACTACAAGAGCCAGATCCTTCTTGCCTTCGACTGCGGAAATACCGGCTTCCACGCCGGCTGCGGAAAAACCTTGCGCAAACGTTACACTCACGGTGCCACTCCAATCTTCGTCAATCCTGCATCTTCGGGAAGTCCCAGCGCCACGTTCAGCGACTGCACGGCCTGTCCTGCCGTACCGCGGTTGAGATTATCGATGGCCGCGAACGCCAGCAGACGTCCGGCCTTATGATCAACCACCACTTGTATATGGGCGGCATTCGATCCGATGATATTTCCGGTGGCCGGCATCACGCCTTCCGGAAGAACCACCATGAAATCCTGGTCCTTGTAAGCATCAAGCCAAACTTGCCTGATCTGCTCGTCCGTCATCGTCAAAGCCTTATCGGTGAGTTTGGCTGAAACCGTAGCGAGAATGCCTCGGGCCATCGGAGCGAGAATCGGAGTGAATCCCAACGTGAATTCACTTGCATTGGAAGCGTTCTTGCCTGCCGCATGGGCGAGATTCTGCAAAATCTCTGGAATATGGCGATGCGTGCCTCCCACTGAATACGGCAACGCGGATCCGAAGGCCTCTGCGGCCAACAGGTTGGTACGCTTCAGATTCTTGCCGGCTCCAGAATAGCCGACCACCAAGTCAGCCACAATGTCGGTCGGTTCGACAAGTCCTTGGGCCACACCTGGCTGGAGCGCCAGCGTAGTGGCGGTCACATTGCACCCCGGTCCCGCGATGCATTTGGTTCCGGCAAGAGATTCGCGCTGCCTGATGTAGGAGCCGTCTGCCGCAACGCCGGTAATGAGCTCAGGCATACCGTAAGTCCAGTGCTCATAGAAGTCACCGCCGTAGAACTCATCCCATGCGGTTTTTTCCTCAAGCCTATGGTCGGCCCCCAAGTCCACCACAACGGCATTCGGATCAAGCTGCGAAGCCAATGCGCCGGATGCCCCATGAGGCAGGGCAAGAATAATGACATCATGCCCATTAAGAACTTCCGGAGTGGTGTCTTCCACCACAAGGTCGGCAAGTTGCGGAATATGCGGCATATGCCTGCCAAGCTTGTCCCCAACGGATGAATGCCCGGCCACGCACGTCACTTCGAAATATGGATGGGCCGCGAGGATGCGGAGGGCCTCGCCTCCTGCATATCCGGTCGCGCCGGCCACGGCTACTGTGTATTTGGCCATGTCACGTCTCTTTTCATTAACTCACTGAAAACACATTCAGCATACACTTTATGCACTACATTGCATAATTATGCATTCATTTCGTGTCGCATAGTGGTCATTGCGCGACCATGACGATATTAAAAGGCCAGGAAACACGCCGAGTCAGGCGGTGATCGACTCACTTCCTTGCTCTGACCCTGCACCGCCAAGCACATTCTGCAACATCTCGTTATACAGGTCAGCAACAGAAAGCCCATGCATCGCCAACCAAATCACGGCCAAGGTGTACAGCACGTTGATGATCACCGCGGCGAGAGCCAAGCCATGCCCTTTCATATGGAGTTTCTTGGTACGCCACATCGAAATCGCGCCGACCAACGCGGGAAGGACTGGCACCGGCATCAGCACGGCAAACACGAGGGACATGATCGCATAGGCATCCCAATGGCCGTATGCGGGGTTCTGTCGGGGATCGTTGAGATCCAGATTCGGCAGATAGGGCATATTGCCCCGTTGCGGATATTGGTTCGGATCACACGGATTTGGCCCGTACGGATTAGCACCGTATGGATTCTGTTGTCCGTTCGCATTGTATGGGGGCATCGGCTGTTGCCTATTTGGAGGGTATTGCCCCGTTTGGTATTGCACATTCTGCTGCTGGACGGAATCCGCAGGTTGCGGTTCAGGTTCAGGTTCAGGCGCACCGTACACGTATGGATCGTAGCCAGCTGGCAGCTGGCTGCTCATCGCGCCATATTCGGGTTGGCTGATTTGACCATACTCCGGCTGTGAAGGCGCAGCGCCATCAGAAGATGACGAAACCGGAGCAGCATCAGCCGTCTCCTGACGCTCGTCGGTGTTGTTCGGCTGATACGGTTCCGGTTCGTTCATAATCATCCTCTGTTCTTGGGAAGGTCGGGATCAGGCGCGCAGCTGCGCACCCAGTTTGGACGCTTCATCCACAATACGCTTGCGGATGGCTTCGCTGTCTTCGGAAGCGAGAGTCTTATCCGGAGCGCGGAACGTGACCGCGTAGGCCAAGGACTTTTCGCCTTCGCCCAGCTGATCGCCGGTGTACACATCGAACAGTTCAATACTTTCAAGACTGTCTCCGGCGGCTTCGACGACGACTTGCCTGAGTTCAGCGGCCGTAACGTCGGTGGACACCGTGAAAGCCAGGTCCTGCTTGACCGGCGGGAAGGTGGAGATCGGCTTGGCCTGCACCGGCTTGCCACTCAACGTGGCGAACAGCGCGGTCAAATCCAATTCAAAGGCCGCGGAATGGGCCGGGAAGCCCAACGCCTCGTTGATGTGCGGGTGAAGCTCGCCGACCATGCCGACGAATACGTCACCAGCCATCACGCGGGCCGCACGACCCGGATGCCATTGCGCCGGCACATCTCCAGCCTTCGGCTGATCCAGCGTGAGAGCTGCACCAATACGGTCGGAGATGCGCTGCACCGCCTCAACGGCATCAGACCAATCCACTGCGCGGCGGTCGCCCAGCCAACCGGAGTCAACGGCGTTTCCGGTCAGAATGCCAGCGACATGCATCGGCTGATCCGGAAGACCGGCATCAAGCGCGGCAAGCTGCTCGTCCGTCGGCTTGACGGCACCCGGCAGCGCCGGAATCGCCGGAGCGTTCGGATCCCACAGATACACGTGGCCGATCTCATACAGCGACACATTCTCCACGCCGCGACGCAGATTGCGCTGAACGGTCTGTGCCAGCGTTGGAATAATGTCACGACGCAGGAACGGACGATCACCGGCGAGCGGGTTGGCGATCTCCACGCTGATGTTCTTCGTCTCAGCGGCGTCCAACGCGAAGTTCTTGTAATCCTCATCGCCGACGAATGGATAGCTCAACGTTTCCACCATGCCGTATTCGGCAAGTTCATCGGCAACCTGACGCTTACGCAGCTGCTCAGCAGTCAGACCGACCCTGCCTTCGACCGGTGCCGGCGGCACGGTGACGGGAATCTCGTCATATCCGACAAGACGTGCCACTTCCTCAACCAGATCGCACGGCTCGTTCAAGTCGGGGCGCCAACTCGGAGGCACCACGGAAAACTCGCCGTTGCCGCCTCCTGCGACAGAGCAACCGATATCGGTAAGAATGTCGCTGATGGTGTTCACGTCCGTATCAAGTCCGGCCACACGAGCCACTTCCGAAGCTTTGAACAGGATCGGACGGCGGTTAGAGACGGTATTGAAGTCGGTCGGGTGCTCGCTCGGCTCGCCATTGCCGTACTTAACCATCAGTTCGGCCGCCATCTGGGCGGCTGCCGGCTGCAGCTGGTCGTCCACACCGCGTTCGAAACGACGGGAGGCTTCAGACGGAATCTTGTGACGGCGTGCGGAACGCGCGATCGACACCTGATCGAAGTGCGCGGATTCCAGCAGGATGTTCTTGGTCTCAGCGGTAACCTCGCCGTACAGACCACCCATGACGCCGGCGATGCCGAGCACACGGGAACCGCGCTCACCGTTCGGGGAATCGGTGATCAGCAGATCTTCGACGCTCAGATCATGGTCCTTGCCATCCAGTGTGGTGAGTTTCTCACCCTCATTGGCGCGGCGCACCACAATCGGTCCTTCGATCTTATCCAGATCGTAGGCGTGCATCGGCTGTCCCAAGTCGAGCATCACATAGTTGGTGATGTCTACAGCCAAGGAGATGGAACGCATGCCTGCACGGGCCAGACGGCGACGCATCCAGTTCGGCGTATGGCTGGCCGGATCGAAGCCCTTGACCGCGCGAGCGTAATAGCGATCGCATCCAACCACACCGTGAATCGGATTATTGTCGTCGACGATCACTTCGATATCGGTCTTGGTGCCTTCCGGCAGACCCTTAGTGATCGGCGCCTTCTCATTCAGAGCGACAGCAGGATCAGTGTAGGCGGCACCGGTGGAATGATGGTATTCGCGAGACACGCCACGGTATGAGAACGCGTAGCCGCGATCCGGAGTGATGTTGATCTCCAGCAGCGGCTCATCCAAGTGCAGCAGGTGCATGGCGTCGTCGCCCGGCTGGAGCTTCTCATACTCTTCCGGGGTGAAGCCGTACTTACGCAACAGGATGATTCCATCATGGTTATCGCCCAAACCAAGCTCACGCTCGGAAGCGCACATTCCGTTGGAGATATGACCGTAGGTCTTGCGCGGCTCGATCTTAAAATCGCCCGGAAGCACAGCGCCGGGAAGCGTCACGACGACCTTCTCGCCTGCGGCCATGTTCGGAGCGCCGCAGATGATGCCGCGCGGCACCTTGTTGCCGTTCTCATCGGTTTCGTTGTATTCGTCACCGACGTCGACATGGCACCAGTTGATGATCTTGCCGTTCTTCTGCGGTTCCGGAGTGGCATCGACCACGTAGCCGACGACGATCGGACCAACCAGCTGGGAGGTGTGAATCTCTTCCTCTTCGAGACCGACCTTCACCAGATCCTTGGCAAGCTGTTCGTACGTAAGGCCTTCCGGAACCTCGACGTGGTCCTTGAGCCAATCAATGTCAACCATTGGCATGGGTCAATCACTCCCCCATCACAAACTGTTCGCTGAATCGCACGTCGCCTTCGACCAGGTCGTGCATGTCGTTGATGTCATGGCGCAGCAGCAGGGTACGCTCCACGCCGACGCCGAAGGCGAAGCCAGTGTAGACCTCGGGATCGAGGCCTGCGGACTTCAGCACGTTCGGGTTGACCATGCCGCAGCCGCCCCATTCAAGCCAGCCTGCGCCACCCTTCTTATCGGGGAACCACAGGTCGAGTTCGGCGCTCGGCTCGGTGAACGGGAAATAGCTCGGGCGCAGACGGGTCTTGGCTTCCGGACCGAACATGGCCACGGCAAGCTTATCGAGCACGCCCTTCAGATCGGCCATGGTCAGATGCTTGTCGACCGCAAGAGCCTCCACCTGGTGGAACACCGGCGTATGGGTGGCGTCGAGCTCATCGGTGCGGAACACACGGCCTGGGCATGCGATGTACAGCGGCACGCCACGGGTGAGCAGACCACGCACCTGATCGGAGGAGGTCTGGGTGCGCAGCACCATGTTGGATCCGACGAAGCCTGCGGCGTCCTTGGCCTGATTGCCCTTGACGTAGAAGGTATCCTGCATCTGACGTGCCGGATGATCGGGGCCGAAGTTCAGCGCGTCGAAGTCGTACCATTCGGTTTCCACTTCAGGACCGTCGGAGATCTGCCAGCCCATGGAGATGAAGAAGTCTTCGACATCCTCCATCAGCTTCGGCAACGGATGGCGCGCGCCAAGCGGCTTGCGATTGACCGGAAGGGTCATGTCCACGGTTTCGGCGGCAAGCGCACGGGCCTCTTCCTCGGCCTTGACCTGCTGTTCCTTGGTTCCATACGCACGACCGAAGTCGGCGCGCAGCTTGCCCATGATCTTGCCGGCGTCTTTCTTCTGGTCCTTCGGCAGCGCGCCGATGGCCTTGCTTGCCTGCGTCATCGCGGATTCCGCTCCGGCGTACTGCGTCTTGATGGCTTTTAATTCCTCCATGCTGGAGGCGTTTTCGATTTTCGCGATGCCCTCGGCAACCGCATCGGTTACCGCTTGGGCGTCGAATACCGCACCTTCTGCCACGAGATACCTTTCTCATTTCCCGTTTGTTTTACGCGAAAAACGCGCAATTTCAACGTTTTCCGACTTTACATTCTTTCAACATGACTCGACATAGCCAAGCTCAGCAGCATTACCGCCGAACTGGTGCCGAGGTTCAAGGATTCCGCTTTGCCATAGAGCGGTATGGACACGATCCTATCGGTTCGTTCCAAAACTTCCCTGGTCAATCCGCGCGCCTCATTGCCGAACAACACGGCTTTGGCTCCGGCAAGCGTTTCCGGCGCGGCGATTACATCCGTCAAGGATTCCGGCTGTCGGGAATCCGTACCGTATACATCGGCTGCATACACTGCCAACTCGTGAGTATCGCACCATGCGAAGAAGTCGTCCGTTCCCATGGTCAGAATCGGAAGGTGGAACAGTGATCCCGCGGTGGAGCGGATCACTTTCGGATTGAACACGTCCACGCAGTCGTCTACCAATACCACAGTGGAGCAACCGGCTGCATCGGCGGAACGGATCACGGTTCCGGCGTTACCGGGATCTCGGACCTGCCAAAACGCGGCGACCATCGCGTGTTCGTCAAAATCACTTGGAGCGGCGGATGCATCAAGGAAAGCTTGCATGTCCGCTACAGCAAGCACGCCTTGCGCATCGGCGCTCATACGGTGCATCACCGCATGAGTGACCTTGTGCACATACGCGCCGGCCTGCATGGCCTTGCCCGCCATCTGCGCGACGACAGGTGTCGCAAACGAGGCATCGGGCTGTGCCGACTCGACCTCAACGTAGAGATCCTCGACAATCCCCGGATGCCACGCCAGCAGCTCACGCACCGACTGCGGACCTTCTACCATGAAACGGCCGGACCGTTTCCGCCCTTTTCGATCGACGAGTTCGGACACACGGCGAACGCGCTCCGACTTGGGATTCGCAATGACTTCGGATTTTATAGGCATACGCGTTAGCCTAACACCATTGCCGCAATGAATACCCCGTCCATGTCGCATTTTTAATTCAGAAAACTTTCAGATTCATTCCAGCTTCAATCGCAGCGGACCAGCCAGAGGGCGCAGTTCGGTCGCGATATACAGGGTCAGGCAAATGATTTCAACGACTCTGCCGGCTCGCAGGATTCCAATACCGATAACAATTCCCCGGATTCGCAGCAGCCCGGCAACGCACAGGACGATGCCCCGCCCCAACCACAACAGGGCGGCAAACGTGTATTGCGGAACATCAACCATGACTTCCATGCCGACAAGGTACATGCCATCACCGGACCTTCCGACGCTGGCAAAACCACTATGATCGCTGATTTCCAAGCTTACCAATCCCACGGAGGGAAAAGTATTGTGCAACGGCAGCGATCTGGCGCAGCAGGATCGCTACCTCTTCACCTTGCCCCGTATGCGACATGTCATGAATTTGGCAGGTCGAGTACGGTGCTTTTGCACATCCATGAAAGACATGCACAGCTTGCGAGTGTTTTTCGCCACTTTCGATTGGTTTGCGAGCATCAGTTCGTTACACTGATTATCTGATTATTGTCTGATTGCGGTTGGGCGTGCGACATCATCCCATGAATGTTGGAGGTACAAGCATGAACGTCACGGTGTATTTAGGAGCTCACGAAGGCAACAACCCCGTATACAAGCAGGCCGTGGTGGAACTGGCCATATGGATTGCCGAGAACGGGCACCGTTTGGTGTATGGCGGTTCCGACGAGGGGCTGATGGCGGTCGTCGCCGACACGGTGCTTGAGCATGGCGGCGAGGTGACCGGCATCGAAGCGCAGATGTTCGTGGACAAGGGCGTCGCGCATAAGAATCTGACCCAGCTCGCCATCGTGCCGAACATCACCGAACGGCGCACGCGCATGATCGAGCTTGGCGACGCGTTCATCGCCTTCCCAGGCGGCACGGGAACGTTGGAGGAGATCAGCGAGGTCGTGTCGAAAGTCTGTCTTGACCAGTTGACGCAGCCTTGCATTTTCTATAATCTCAACGGTTTCTACGATGATATGAAGACGTTGCTGCAACGCATGATCGATGACGGTTTTTCCACACGGGAACGCCAGCATGGTATCTATTTCGCTTCGAATCTTGCCGAGATAGAGCATATTATCGCCATGCACAAGGCATAGGCGGCTCAGTCAGGTCGTTTTTATTCGACAGGTCTTTTTCAAAGAAAACGGGAATGCCCAAACGACCCTCATAGTCGGCCGGAATATCCTCCAACCGGCCCACGCACAACGCATCCACCAGATCAAACCGCCGCAGACCCGCCACCGTGCCAGTCGGTTCCAGCCCGGGTTTCAAGACCGGTAGATTCGTATACCAGAGACAGTTGCCCAACCTGTCCCCACGTCCGTCATGCGTAAACAGCATCTCCCCCGTCGCATAACCGAACCGTATCCGCCCTGATACGAATAATGAGAGTACCGCATCCGTCTTCGCCGCATGCACAGCGCCTAATACGAGAAACCGTTTCGCATGAGCCGCCGCCCGTGTTTCGTCAACATCACCCTCTTGAGACCAAGTTCGAAAATGGTCGGCACCATGAACATCTCGTTTGTCCTGCTGTACATTTTCCTCGGCGGCGTGTTCCTATTCTCCGCCTATTCGCTCTGGAAGAAAGACAAAAATTACTACATGAGAATAATCCCTACGATATACCTTGCAGTGCAAAGGCAAGGTATATTTGTGGGAAACGAGTAATCACTATGCATGAACGGCGCATGTCGCCAAGGAGATGGTTTCGACATGGACAAGGATTTCCTTGCGATTTTTAATGCCATAAAGGCTGATGGGGCGAATGCAGACTACACCAAGCGCGGCATCGATCCGCTCTACTCCGTCGGGGCTGGCGCTCGCATCGTGATCATCGGGCAGGCACCAGGCTCGGTGGCGGAAGAGACGCGCATCCCCTGGAACGACAAGTCAGGAGAGCGTCTACGCGATTGGCTGGGTGTTTCTCGCGAGACGTTTTATAATCCTGAGCGGGTGGCGCTTCTCCCCATGGACTTTTATTTTCCGGGACATGGCAGGTCGGGCGATCTACCGCCGCGCAAGGGATTCGCCGAGCAGTGGCATCCTGCACTCTTGGCGCTCATGCCCAATGTTCGGCTCACTGTGCTTGTAGGCGCGTATGCCGTCCGCAGGTACCTGCATCTCAAGAATTCGGACAGCATTACAACCGTGGTGCGCGATTATGACGCCTATCTCGGCCGGGGATTCTTCCCTTTGGTGCATCCGTCGCCGCGCAACCAGCTATGGATGAGCAGGAATCCTTGGTTCGAGGCCGAGACCTTGCCTGCACTCAAGGCACAGGTCAACGCGGCGCTTGAACAGAGGTAAGTGGTTACGAAATCATCTGTGACGATAACTTCCAGCCATACAAGGAGGTTCATTCATGCAGAGAAGGACGAGCCTCCCGTCTGCCGCGCGTGCTATTGGAAGGCGTGGCTCCGCGACCAGAACAGGATGCTCCTGGGGGCGCCGCTCGGGAGGAGAAGCAGATGCCGCGACGCCGAGGAGGCGAGAGCGTTCGCGAATGACTATGGCTATGACCTCGTCAGTCTTCTGGTGCCCGGCATGAACTGCGCCCCGATTGTTGGACGCTGTTTATTAGGATACAGGCTCAGACCACGGTGGACGCTCTCCGGAATTCCTCCGGGGTGTGTCCACCGAGTCGTGTCTAGCGTCGCTTGGTGTTCCAGTGGATGATGCATGATCGACGATGGCTTCTCCACGGGGGAACGCCAGCATGGTATCTATTTCGCTTCGAATCTTGCCGAGATAGAGCATATTATCGCCATGCACAAGGCATAGGCGGCTCAGTCAGGTCGTTTTTATTCGACAGGTCTTTTTCAAGAAAACGAGAACGCCCCGAACCATGACTGTCCATGGTTCGGGGCGTTCCAACGTCACTTAGACTCAGCGCATCCGATCAAAAATCAGATGTGGAAGTACAGCTCATACTCCAGCGGAGTCGGAGCCAAGCGAGCCTGGTCGATTTCGCCACGCTTGATGCCAATCCAGGTTTCGATCAGGTCGTCGGTGAAGACGTCGCCTGCAGTGAGGAAGTCGTGATCTTCCTCAAGGGCATCCATGGCCTCGGCCAGGGAGCTCGGAACCTGCTTGATGCCTGCGTGCTCTTCCGGCGGCAGCTCGTACAGATCCTTGTCGACCGGCTCCGGCGGTTCGATGTGGTTCAGGATGCCATCCAAGCCTGCCATCAGCTGTGCGGAGAAGGCGAGGAACGGGTTGCAGGACGGATCCGGAGCGCGGAACTCGATGCGCTTTGCAGCCGGGGAAGTGCCGGCCAGCGGAATACGGATAGCGGCGGAACGGTTGCGTGCGGAGTACACCAGATTGACCGGCGCTTCGAAGCCCGGAACCAGACGGTGATAGGAGTTCAGGGACGGGTTGGTGAAGGCAAGCACGGAGGAGGAGTGCTTGATCAGGCCGCCGATGTACCAGCGGGCGAGGTCGGACAGACCACCGTAGTTCTTCTCATCGTAGAACAGCGGCTTGCCGTCCTTCCACAGGGACTGGTGGCAGTGCATGCCAGTACCGTTGTCGCCTGCGATCGGCTTCGGCATGAAGGTTGCAGCCTTACCTGCCAGAGCGGCGGTCTCGTGAACGACGTACTTGTACTTCATCAAGTCATCGCCTGCGTGCTGCAGGGAGTTGAAGCGGTAGTTGATCTCCTGCTGGCCAGCGCCGGCGACCTCGTGATGGGAACGCTCGAGGATCAGGCCGACCTTCTGCAGATTGGCGACCATGTCATCGCGCAGATCCTGAGTGTGGTCGATCGGCGGGACCGGGAAGTAGCCGCGCTTGACGCGGTTCTTGAATGCGATGTTCGGAGTGCCGTCATCTTCGGTGTCGACGCCGGAGTTCCACGGAGCTTCGATGGAGTCAACCTCGTAGAAGGAGCGCTGCATGCTGTTCTCGAAGCGCACCTTGTCGAAGATGAAGAACTCGGCTTCCGGAGCGAAGGAAGCGGTGTCGGCGATGCCGGTGGACTTCAGGTAGGCCTCGGCCTTGCCTGCAACCTGACGCGGATCGCGGGAGTACGGCTCGTCGGTCAGCGGGTCAACGATGGAGAAGGCCACGTCGAGGGTCTTGTGCTTACGGAACGGATCGACGAATGCGGTGGAAACATCCGGCACCAACTTCATATCGGACTCGTTGATGGCCTGGAAGCCTTCCACGGAGGAACCATCGAACGGCATGCCATCGGTGAAGGCGTCCTTCAGGAATTCGCTTGCCGGCACGGTGAAGTGCTGCTGAACACCGATCAGATCAGTGAAGCGAACGGAGACATACTCGATGCCTTCCTTGTTGATAAGGGCCTCAGCATCAGCCTTGGTTTCAAGTGCAGTCACGGGACCGCTCCTTTCGAATAAGTAACTTACAGGCTCTTAGTCTAGGAACGTGCGTTTCGCTCACTCGCCACTTGGGTTACGAGAATGTTTCGTGATGACATATTCCAAGGATGATTTCGCGGAAAACTGGGGTTCAATTGTTACGAACGCTCATATTCGCTTGCGCAAAACCGTTCAATTTGTGGACATTCGTGTCGTCGCACCGTCCGCAACGCCAGTTCTTTTCCAAGCAATACCCTTACGCAGGCTCATGAAACGATGAGATAAAAAAGAACCTCGATTGCATATCAATCGAGGTTCCTGCACGTTATACCGAATTGTCAATCCCAAGCATCAGCGGCCGCGCATGGCACGACGGCTGACACGCTGCGGATGCATCGGGTCGACACCCTTCGGAATGCCCATACCATTCTTCATCTGCAGAGTGCGCAGACGCTCGTTGAGAACGCTCAACTCAGTTTTGGTGAGTATGAAACGGCTCTTCGGATGGATGGCGGCCACCAGCTTGTTCTTGTGGTGGGTCGGCAGGTAGCTCTTGCAGTTGAGCACGGTCTTACGCAGGTTCTTCAGGCTCGTCTGGTTCTTACCCTGACCGACGTAGATGCGGTAGACGGGAATATCGGATCCGGCGGTCACGCCCTTGATGTTCTGTTCCTGACGATCCATGGCACGCTTGACACGGCCGTATTCGCCTTCGCCCAACAGATAAATACCGTTGTAGCCGGTACCGCGCCAGATGGCGTCCTTGGTCTTCGGATCAACCCACACCGGTTCCTGCGGGAAGTTGAAGCCAGCCTTGTTGATGTTGCCGAGCACGCTGATGGCGGCACCCTGACGACCTTCAAGCTTGGCGTATCCAACCTTGTCGGCACGGTTGGTGAGCATCATGGTGGCGAACAGCAGACCAAGCATGACGGCCAGGATCATAGATGTGATCCATCCGATCACCGACCACTTGAATACGATGCCAAGTACCACGAACACGATGATCGGTGCCATGAACACGGCTCCGCACAGCCACGGAAGAGTCTTGTCTTCGGCATGGGTGTACTTGAAGATCTGAATGATCTGTTTGATGGTGCTCTGCTTCTTCTTTGGCTCTTCTTTGTCTGCCATCGACTTCCTCACTTAGCTATGCGGTTACTCACACTGGAACGGTAGTTTATCAGGAACCATGCCATATCGCATGATTTCCGCTGTTTCCCCTTTATTGACGAGAATTATCGGGTGTGCAAAGGCCTGCCATCCGCTTTGAGCAGCGCCTCTCCGAACGATTCGCTGAACGTAGGATGCGGGTGAATGAGCCTTGCCGCATCGGCAAGCGGTACATGGTTACCGACCAGCTGTTCGGCTTCCGCGATCAGATCGCTGGCTATCGGACTGACGATGTGCACGCCAAGCACAAGAGGAACGTCGGGAGCGTCAGCCATCGCACCGCTGACGATGGTCATGGATCCGCCCTCCCCACTCATGAGCATACGCGAGTTGGACAGCATCGGATATGCGGTTTCCTGCGGATCGACAATGGTGTCACATGATTTCGCCTCGCCGAGCGTAAGCCCGACGCTTGCCGCCTCGGGGAAGGAAAACACGACTTGCGGCACGGTTTCGTCGATGACAGGTTTGGGATCAAGTCCCGCGATGGTTTCGGCGATGGTGATACCCTGCTCGAACGCACGGTGCGCCAAGGCATGCCCCGGCGTGATATCTCCCAAAGCCCATACGCCTTCCACGTTCGTGCGCCCGTACGCATCGGTCAGAACATAGCCACGTTCATCCAATGCGATGCCGTTGGATGCGAACCAGTCGGCATCGGTGTTCGGCATGCGGCCGATGGCAGCAAGCACCACTTCGCCATACGCGGTGCGCTCCTCAACGTCATCACCCTGCCTGTAGTGCACGGTAGCACCCAAGTTCGCTCCGGTGTCCACATGACTCACCGACGTGCGCGCCACCACATCCACGCCACGGCGTTTGAGCTCACGAGTCAACGTCATCGAAGCCCGCCTCTCCCAAGACGACAGCACGCGGTCCTTGCGAATGAGCAAGGTCACCTCGCATCCCGACGCGTTCCACAATGATGCGAATTCCAACGCCACCGCGCCAGCGCCGATAATCACCGCGCTGGATGGGAACGCGTCCAATTCCAGAGCCTGCGTCGAATCAATCAACGCTCCGGAAAACGGATCGTCAGGCAACGGCAGCGGGCGCGAACCGGTCGCGAGAACAATATCGCCGCCTGCGATCGTAAGTTTCGATCCTACAGGTTCCCCTACTCCCGCCTTGATGGAACGCAGAACCTGCGTCTCTCCCAAGGCCGGCGCAACATGCACCTCATGACCATTTTTCAGCTGTGCCTCGCCACGGAACACGGTGACGCCACGGTGCGACAGCAATCCCGCCAATCCCTTCGTCATCGTCTCCACCGTGGACATACGGAAGTCACGCAACCTGCCGAAGTCAATGCTCTGCAACGCTACATTGATGCCCATACGCTCCGCCTGACGTACGTTCTCCACACTATGCGCGGCCGTCAGCAACGCCTTCGATGGAATGCACCCGCGATTGAGGCAAGTGCCTCCCAACGTGTCGTCGCGTTCGACCAATGCCACCGTTTTGCCAAGTTGGGCAGCGCGTAGTGCCGTGGAATATCCGCCCGGTCCCGCTCCGATGATGACGATGTCGAAATGCAGTTCAGTCATGCCTGTCCTCGTTGATTCGTGCGTTATAACTGGTTCCATGGTAATGGAAAAGCCGCCGGTTTTCGCCGACGACTTGAAAAAACGATGGCCGCGATTCCCGGCAGGAGCCGATCACTCCGGCCAGTGTCCACGCTTATCGTAACGCGGCTTCGGCAGACGCCAACGGCGCATCTGGATCGCACGGCTCCACGCATAGGAACCAGAACGCATGCCCTTGGCCACGGATTGCTCGCCGAACTTCTCAATGAGCTTCTTCTTGAGCTTACGCCACATGATCACCACGTCAATGATCACCGCAAACAGGTACACATACATGAGCATCATCAACGGCAATGCCAACGCAGGCCACTGATATGTCACAAAAATCGAACCGATCAGAATGACGAACGCAATCGGAATGAAGAACTCACCGAGGTTAAAACGAGCATCGACGTAGTCACGGATGTAAATGCGCCATGGCAGACGCTCTGCCTTCGGCATGTGGTTGATGTCGCCCTTCTGCATGGCATCGTATTCGGCGTTTTCACGTTCGCGCATACGCGCCTTGGCGGCCTTACGGCTCGCCTCGCGATCCTTGGGAACCAACGGGCGAAGATTCTGCGCCTGAGCATCCTTGCGCTTCGGCGTCGGACGACCCTTGCCAGAAGTATTTTCTGCAGCCTTGGTCTCGACAGGCTCCTGCGCCGTCTCTTCCTTCTTGTTAAACAAACTCATGCCTATAGAGCGTAAAGTGACGTATCGACGCCTTGGCCCTGCCCTGTCAACAATTGGACGCGCCGATTGAGACCGATACAATGGTCATTCGTTACACGCATATGATCACGCTGCGTTGTTGTATGGCAGCGCGTCTTTGTAAGGAGCAATATGGCAGCTTTACCTGTCGAAGAAGTTCGATCACGAGTCGAAGCGGATTTTGACCGCATCGTCAACGTGCTTAACAAGAAAATCGCATTACAGTCCATTTCGGCAAAAGGCATCACCGCGGATCATATGAAACGATCCGCCGAATTTGTGGCCGAAGAGCTCAACAAGGTCGGCGTAAACGCCCAAGTGGTGCAGTCCCACAATCCTAATGGCACCCCGGGCGCTTGGGAAGTCATTGGTTCTAAGATTGTCAATGAGGATGCACCGACCGTGCTTCTGTACGCGCATCACGATGTACAGCCGGTACCCGACGCCAGCGCATGGAACACCGACCCGTTCGTCGGCACTGTAATCGACACCCGCCTGTACGGGCGCGGCGCGGCCGACGATGGCGGCGGCATCGCCATCCATTCAGGCGCATTGCAGGCCCTCGGCGACGATCTGAAAGTCAACATCAAAGTCTTCGTCGAGGGCGAAGAGGAAATGGGCTCACCAAGCTTCATTCCCTTCATCGAAGAACACAAAGACGAATTTGACTCCGATGTGATCATCGTCGCAGACTCGGGCAACTGGTCCGCGGAAATCCCCTCCCTTACCACATCACTTCGCGGCAACACCGACATCGACGTGCATGTCAAGGCATTGCATCACCCAGTGCACTCCGGCCAGTACGGCGGACCGATCCTCGATGCGAACACGCTCGCAGCCATGCTGATCGCCTCCATGTACGACGAACACGGTGATCTGGCGGTACCGGGCGTCGCCTCAGAAGATCCAATCGGCGGACTGCAACGAGACATGGACGAGACAGCCGTGCGTACGGACGCCGGCATCGTCGATTCCTACCGTCTGGCCGGCACCGGTTCTTTGGCCGCACGCCTGTGGACCAAACCAAGCGTGACCGTCATCGGTTTTGACGCGCATCCGGTGGAAGGATCCTTCAATGTGATCTCCCCTGAAACAACGTTCCGCCTCAGCCTACGCACCGCCCCGAACCAGCGTCCGGAAGAGGCCCAGGAGGCGCTTGCCGCATTCATGGTCGAGCATGCCCCGTTCGGTGCCGAGGTGTGGGTCGACAAGCTCGATAATGGCATGGGCTGGGCCATGGATCCGAATGCCGAAGCCACCAAGGATGCCATGGAAGCCATGGAAGAGGCTTTTGGCGTGGCTCCTGTCAACAAGGGTGAAGGCGGTTCGATTCCGTTCATTCCGGAATTGCAGCGTATTTTCCCGAAGGCCCAAGTCTTGGTTACCGGACCGGAGGATCCGAAGGCCAACGCGCATAGCCCGAACGAGTCCATCAGCCTGCCCAGTCTGAAGAACAACGTGATCACCGAGGCGCTGCTGCTCGACAAGCTCGCCAAGTAGCGGATGCCACGCTTTTTTTAAAAAACATACAAAAAGGACGTTCCATTCCGTGCAACGAATGAAACGTCCTTTTTGTAATCGCCGCAAATCCAACAATCTCGCGCTATGAGATCATGTGTTCAATCAATTGCCGGTACCGGTGAAAGCCCAATGCCAGTAGCCCGTGAAGTAAGCGCAAGACAACGCGATCACTGGCACTGCCACACAAATCGCATAAAACAGCCAGTCGACGGCATGCAAACGTGATTCCCGAGCCTGGCTACGTGGAGCATCCGATCCGAAAGCACGCGCCTCCATGGCGGTGGCAAGTTTCGTGCCACGTCGAATTGACACAACCAATAGGCTGAACGCCTGGGAAAACACGCGCTTGATGGCGCTACCGTCGCCCAGGCCACGAGAGCGGCGGGATTGTCCAAGCGCACGCCAATCATCCTGCAGCAACGTAAACATGCGCATGCCAGCCAAGCCGCCATATACGAATCGTGACGGCAAATGCAGAATCTGCACCAAACCATCAGCCAGATCGGTCGGGTCAAGGCCAAGCGCGAGGATCACGCCGGGAACGGCAATGGCCGCCACACGTAGGAACGTGGCCAACGCCAAATACAACGATCCCTGCGAGATCACAATGACATTGCCAAGATTGATCAGCACGACACCGGAGGTTTTGCCATACAATGCCACGGAAATGAAGCTTCCCGAAGCTGCGACCCATACCGGCCAGGTTTTACGAAGCACCGTCCATGGAGCGACGCCTCCAATCCAGAGCAGCAGCATCTCCAACGCGAACGCCACCGATGCGGAAACCACGTCCAACGTCACGAACATGGGAATGCACAATATCAGTGCACCGATGAAACGACTGACCGGATTAATCTTCGCTACAAACCATGACGGCGACGCCGGCTTGGCGTCATCATGACGTTCCTTATGCGGCACCACGCTGATGGTTTCCAACTGTTCCATCTCACTCCCCCTCGCTTACGAGAATGCGACGCGCACCCAGCGCTTCGATCAACGGCTCGTCATGAGTGACCATGATGACGGAACAGCCCGCGTCGCGCGCGCCCGCTATCAGCCTGACCATTTCCGTCCATGTGGTGAAATCCTGACCGAACGTCGGCTCATCCATCACCAACACCTTCGGCGCCGCGGCAAGCATGGACGCCACGGAAAGGCGACGCTTCTCGCCGCCGGATAACGTGAATGGATTGGCTGGGGCGAACCGTTTGAGGTTCAGCCGTTCCAGCATCATATCGGCGATGGCGTAGGCCTCGTCATCGGTTTTCCCCATGGATTTAGGGCCGACTGCCACTTCGTCGCGCACACTGGACGTGACGAACTGGTGTTCCGGCTCTTGGAACACCATGCCGATTCGCCCAAGAAGATCCCTGCTTTTCCATGTGAAGACGTTGTTCTCCCTATGCGCGGGAACCATGCTTTCATCCATACTTACCCGACCGGAAATCGGCTCGAGCAAGCCAGCCAAAGTCAAAGCAAGCGTGGATTTCCCCACACCGTTTTTGCCGGTCAGGGCGGTAATCTCGCCGGCACGGAACGCGAGGTTCACATGCTCGCCAAGCGCGAATTCACGTCCGAAGCTGAGATCCTCGGTTCGCAGAACAACATTTCCCGACGATTGATTGGATTCGGGAATATGGCTTTCGACAGTGCGCCCCGGAACCCAGGCACCGCCTTTTGCTAACACCGTCGCCATGCTGCCAAACACTTCTTCCGGAGTGCCGTCGGCAATGACTCCGCTGACATGCGAATCGGCTTCCGGCTTGCCAAGCACAATGACGCGATCCACCAAATCAAGCCATACGTCGATATGATGCTCCACCACCACCAAGGTTTCATGGGTTCGGTCGAGCACATCACGTACCGCATCATGCACTTCCTTGACGCCTTCCGGATCAAGGTTGGCGGTCGGCTCATCAAGCAACAGCAGCCCGGGATGCATGGCGAGTACGCCAGCCAAAGCCAGACGTTGACGCTGCCCGCCAGAAAGCCTGCGCGTGGAGCGATCGAGCTTCATATAGCCAAGTCCAACAATGTCGAGTGAGGAACGGACCCTGCTCCAAATCTCATCTTTTGGCAGATTCAGATTTTCACAACCAAAAGCGGTATCGTCTCCCACACGTTCCAGAATCGTCTGTGCATCGGGGTCCTGCAATACCAATCCTGAGCGCCCACGCGAATGGCGGGCATCTGTTCCGTCGATCAGCAGCTCACCCTCGAGTTCGCCTTCATCATCACCGCCGAGCACGCCGGCAAGACCGGCCATCAACGTCGATTTTCCGGCACCGGAAGCACCCAACAGCAATACGCGCTCCCCTGGCTGTATGGTGAAGTCCACATGCCTTAACGCAAAATCCTTACGTGAGGCATGTCGCCATCCCCAATCGCGTGCGACCACCCCGGCTGCGGAAAACGATTTTTCTGCATCAGTACCCATGAATCGTTCTTTCATTCCTTTTGCATTTGGCGTTCGTAAGGCGAACACGCATCAAAGAAGTCCCGTATCCACCCACCGTGAATGCGATACGGGACTTCACAAACGAATCGTCAGACCAGAGTCTGCGCACGACCGGATTCGAAACGGTCGAGCACGCCTGTTTTGGCGATGGCCTGATGCAGCAGATACATCAGGACTCCAGCCACCAAAGCGCCGGAAACAATGGAAGTGACGCAGTTGACGGCAATACGCAAGCCTGCCCAGGCGGGGTTTGCGTTCCAGTTGTAGAGGAAGCATCCCAAACCGGCGAGGGTGCCGGAAATGGTGGCCGACAGCAAATCCCAACGCTTGTATGCGAAAATCGCAAAGCCGATTTCGGCAGTGAGACCTTGGCAGATGCCAATGATCAGGGAACCGCCGATGCCCCAGGGATTGCCCATGGCGAGTTCTATAGCGGCAGCAAGGGTTTCGGCGAACAGCGCAGCTCCAGGCTTTCGCACAATAAGGGCGGCCAGAGGTCCTGCAAATAGCCAGATGCCGTTCAGTAGGCCTTCGAAGCCAGGCGTCACCGCTTCGAACAGCGTGATTGGAGCCGCGCAGATAACATCCCAGCCCCAGAAAATCACACCAGCTGCAACCGCGATGATGGCGGCCACAACGATATCAACGACTCGCCATTTGTTGTTGTGCTTCTTCACCGCGGAAGATTCATTTACGGTCATGAATGTGCCTTTCTTTATGTCAAGGCACGGGAAAAGAGAGACGTCCGTGCGCCGGCATTACCCGGTATACGTTCATACGGTCGAAGCGTTTGCTTCCTCTCAGCCATACGGCCCCCGTGTCTGCGCTTGATACTACACAAGGCACAAGATTTTCACAAGGGCTGTTTCATTTTCGCTTCGTTTCCGGCATAGAACACGCTCGGATTTTTGCAATGGCCTGTCTTCACGGGTTTCCCTCCCGTACTGAATGCAGCACGGAAACACGGTTCCATAGAGTTTTACAGAGGTCTGCACATCAATGATTCAGCTAGGTTCCTGAATGTCTCGCCAATACCGTCGGCACGTAACGAGCCATCCTCATTCAGCACGGCCGGGCGTCCGTCCTCACCAGTCTCCCGCAATTCCGGTTCCAGTGGAAGCTGAGCGAGCAAAGGAACGTCATAGCCGAGGCTTTCGGTCAGCTGTTCCGATACGCGCGTACCACCGCCTTCGCCGAAAATCCGCAGACGTTCACCCTTATGCTCGTAATAGCTCATGTTCTCTACGACGCCGCGCACTTTCATCGGCACCTGCAGCGCCACCAAGCCGGAGCGTACTGCGATGTCGGATGCGGACGGCTGCGGCGTGGTGATCACCACCAGTTCCGCATTCGGCAGGGCCTGGGCCACGGAAATCGCCATATCGCCGGTGCCCGGAGCCAAGTCAAGCAGAAGCACGTCGGGCTCGCCCCACCACACATCCGAAAGGAATTGTTCGAGCGAACGCTGCAGTCTCGGCCCTCTCCAAAGGATCGCACGATCGGCGCCCGCGAACATGCCGATGGAAATCAGTTTCACCCCCCAAGCGGTGACGGGCATGAGCATACCATTCAGATTGGTGGGTTGCGCATGCACGCCGAACAGTCGCGGCAGCGAGAACCCGTAGATGTCGGCGTCAATGGCGGCCGTATCATAACCGAGCGCCGCGAAAGTGGCGGCAAGATTCGCGGTGACGGACGATTTGCCGACACCGCCTTTGCCGGATGCTATGGCGAAAATACGGGTTTTGATGCCCGGCTTATTAAAGGGGTTCTGCTTGCGATCGGCTTTGAGACCTGCAACGAGTTGGGTGAGCTTGTCTTGGCTCATGGATCCGACTTCGATACGCGGCAGCAGCGTCGCATCCGGGTAGGATGCCACCGCTCCGTTGATTTGGTTGGTGATGGTCTGCGATAATGGGCAGCCTTCCACCGTCAGCTCGACTTCCACACGGACTTCGTAAGTGTTCGTTTTGCCTTCCACCGGTATCGCATCGATGGCTGCGATCATGCCCAGATCGGTCACGGACCGCCCCAGCTCGGGATCGATCACTTTGCTGAGTCGCTCATAGATGCGCGCTTCAATGGTACGCTCGTCGGTCATGGTTCCTCCTTTAACCGCGTACCAGACTAGCGTCTTGAGGCGCGGCATGCCAGAGCTTTCTTGCGATTATGTTGCCAGCTTGACGTTCCGACGTCACACCGTTCCGTTTTCCAGCAGTATTTTGAACTGGTCCTCGTTTAACATGGGAACGCCTAATTCCTCTGCCTTGGCGGCCTTGGCGCCGGCGTTTTCGCCAACGACCACCCAATCGGTTTTTTTGCTGACGGATCCTGAGGCTCTTCCACCGCGGGAGATAATCGCTTCTTTGGCGGAGTCACGCGAAAAATCAATCAACGAACCGGTGACGACCACTGTCTTGCCTTCAAGCGTCTGCGGTAGTGTACTGATTTCAGCCTGCTCCACGCCGACTCCAGCAGCCTTCCATGCTTCCAACACCATGCCACGCCAATCGCCTGATTCCTTGGCCGATGCGAACCACGTGACCACCGATTCCGCGATTTCCGGACCGATGCCGTCTATCTGAGACAGTTCGTCCACACTGGCGCGTTCGATGGCGTCAAGCGATCCGAACGTATTGGCGATAACACGTGCCGTGGGCGGGCCGAGGCGCCGGATCGACAGGGCTACAAGCACACGCCATAAGTCGGCGTGGCGTGCCTTGTCCATTTCGTCAAGCATTTTCCTTGTGTTTTCCGCAGGACGTATATATACCGGCTGCACGCTGGATGCTCCGGAACGAGATACCTTGGTTTCCTCTCGGACTACTATGGCATCCTCAGGCACGTCATATCCGGGATATTCCGAGGATTCATCGACTTCGTCCTTACGCTTTCTCGCCGCTGTCGGAGTTGTCCAAAACGCCGGGACCTGATGCCATAGGCCTGATCCGCCGATACGTTTGCGCGTTTTTTTCGGCTTACCGTTCTTGCCGACGGTTTCGTGGATTTCGATGATTGGCGCTTCTCGCCATACGCGAACATCCTGCAGGTCGGAGGCTTTCAGCGAGAACAGGCCGGCCTCACTGGACAACACCGGCGTTTGCCGGGCCGGCAGTTCCAGCCCTTCCACCGGCTCGTACGGTTCGGGCTCCTGCCCCGGTGCCACTACGATTTCGGTGATGTTCGGCGCGTAGGTCGCCACCGAATCGGGGCGATCCTCTTCTGGATTCGTCAACGCGATGGCCGATTGGTCACCCAGATGTTCGATATCGAACGCCTTTCTGGATGCCAGGTTGATGATGCGTTCGGTTAACTGTGCCGGGCAGGACTCCACGTTCGGACAGCGGATGTCCTTGTCCCCCTCTTTGGCTGGAGCGAGTTGTGCCCCACAGCTCGGGCAATGCGAAGGCATCACGAAACGGCGCAGCTGGTCTTCGCACCCTTCTCTACGCTCCAACACTGGACCTACAAGTTCGGGAATCACATCGCCTGCCTTGCGCACCACAACGGTGTCGCCGATAAGCACGCCTTTACGTTCCACCTCGAACGGATTGTGCAAAGTGGTTCTCGACACTGTTGAACCCGCAACATATACGGGCTTCAGAATGGCCACCGGTGTCACGCGGCCGGTACGACCCACTTGCACGGTGATGTCGAGCAACTCCGTGTTGACTTCCTCCGGCGGATACTTGTAGGCGATGGCCCAACGTGGCGCACGCGAGGTCGCGCCCAGCGACCGCTGCAACCCCAGATCGTCCACTTTCACGACAATGCCGTCGAGCGCATGCTCGATGTCACCGCGATGCTCACCGTAATAGTCGATCATGTCGAGGATTTGGCTGAATGTGGTGACTTCACGATTGTGCGGAGAGACCGGTATACCCCACTTCTTGTATAGCTCGTACGCCTCGGATTGGTTGTTGACGATATCGTGGCCGTCGCCTCGTTTGGCGCCCCATTGGAGCGTGCCGATACCGT
Source organism: Bifidobacterium catenulatum PV20-2 (assembly GCF_000800455.1). NCBI lineage: Bacteria > Bacillati > Actinomycetota > Actinomycetes > Bifidobacteriales > Bifidobacteriaceae > Bifidobacterium > Bifidobacterium catenulatum. The sequence goes on from NZ_CP007456.1 coordinate 1,402,137, forward strand.
GCGCGTAGAAACTGAGCCTTCTGGTGGAGGTGATGCGCGGGTCTTTCTGACGCAGGCTTCCTGCGGCCGCGTTGCGCGGATTGGCGAAAGGCGCGCGTCCCGCATCCTCGCTTTCCCTGTTGAGCGTGTTGAAATCATCCCATCGCATGAAAACCTCGCCGCGAATCTCCACGAATTCAGGAATATCCTCCTCTGGCCCGGCAAGATTCTGTGGAATGGTGGAGATGGTGCGCACATTGAGTGTGATATCTTCGCCAGTCACACCGTCGCCTCTGGTCAGGCCCTGTTCAAGCACGCCATTATGGTAGATGAGATTGAGCGCAAGCCCGTCAATCTTCACTTCGCAGGTCATTGGCAGGGGCTTCGTGTCCGGCCAATCAAGACCTCGGATGACACTGTCATACCATTCGCGTAATTCCTCAAGCGAAAAGACATCGTCAAGACTCATCATGCGTGACGGGTGACGCACTGATGCGAAATCATTGGAGAAGGTGCCCCCAACACGATGCGTCGGCGATTGCGTGGAGTCGAGGGATGGAAACTGCGCTTCCAAAGCCTGTAGGCAGCGCATTCTCGCATCGTAGGCCGCATCAGATGAGACCGGCGCATCATCAATATAGTATGCGATCTGATCGGATTCCACCCATGCTGCCACTCGCGCCCACAATCGTGCCGCGGCTTCGGCGCTCATCGATGAAACGTCGATCCTGTCCAGTCGCATGGCGTCCGCATCTGTCGGCTGCAATGCGGCGATCCACTGTTCGCTTCCCGGCGCATATGAGGCGGCTCCCTCGTCTGCCGACACGGGCGTCGACGTGCCCATGGCGCCGCCATCCGTTTCGGGAGCGTCAAAATCCCATGCGAGCTGTTCGGAATCGTCATGCCTTGTCATTGTCACTACCTTGTCAACATTTTTCGATGTGCTTTCAGTGCTGTCGGTCGGCGACGCTTCGAACAGTATCGCACAAATGTTCGACTAACGTGCCGTCGACGCTGAATTGTTCGCCCCGGATAGTGCCGGTCAGTTGTTCAACGACCTCAGGAACTGCATCTGCACCACATCGGCACCGTCGCGCTCCTCATCATCCATCCTTGAAGCGGCAACCGAAAGCGTACGTGCCGGCACGAACATGCCCTCGTCCACGCAGACTCGCGCGGCCTTGCGTACCAAGGATGCAACCTGTGTGTTGGGCCATACCGGCAGTCCAGCCTGCGTAAGCACATGCATGGCTTCCGACACATTGGTAGGCACCGGAATGCACTGCGACTGCGCGCGTCCGATCAATTCCTGAAGCTCACCTTCCAACATGGCGATTCGCCCGGGGGCAATCTCCTCGCTCATGATGTACGCGGCGGCCGCGATATCGAAGTGGTCGCACATCCATTCCGCATAGGCGAGTCTGTAATAGGCGAATGACGCATCCTCACGGTCAAGCGCGACGTGCAACGCGTTGAGGCAAGCCGCTCTGGCCGGATCCCAATCCTCGGCGCGCGCCAGTTGAACCGCCAACTTGAGATGGGAAAGCGGATAGGCCGGCGCGTATCGCACCATCGCGTTGAGATGCGGCAGCGCGGCCTTGACGCCTTTGACCTGTGCGAGCACGTCGGCTAGTTCCATATGCGCATAGAACAGGTTGTCAGGGATAAGCACGGTACGTTCGCCTTCCGTGGCAAACATACGGTTATAGATGACACGTTCCGCATACGAGTTGAAATACCGTGGCACGCCCGGATTCGAAGCGAACAGCTGATCCATTCGTCCCAGCGCTGCTTCGACCAATTCCACGCTCTGATCGACCTGCCCGGAAAACAGCAGGTCCCTCGCCTTGATGCGTTCCGCATCGAGCTCGCCGGCCACGCGGAACGAGAAATCCGGCGTGTCCTTGCCATCGATAAGAGCGCTTGTCACTTGCGGAGCCAAGGCCGTTAACTCAGGGTCGGCGATGGCGTTGATGATGTCCATGGCCTGCTTCGCTTTGGCTACCGACTCCAGAAGGGGATCCTGCGCGATCCTATGGAATTCACCAACCGCGCGCTGCAGCAGGTCCACACGCTGGATGGACAGCCCCGACATGTCGCGGCAGCCGAACAGTTGCGCCGTATCATGGTCGAATGTAACATCGGAAAGCTCGGGCTCCTCTTGGCTTCCCGCCGGAGAGAAACGGCTGTCACGCAGGTTGAGCGCGGCATCCACCGGCTTCAACGCTCCAAGACCATCCACATCCATTTCCGCATCGAACATGCGGTACGTGCCTGTCGGATCAGACAGTCCGCACTCACCCAACCGTTCCATGAACTCGCTTCTGGTAAAGGTGACCGTCACCAGATTGCGCACGGTCGGATTCTTGCGAAGCTGGCTCAACGGATCGTCATCATCCCCGTCGAAATCGTTATAGCCGATCAGACCAGCATCAAGACCATCATGCGTGAGATGCTCGGAATCGCTCTCCTCGCCGGTGGACTCGTTTGCGGCTTCGTCAGGAACCGCAAACGTCATCTCGTCGAAGTCGATATCCTTCATCAGAGCCTCGAACTGGCTGTTCAGCGAATCGTCCGCATCTTCACCGTCACCGCCATCGGCACCCAAGTCAGCGGTTTTCGGCGTCACCGGCCGAGACGGATCCCCATGGAAATCGCCGTCCTTTGGATCGGCTTTGGATCCGGAAACGCCCATATCTCCGGTACGGATTCGTTCGAATGCGGTCAACGCCTCGCTCATCAGCTCGCTGATGGCGGAATCCTGCTCGGCCACGGCCTCTTCCAAACCAATCGAATCGATATGCATCGATACGCGCTGGATGCCTGGATCAGCACCGAAACTCAACGCGGCCATCATCAGTCCGACACGTAGATTGTAGTCCGCGCTCATGCGAGCGCGTTCGGCGTCCGTCATGTCCACCCATGCATGGCGTGTCGCATCGTATCTGGTGGACGGCATCATGGAAACACCTGCGGAAGTGAATCCGATCGCCATATTGCCGTCCTTGAGGCTGCATCGGAAATCCACGTCGAAACGGTATGGAAGACGCATGCTGCGCAGCAGCCGGGACATTGTCTGGCGGTACACCCATTCCGAACCGCCTTCGCCGCCTAAGGCGACGCCGTCCGTGCCACCCTTCGTGTTTTCGGCGATGGAACGTCTGGTTTCCGAGGCGATGTCCACCAGACGCATGACGGCCTGCACGCCATCATCCTGTTGGGAGTCGAGGATTGCACCGAATTCGTCATCCGGTTTCAATGCGATCAACGCCGGATTTTCCAGCAGCGCCATGTCGATCTGCGCCGCTTCGGCTCGTGTCACGGTGTCTTCCGTGGGGAGTCTGCCGATACGGGCGTTGCGTTCCAACCATGAGCTGACTGCGGCGAAACGGTTGAGATTGCCTTCGATGTTCAACGCACGCAACGATGCCGAGAATGGCAATGTGGAATCCCATGCGAAGAAGTAGCAGCCGGAGTAGCTGGACGTGTACAGATGCAGCGGTTCCGCACCATGCACGGCCTCAAGGCCTTGGTCTTTGTCGAGCGCGCCGGCCTCGCGCATGAGGTCGGCGAAATAGTCCTCGAGTCCGGAGGCGCGCATGCCGTGCGAGCGGGCACTCATCGTGTCTCTGATGGATCGGCGGATCGCGCCCATCGGCGCTTCTCTGTTGAGCCTGCGGAAGATGTTGCCCGTGCCGAATCCTACGAGTAGTCCGTTCATTTGCGGCAGCATGTAGGCCGCGAAGAACGCGATGGCGATGGCGTCGCGATATTCCAGGTCGAATCGCATGGCTTCCGGCAGGTTGGCGCGCATCTGTTCAAGCGTGTAGCGGTTGCCGACTTTGAGCCAGGATGCTAGCCACATCATGCGTCCTTCGGGCATGCGCCCTACGACACCGCCTTGTGATGCGCGCACCATTTTTGGCGTGCCGTTCGCGGAATGCCCGAATCGTGGGCCATCCGGCAAAGTGAGGGTCTCCTCCTTGACGAAGATGAAGCGTGGGTCCAGTTCCTGCATGTCCATTTCGGGATCAGTGCCCGCGAAGACGCGTGCTTTGCTGTCGGCGAGCGCGATTTGTGCGAAGTGGTTGGTGTCGGTGAATAGGCCAATGGAGAAGGCTTTGCCTTGGGTTTGCGGTAGTTGCGCCCAGCCGAGTTGGAGTGTGTTTGGTACGCCTTCGAAGCCTTTGATGATGTGTCGTTTGATGAGTGGGTTGAGTTTGATGGCGTTGCGGGTGAGTTCGTCGATGATGTCGTCTGGTGTGTCGAGGGCTTTGCCGAAGGGGTTGGTGTCGGTGGCGTTGTGGGGGTGTTTGTTGTGGTTGATGAGTTGTCGTACCCCTTGCATGGCGTGGTTGAGCATGGTCCGTCCTTGGTGTGGATGGTGTGCTGATGACGATGCTGGTGTGAGGTGTGACATGTGGGCTATTCTTTCAATTCAATGCGACATGCAGCCTTTAGAATAATATTTGTGAGTTTGTCGAAACAGCGTTTTCAGGCGCGTCATTGTGTGCGCGCAGCTATTGTAGCCGCTTTTGTTGTGGTGGTGTTGGTTGAGTGCGTGTTGTGTAATGTGCCTTTTTTCCGATCGTTGGCGGCGTCGGGTGATTCGGCGGCTGCGTATAACACGTTGGGGCCGGGGCTTGAGCGTCGTGATGATGGGTTGTTGGAGGTTACTGATCCGACGCAGGCGTATTTGCAGGTGTTGGCGGATGGTTCGTCGGATTATGTGCGTGTTGTTCCTGTGTCTGATGAGGTGTTGCAGGGGGCTGAGCAGCAGGGTGAGCGCGTGGTGCGTACGGTGCGCGTGCGTCCTGATGCTGATCGTAGGGCGTGCGAGCTTACTTCAGTGTCGTTGGATTCGTCTCGTTCGTTATATGTAAGGGCTGCGGCTGGTCGTACGGTGCGTGTGCAGGTGGTGGAGCCGAAGGGGTCTTTGATTCCGTTTGAGGCAGTGCGTGCGAATGTGCGTGTGCCTTTTTCGGTGAGTCCGCTGCGCGTGGCGTTGTTGGTGTTGGCGATGGTGTTGGTGGCGTTGTGGCGCCCTGGTTCGCGTTTGTGGAAGGTGCCGTTGGATACGTCGAGTGCGCGTCAGCGCGTGGCGTTGGGTGTGTTGCTGGCGGTTCCGGGAGTGGTGACCGCAGCGGTGGTGGTGTGGCAGTTGGTGTCTGCCGTGCCATTGAGCTTTCATACGGACGGCATGTATACGTATGATTACGATCAGTATGATCATGTGGCTCGGGCGTTGCTTGATGGTCATGCGTGGCTTGATTTGGATGTGCCCCAGGGGCTGCGTGATGCGGATAATCCGTATGACGTGGCAACCCGGCAGCAGTTGCTTGCCGATGGCGTAAGTCCTGTGTATTGGGATTATGCGTTTTTCAATGGGCGTTGGTATTCATATTTTGGTGTGGTGCCGGCGTTGCTGTTGTTTGTGCCGTATCGTGCGGTGACGTCATTGTGGGTTGACGGTGGTCTGATGATGCCGTCGGGCGCTGCGGTGCCGTTGCTGATGTTTGGTTTTTTGGTGTTCACGTGCCTGTTGACGATTCGTGTAATCAAGCGTGTGCGTCCGCATGTTTCGGTGGCTGCGGTCAGCATGTTGTGCGTGTTTGTGTTGTTGGCGTCGAACGCTTCGTATTTGTGGTATCGGACGAATTTCTATTCGGTGCCGATCGCAGCGTCTTTGTTGTTGAGCACGTTGGGCTTGTGGCTGTGGTTGGGGGCCGAACGTCCGTCCACGACCGACGCTGGCGAGGATGGCAAGGCGAATGCGGCCGGATCGTTGTCGCTGCCTCATTTGGCTGCCGGTTCGGTGTGCATTGCCGCGAATGTGGGTTGTCGTCCGTCGTTTGTGGTGGTGGCGTTCGCCGCGTTCCCTTTGTTCTGGCCGCAGATTCGTGCGATTGCCAAAAAGTTGCGTGATGGCGCGTTCACTTCTGGCGCGCATGGGCACACCTGCGCCATGTTGCACGCGTTGCGTGCGCCTTTGGCCGTGCTGGTGCCCGCTTTGGTTGTGGTGGTGCCGTTGTTCGTCTATAACATGGTGCGTTTCTCCTCGCCATTCGATTTCGGTTCGTCGTATCAGCTGACAGTCACAGATATGACGAGCTACCATCAATCATGGTCGAATTTCATTTGGACGGTCGCATACTATCTGTTTTTGCCGTTGCGTTGGACGAATATGTTCCCGTTCCTTGCCGTCGACCCCTCCCCGTTGAAGGATTGGGGGTTCACGGAGGCGATGCCTGGAGGCCTGTTCGTCATGGCGCCTCTCGCATTGGCTTCGCTGGCATGTCCATTCCTGCGCCAACATATGCGCGCTCGTGATCATGCCGGTATGTGGCGCACGCTGACGACGTTCCTGCTGTTGGGTTTGCTGATTGTGGCGCTTGACGCGCGGCTGGGTGGTCTTGGGTGGCGTTACATCGCCGATTTCGGTTGGCTGTTCGCATTGGCTTCGTTGCCTCTGCTGCTCATTGCGTTGGATTGCGACCGTCCGCAGCTGTGCTGGCTGTTGCGTATCCTAGTGTTGGCGCTGCTGCTGTTCATGTTGGCGGTGACGGTATTGTCGTTGCTCCTATATGGTCGCGACGACGAGCTGATACGCAATAATCCCGGTTTGTTCCATGACGTGCAGTCGTGGTTCACCCTGATATGAGGCACGGCGTTTTCAGGGTTATTTCAGGGTTCTATTACGACATGATTACGCGATGGACGCCAATGGAGACATCGTGCTGTTGGCCACCGAGATGAACCGCGACGACAATGCCGTGCAAGATCAGGTCATCAAGCTCAGCACATCCACCGGTAGTGTGACCCGCTTGGTGGATTTCGGCGAACTGTTCGCCGACTATAAGGCCTTCACCACGCATGCGGGAACCGACGAGTCGGATTCGAGCTCCCAGAATCGTTGGGATTGGCTGCACTGCAACACCATCCAACTGTTAGATGATGGTTCCGCGTTGTTCTCCGCACGCGAAACATCCACCATCATCAAAGTGGATGATCTGGAATCAGATCCGACGCTCGACTATATGCTCGGTGAGCCGTCCGTGTGGTCAGGCACCGATGAGGCCAGCAGCTTCCTGACGAAAGACGGAGATTTTTCCGATACCGGCGGACAGCATTCCATCACATACGTCGCCGATGATTCGCTGCCTGACGGCCAGTATTACCTGTACATGTTCGATAACAATTTCGGCACTTCGCTGACGCGTAAGCATTCGCGAATCTTGATGGGGCTGGAATCTGAACTCCTTGTGGGGGTTTGGGTTTCCGGCCTCGTTTCGTATGCGGCAGGTTCGGCGCGCCCGTACAATGGGCAGCATGGGTTTTTTCGATTCGTTGTTTTCATCCAAGCGTCCCGAAGGGGCGCGTGATGTCACGTTCACGCTTGACCAGGCCGGCCACACGTATGAGGATGGCAATGTCGGCTTGAAGCCGACGTCGTTGACGATCACTCCGGAAAGCAAGCGTGTGGCCGTAATCGGGTTGAATGGTTCCGGTAAGACCACGTTGTTGCAGTTGTTGGATGGCGCGTTGGCCGCGACGTCCGGCTCAGTGCGCATCGACGCAGATGGCGTTGCATACGATCCGTCGGTGAAGCGTGATCTGAAACGTATCGAATCGATAATCGGTCGTGTTCGCCGCGAGGAGATTCCGAATAGTTATTACAAGGCGGATTCCATCCGTGAGGCGATTGATGAGCCGTTGAAGAAGCATAAGGTGCCGGAAAGCGAACGCCAGGCGATTATCGGCAATCTGTTCGCGCATTTCGATTTGACTGCGGTCGCGCGCGAGCCTGCTTCCGCATTGGATAGCGAGAAGCGCCATCTGCTGGCGATTGCTTCCGCATTGAGCTTCTCTCCCGCAGCGATCGTTGCCGACGAGCCGACCAAGGGTTTGGATGAGGTGGCGTCCGCGCATGTGGCGAGGGCCTTGTTCAGTTACGACAAGCAAGTGGTGTTCGCCACGCATGACACGGAACTGATCACACGCGCGGAATATGCGATCGACCGCACACTGGTGGTCGACGACCATCAGGTGGTGTTCGACGGTGGCCCACATGAGGCCGTCGCCTTTTACACAGATCTAATCCGAGCCAAATACGAGGCCGCCAAAGCCTGATTCATATTCCGATCGATTCGTATTGGCGTCGCTGTACCGTCATTGGCGTTAATTGCGGCACAGGGCACGATTCAAGCGATCATTGTGTTGACGGTGTCAAGCACGACTTGCACATTATGCCGGAATTCGTCAGATTCCGGCAGCAGCGAAATCGCAAGATAGCCGTTCGACGTCATATCAAAGAAGTAGCCGGGTTGGCCTGAAATTCCATGGCGTTCGATCATGTCCAACACCAGCTCGTTCTCGTCAAGTACGCTCGGCACGCGCAACAGCACGTTCCATCCACCCTCAGCACGCAATACGCTGACCATGCCGTTTTCGTCGGCGTCCAGCATGGCATGCAATGCGGTGAGATTAGCTTGCACGCGGTTTTTTACGCGCGTAGTCTGCGCTGGAGCCGCCTGCAGCATGAGGGGGATCTGTTTGGCGATGATTTCGCTCATCGGCAGATAGTCGTCGGCGATCACGTCGAGCCTGTGCCTGGCTTCTTCCACCTCTCCTGCCGGGCCGGATACTTGGATCCAACCGACTTTGGCGTGCGGCGCGGCCAACGTTTTCGAAAACCCGTCCAACGCGAAGGTCAATGCACCCTTCTCTCCCGCAAGACGCGCATTGCCTTCGAATGGTTCCAGATCGTAGTCGTAGAACACCTCGTCGGCGATGATGGCCACCTCATGGTCGTGGCAAAGCCGCACGATGGCTTCACGTTCCGACGGTTTGACATATGAACCAGTCGGATTATTGGGGTTAATGAGCACCAGTGCGCGGATGCGTTCGCCTTCTTCACTTTCAAGTGCTTCGCGTAGTTCGGCCACATCGATGTACCAGGATCCGTCGAATCGCTGCTGGTATTCGATCATATCAATGCATTCGAGACGTGCGATCGATTCGATGAGCGGATAGCCGGGTTTCGGTGCGAGCACGGCATCGCCGGTGTCGCACAGGAGTTTGATCAGCCACGAGTACGCTTCGGACGTTGAGCTCAGTATGTACAGGTCTTCGACGGCAACATCATTGCCTTGCCCTTGAAGGAATGCGGCCAGCGCTTCGCGTGCATACCGTTGGCCGCGTGGCTCAGCGCCATATATGTCTGGCAGAAGTTCCGGCGCGAGCGCATGCTTGGTTGGATTGGAGTCGTTGAGTTTGCCAAGCGTGATGCCATTTGTTTTGGCTTCCGCTTCCGCTTTGGCGATGGGATTGGGCTCGCTGATATCGACTCTGGAGGAAAAACGCATGGTCTCCACCATACTCCTTGGGTTGCGCAAGTTGCTGCGTCAATCAAGATGGCATGCCTTCGCTTCACAAATGTTGACGGAATAAGCGAGAGCCGTCCGACGATGAAATCGGACGGCTCTCGCTTATACGAAGGTTGGGAACCTTAATGGTTCACGGCATCACTTCTGCTTGGTGCTTGCGTAGTACGCGGCACCGATGATGCCAGCCTCATTGTGCAACTTAGCTGCGACGATCGGGGTCTTAATGTCGATGTACGGCAGGAACTTCTCAGACACACGAGACACGCCGCCGCCGACGACGAACAGCTGCGGATCCAAGTAGAACTCCACCAGGGAATAGTACTTGGTCAGTCGCTTGGCCCACTTCTTGTAGCCCATATCAAGCTTCTCACGGATGGAGGATGCCGCGTACTTTTCGGCGTCGCCCTTGCCCTTGAGCAGTTCCAGGTGGCCAAGCTCGGTGTTCGGGATGAGTTCGCCGTTGAAGATCAGCGCCGTGCCGATACCGGTACCCAGCGTGGTTGCCACGACCAGACCATCCTGACCCTTGGCCGCGCCGAACTGCTGTTCTGCAAGGCCTGCCGCGTCAGCGTCGTTCACCACGGTGACGGGGCGTCCGCAAGCTTCGGAGAACACTTCGGTGACGTCCACGCCGACCCAGGACTGGTCCAGGTTGGCCATGTAGCCGAGCTTCTCGCCCACGTGGATCGGCGCTGGGAAAGCGATGCCGACCGGAGCGGATTCGGGAACCTCGAAATGCTCGAGCTGCTGGCGAACGATTTCACCAACGGCCTTCGGAGTGGAAACTTCCGGAGTAAGGATCTTCAGACGCGGTTCGGCAAACTCGCCCTTTTCGAGGTTAACCGGGGCTGCCTTAATGCCGGAGCCGCCAATGTCAACGCCAAACGCCTGTGCAGTTTCAATCATCTTCGACCTCTCCTATCAAGGTACATAGTGGGTGTTATCGAACCGGTAAGCGCCATAGTAACTCGCCCCATGCCCCAAAACGCGCCGGAAAAGAATAAATGGTGAATACGATTGCATAATTTTTCGCAATGAAATGATTCATTCTGCAACTTTTTTCTGCAAACGATTCGCCCCACGTCAACTCAGCGTATCGACATGGGGCGAATCGTAAGAAGATGACCGTCTGAAAACGGTGCAACCGCATCACTTGAGCGGCGGCATCGGCTTCCAATCCGGATCATGCAGCAGCTTGCGAGAATCCCACCAACCCTTGGCGATCTGCACCAAGCCGGTCTTCACATGCTCTCGGTCCACCATCACCAGACGGATGACTTCCTTGGCGACGGTCAGCAGCGTACCCAGACCGAACATCAACGGACGGTAGTCGCCGAACGCCATGAAATAGCGCGCCATGTAGCCTCGGTTCCGCATGATGTGGTAACGGTTCATGTCAGAGGTGGAGTTGAGCTGGCGCACGCCGGCGATATCCCAATTGCCGATTTCACGAGTGCGGCGCAGGATCACGTCGGGCACCACGATCGGGTTGGTGACTTTGCTGGCGCGGTAGCCGTACATCGTGTCGTCCCAGTAGATGAAGAAACGCGGATCCGGCAAGCCGATCTGTTCGACGATGTTGCGGCGGAACAGACCCCCCTCGAAGCACAGGGTGTCCATCACGCGGTAGCCGGGGCGTCCGAATGCGGCCGGAGCGATCGGATTGGGGATGCCGAGGGGAATGATGAAATCGTATTGCCAGTAGAACGGGCCGCCGTCATAGTCGTATCGGCTGCCTTGGATCACATCATGGCTGCCGGTCCACTTGGCGAGTCGTTCGATGGCTTCGGGCATCACGGCCACATCGTCGTCCATCACCCAGAACCATTCGGATCCCAGCTCATATGCCTTCTTCACACCTGCGGAGAATCCGCCTGCGCCGCCGAGGTTGTCGGATTGAGGCGCATACACCACGCGACTTTCGTTGCCCGACTGGTCGGCGATGGTATTGCCCCACTGCGCGGTGACCGCTTCACGGAAATCGCCGACCATGCCTTGGGTCGCATCGCTGTGCTCGTTGTCAACGACGACGATACGCCATGGTGCCACAGTGAGTTTTTCGATGGATTCGAACAGGGTGGCGAGCAGCTGCTGACGCTTGTATGTCACCACGACGATAGCCAGCTTTTCGATGGTGTTCTTCGCAACTTGCTTTTCAGTCATACGTTCTATTCTTGCACTCGCCCTCAACCGAACATCGCCTGTGTTCGCATCATGCGGCACGATTCCATTCGGCGGACAGGCTCTTGCACATTTCGGACGGCTTTGCCATAATGTACGGCGTAATGCAGGGGAACCCGTGTTTGTCGGGTTGAGATAGGCCAAGTGAGGCCTGAACCCTTTGAACCTGATGGTTAATACCAGCGTAGGGAGGCATGTCTAATGACTGCTGTGACATCAACAACCAATTTCGATTATGAGTTCGACGCCGCCAAAGGCATCCAACGCAACAATCTTCCTCCGTTCGCGCAGCGCATGCGCAAGGCTGCTGACCTGGTTTGGGAGGAAGGCTACCAGCAGCCGTTCATCCGCGAGCTTGGCGAAGGCACACTGCAACGCGAGCGTTTCGCCTTCTATCTGCTGCAGGATTTTCGTTATGTGAACGATTACGCCAGAGTACACGCTTTGGGATTAGCCAAGGCCACCGACCCTGAAATCATGGCGTTCATGCTCAAGGTGCAGAACGGCGCCCTGCAGGTCGAGACCGAAGTACACCGCTCCTACTTGGCCAGCTATGGCATCACCGAAGAGCAGATGAACAATGTGCGCCAGTCGGCCTTCGCGCGTGCCTATACGTCGAATATCCTTTCCATCGCCTATGGCAAGGATATTCTCGACATTCTTGTGGCCGTGCTGCCGTGCGCCTGGGTGTATGCGGATTATGGTTACCGTCTTGCTGCCGAGTTTGCCGACACGCTTGACGACAATCCGTACAAAAGTTGGGTCGACATGTATAAGACCGACGAGTTCTGGCAGGATTCCGTGTGGCTGCTCGAACATATCGAGAAACTGGTAGCCGACGCGAGCGAGGAGCGCAAGCGCGAGCTGATTGACATTTTCGTGACCGGCGTGGAGAACGAGTACATGTTCTGGGCCAGCGCGTACGACATGCAGTACACGTGGAAGCCCGAATGGAATCAGGAGCGCTGACACCGCTCCATCGCATGTTTTTCTGACTTCCGATTGTTTATTTTCATTGCAATAGGGCGGGTGCCTTCCGATTGGTTTTCAGAAAGCACCCGCCCTGTTATGTTTGGTCGCGTCAGTTTCCCGCTTTATTCGCGTACGAGACGAATATGCTCCACGTCATCGCGATGGGAGCGGCGATAGAGCACGAAACGGTTGCCGATAACCTGTACGAGTTCCGCGTTCAGTTCTTCGGCCAGCCCTTCGCCCGCTTCCTTGGCAGTCAGTCCGGATCCGTCGAGCACGGAGCATTTGATAAGCTCACGCTTTTCAATGGTCTCGTCCGCCTGCTTGATAGCGGTTTCGCTCAAATCGTTCTTGCCGACCTGGATGAGCGGATTGAGCTTGGTAGCCAGGCCACGCAGCTGCTTGACCTGCTTCTTGGTTAATGCCATAACTTGTTCCATTCCTATCTATGGTGCTTGCTCAAGAGTAGCGTGAGGGCAGTAAAATCTTGCATATCACTCCCCCGCGCCTTTGATGGCGTTCACACCGTTTTCGATGTTCTTGCGCGTGTTCAGACGTGTCTCTTCGGCGGTTTCGCTTTCCAATGCGATCAGTGGAGCGCCATGCCCGTCCGGAATGCTCAGCATAGTCCAGCGATCAGGGCCAATGCGGCAATGTACGACACACTCACACCGACTACGGCGATGTCATGTTTGGCGATCCGCATGATTCGCCAGTGCGTGCGCATGATGCCTTCCTCGTAGCATCGTGCGTCGAGTGCGAGGCTGAGATTATCGGCATGACGTATCGCTCCTGCGAATACCGGAATGATAATGGCGGTCATCGCTTTGATCCGCTGTACGAATGTTCCTGTTTCGATGCTGCCGCCTCGGGCTGATTGCGCATCCACAATGGCTTTCGCTTCGCCTCCTAACGTGGGCAGGAACCGCAATGCGAGGCTCATCACCAACGCGATCTCCTGCGCATGTATGCCGAATTTTACGAAAGGTTTGAGCAACGCTTCGAATGCGTCGGTAATGGCCGTGGGAGTGGTCGTGGCAAGGAATACCGCTCCGATGATAATGACCGCAACGAATCTGCAGGCGTACAGTATAGCGATACGCACACCGTCGTCGGTGATTGGAATCGGTCCGATGTTCGTAAGAACATTGCCGGATCGTACGAAGAACACATTGAGCAGTCCGCAGAACACGAACAATGCAAGGAACATGTGAATCGATTTGAACAGTTGTTTCACGCCGATGCCTGATGTCGCAACGATCATGCCGGTCAACAGTGCGGCCACCAGTAACTGCCAGAAGGAGCGGATGGCGAATGCGGAGAACATGACCGCCAACGCGCTCACCATCTTCACGCGCGGGTCAAGCCGTTCCATAAAACTGCGGTTTTCACGGACGTCTCCCTTTGCATGTCCGGAGCCAAGCGTGTGCAGATTCTTCGAACCTGCCGTTTCGGAAGTGGCATCAGTTCCGATATCTCGAGTGACGTCATTACTGTTTTGTCTGCGATCAAGCGCGATCACCCGATCGGCGAGCACGTCGATTTCCGTTTGCGAATGGGAAATGATGAGTATGGTAACGCCTTGTGCGTGGAGGGTTTGGATGAGATTGTGCACGCGGGCTGTAGCCGCCTCGTCAAGTCCTGCGGTCGGCTCGTCCATAATAAGGATCTGCGGTTGGCATGCGATGATGCCCGCTATGGCGGCAAGTCGTTGTTGTCCGCCGGAAAGGTCGAATGGCGAACGATCGGCAAGATGTTCGATATGCAGCAGCGTCATGGCTTGATTGACGCGTTCGGATACCTGTGTTTCGTCAAGATGTTGGTTGCGTGGTCCGTATGCGATATCCTCGGCTACGGTTTCGGCGAAAAGCTGACGTTCGGGATGTTGCATGACGTAGCCGATGGTGGCGCGCAGTTTCTCGCGGTCCGCACGTTTGAGCGACTGCATATTGCCGTTGGCGAGTTGGCGTGCGACGGGAATGGTATTGATGGTGATGTTGCCGGATTGCGGCTGGTCAAGCGCGCAGAGAAGACGCGCGAGGGTGGTTTTGCCTGCACCGTTATGCCCTGTGATGGCCACGGTTTCGCCCGCATTGATGGTTATGGAAAGCTTATCGAACACAGGCTCGTTACTGTTTGGATATTGGTATGTCAGATTATGGATTTCAATGATTGGTACAGTTGATGTTGGCTTCGAAGCGTCATCTGCGATATTGGATTTGGCAATTGGGTTGTCTTCTTGCGCTGTGTCTGATTCATCCATTTCCGGAATACTTGCAGTATTACCGCGAGCGCTTTGCGCGATACGCCCGTTATTCAGGCGAATGATGCGGTCGGCATTGACGAATTCGTCACGATGGTGGGTGACGAGAATGATGGTTGTGCCATGCTGCTGCAATTCATCAAGAATATGCATGATGTCGGCACGGCCTTGCGGATCGAGCATGGCGGTAGGCTCGTCGAGCACGAGGATTTCGGGACTCATGGCAAGCATGCCGGCGATGGCGACGCGCTGCTGTTGGCCTCCGCTCATTCGCGTGGGATCGGCTTCTCGTTGTTCGCTCATGTCTACTGCATCAAGTGACATGGCGATACGCATATCGACATCATCATGCGCAATGGCGAGGTTTTCCGGACCGAAGGCAACATCATCCTCGGTGATGGTGGTGACGATCTGATCTTCCGGATGTTGGAAAACCGCCCCGATACCATGCCGGGCGCTGCGGTAAGCGTCAGCGTGCGCGCCGGCGTCATCGAATACGTTGTGTCCCAACAGCGTGACATGTCCGGCATCGGGTGCGGCAAGCCCTGCGATGATGCGCGAAAGCGTGGATTTGCCCGATCCGTTTGGTCCTGCCAAGCATACACGTTCTCCTTGGCGGATGGTCAGGTTCACACCGTCGAGCGCCCAGGTCGCGCCGGCGTCATATGTGAAACGAATATCACGTAATTCGACCGCAATGGTGTTCGTGTCGCTGTCAGGGTTCATGGAATCGTCTTTCATAAACGAAAGGAACCTTCCATCCATACGTCGAAAGGTTCCTTCCTATTCATCAATATGCGAAATCGATATGGTGAACGAGACTCAGCGGTTCAACAGGTTGGAGATCGGCTTGTAGATCAGGAAGGTGACCACGCCATGGATGGTGAATTTCAACGCGTTGAACGGCAGAAGCGCCGGCACGATCAATGCCACGACCTGTGCGGTGGTCATGTGCGCGTAGAACGGTGTGACGATCATATTGCCCACAATCGCCACCGCCAAAGCTGCGATCGCACCGACGATGATACCGATGACCGCGCCTTTGCGGGTCTTGTTCCTACGATAGATCAGTGCTGCCGGCACGGATAATGCCAAAGCCACGAGCACGGCCATAAGCGTGCCCCATGGGTTGGTAAACAGGTGCGGCAGGAAACCAAGCACGCTGACGATTACCGCCGCCGCTGGCCCGTAGGCGAAACCTGCCACCAGGCTGACAATGCCGGATGGATCATATTTCAGCCATTCAACGCCTGGCACAATGGGAAATTCCACAAAGCTGACGGCCATCGACAGCGCCACGAACAGCGCATACATGGCGATGCGTTTGGTGGACCAGCGTCCAGAGTCGGCCACGCCTGTGGAATGCGCGTTGTCGGGACGCGTCATGCTTTCGCTGGCGATTTCGGCGTCGTTGTTTTGGGTATTGTTTGGTGAGGATACACTCATGTTGAGCCCCGTTTCTTCCATCCGGACTTTGACCGTTGGCCCCGGATTCTCACCGGATCAGCCGCTTTCGCGGGTCGCGGGCTTCGGCATGGGACCGTTATGAACGCCAGTCGTACCGTTACCGCCAGTAAGGATTTTCACCTTCCCTGAAACTTGCACGATTATGTATACGCCTATCGTCGGAAATATGCAAATCGCGTCTCACTGGCGTCTATTATCAGCAGGCATTATCTTTAATCCGGAAACCATGATCTTAGCCTCGTATGCCTTTTGCCTATGACATGAACGTCGCCTCATGGTGCGTTGCCGCACTGTGTGCGCTTTGCCTGTTGCTTTCGTACCGTGTGCGTTCAAGTAAGCGGCAGGTACGTTGATTGTTATGCCAGCAGGTCGAGTAGGTCGTCTTTGCTGAGCGTGCCGACGCCTCCGGACGCGGTGCCGTCGGTGAACTGTTGGGCAAGTTCGCTTTTCTTCTCCTGAAGTTTGAGAATACGTTCCTCAATGGTGTCTTTGGCTACGATTTGGTACACGTTCACATCCTGCGTCTGCCCGATACGATGCGCACGGTCGGTGGCCTGGTTCTGCACGGCGGCGTTCCACCATGGGTCAGCGTGCACCACTACGGATGCGCCCACAAGGTTCAGTCCCGTGTTACCCGCCTTGAGCGAGATGAGAAATACAGGAACATCGTTGCCGTTGAATTCATCCACCAGTTCCACACGGCGTTTCTTCGGTGTCTCGCCGGTGATGGTGTAGAAGTCCATGCCATGTTCAGCCAAACGTGTACCAATCAGGTCAAGGAATGAAGTGAACTGCGAGAATACGAGCACTTTCTTGCCTTCGTCCATGCACGTGGATACGAGTTCGCAAATGGCGTCGAGTTTGGCGGAAGCATTTTTCACATCCGCATAGACGAGTCTCGGATCACAGCAGATTTCGCGTAGCAACGTGAATTCGGCAAGAATACGGATTTTCTTGGCATTGAAGTCGGCATCCTTGGTTTTGGTCAGGGTGGCACGCAACCGTTGTTCGTGTGCCGCATAGAGTTTGCGCTGTTCGCCTTCCAATTTGACGGTGAGCACGTTTTCGGACTTGTCAGGCAGATCGGTAAGCACATCTTTTTTCAGACGTCGTTTAATGAACAGTCCGACCAAAGCCTGCAGTTTGTCGGCCATGACGGAATGTTCCGAACCGGGTGCCATGATCGGCTGCTCATATTTTTCTCGGAACTTCGTGTAGGTTCCGAGCAATCCGGGCATGAGGAAGTCGAAGATGCTCCACAGTTCGCTCAACCGGTTTTCGATGGGCGTTCCGGTTAACGCGAACCGGTGTTCGGCGGTGATTTGCTTGACGGCTTTGGCTAGTTTGGTGGCATGGTTTTTGATGTATTGAGCTTCGTCAAGTGCCATTAATGCGAATCGGCAGTCGGCATAATCATCCACATCTCGACGCAGCAAATCGTAAGAGGTAATCACCACATCGGTTTGCTGCGTTTCATTGGTTTCAGGCGAATTGTTCCATTGCCGCGCCACGGTTGCGATGAGTTTGCGCCGTTGTGCCTTCGTGCCTGCCACGACTTCGATGGTGAGATCCTGCGTGAACTTCTCGCATTCGGCGGCCCAGTTGTATACCAAGGATGCCGGGCAGACAATCAACGCTGGGCCGTTCCCCTTGCGGGCTTCCACCAGTGACAGCAATTGCACGGATTTGCCCAGACCCATTTCGTCGGCGAGAATGCCACCGAAGCCTTTGTCCCACAAGGTGGAAAGCCATTGGAAGCCTTCCACTTGGTATGGGCGCAGTACGTTTTTGAGCTTGTTGGGCACTTCGTATCGTTTCGGGTCGATGATTTTCACATCGTTGACATAGTCGACGAACGATTCGCTTTTGCCGTCGTCATCAACTTGAGCATCCAAGAGGAACGCCTGATATCCGGGAATGGTGATTCTTCCGGAATCAATCTGTCTCTCATCAAGGTCAAGATCTGTGGCAATCTGATCAAGTTCATGCAGATCGGCATTCTTCAGATCAACGAACGTACCGTCCTTGAATCGATGGTAGCGGCGGTTCCTACGATAGGAATTCAGCAACGCGCCGACCTCGTTCATCGGCACTTCGCCGGCTATCGGCGAGATCTCAACCAGATTCGAGTCGATGGACAGTCCGACCTTCACCGTGGGGCTGCTTGGCATCATCATGCCGTCGAACGCGGCTGTGGAGAACACCTGTCCGACCGAGCGCAAGATATCCACGCCTTCGGTGAGCAAGAGCAGAATCGTCTGTTCGTCTTCCTCGCGAACCCGCGCCACGTCAATGGAACTCCATGTCGGGAAAAGCTGGCGAACCACCTGCACCGCGAATGATTCGCGAGCCGTATCTCGTTTGATGAGCGCCGCTTTCGACCGCGAATCCGGATTAATCACGCCTCGTAGTGCTTTAGCGGTCGGCACCAGCTGGAACACGAAATCGCCGTATCGTGCCACAGCCTCACAGGTGATGCCCTGCAGATCACGGTCCAAGTAGAATTCGATCTGGCAGTCGACTCCCATCTGTTCGGCGACTTCCTGCGGAATATCGAAGCCAATGCCCGCTTCGGTAAGTTTTGGCAGTATTGTTCGTGCGAACATGGGCCAGTCGTTTTCCGCGATGAACACACCATCGCTAACGTTCGATGCGCACAATGTCATCAACGCGTCCACTGCGGGAAGGATGCTGTCGGCGCAACGGAAGAACCCGCTCACTGGAATCATATGGGAATCCGTCGGAGTGCCGTTATGCTCGGCACTCATGAGGTACACGCCCCGCTGCCCAACAATCCGATCCGTGATGGTACGGTTCGACGTGATACGCACGCCCGACGAAGCGCCTTCCTTCACATATTCGGCGATGAACCGAAATTGCGGATTGCCATCGAATATGGCGATAGTATGCGATCTGGACTCCCCTGGCGTGGTCACTTCGACATAGTCCGGAGCGGTGTCATCCGTATGGGCGAAATCATCCGGAGTGAGCTGTCGCGCCCTCTCACGCCCCTCATGCTTGGGAGCTTCCACCGGCCCACGTGC
Source organism: Bifidobacterium catenulatum PV20-2 (assembly GCF_000800455.1). Taxonomy (NCBI): domain Bacteria; kingdom Bacillati; phylum Actinomycetota; class Actinomycetes; order Bifidobacteriales; family Bifidobacteriaceae; genus Bifidobacterium; species Bifidobacterium catenulatum. The sequence continues at coordinate 1,421,429 of NZ_CP007456.1, forward strand.
TATCAGCACGTCTTCGATGTAGTCCTGCTGCGATTCCGCTTCGAATAGGTTCAGCAGATCGCACAATTCCCCATCGGTAAGCATGATTTCACGTTCGATACGCACGTCTGGCGCGTAATAGTAGTTGTTCTGCAGCTGTGCAGCAACACGTGATCCAACAACACCTTGCAGGAATCGGAACAGCTGCAGCGAGAACGGTTCGAGCATGTCCGAAGTGTGGGTGAACGAGAGTTTCTGCCCATACGACACGTATGCCCCGTTGTGCATGTCGGCTACGAATTTGGAAATGCTTTTGATGATATAACTTGCGTCGCCGCAGCCAATTTTCAACGTCAGGCTCCACAACTCACGATTCATAATCAGCGTGGGCTTCAGACATACGCTTCCCGGTTTCACCATGATGGAACCGCTCTTGCGTTTTGTTTTCGTGGCCCCTTGCGTAATGGCGCCTCGTTGCTCGTCGGCGAGACGGCTTTTCGCGTCGACGATGCGCTTGAGCACGTCAAGCTGCACGCTTTGACCGGTATTGTCATTCTTCGCATCCAGCGCACGCATGTAGTCGGAGAGGATAGGCGAGGTCACGCCACTTCGCTTGAATCCGCGGAACCGTTCGGGCTGGTCAAGAAACAGCAGCAGCATTGCGGCGACATGCTTGCACATGCCGGTATAGCGGCGTCCCCCGGTCGGATCTGAATCGAACTCGTCATCGTCCTGCACATGGCCGAACGTCGATCCTGAACCGAAATCATCATAATCGTCGACATAATCGTATTCATCGTCATCATCGTCGAAACTGCGATAATTTGGATTGTTGCGGTAGCTGGGCGAATATGCCGACGAATACGTGCCATAACCGTGCTGCGAACCGTTGAACGCGGGGCACGAGCAATAGCGCGCCAAGAACAGTTCGTCGGAGAGATCGAGCGTGGCTTGCACTTCGTATCGGCTGGACGGTGAGGTGGTGCCCCGCATATTGGCATGCAGGGTGATGCGATCGGAATCGGAGTCGTTCAGGCAATGCAGATCCGACATTTTCGCACGCCACTGGTTGGCGATTCCACGGGCACGCTGCAATACAGGCTGACTGCATTCGCTGCGTAGTTCGTCGGAAAGCCATGACAAAGTATCCGCCAACTGAACCCCAATCGTTCGCACATTTGTTCTTATGCAAGAGTATCAGCACAGCGGAACAGGAAAGCCGTGGCTGCAATCCCAGCCACGGCTTCGCTCCATACCGGTTATATCAGCGGCAACGCTTGGTGAGCGGCTGCCATGGATCGAGTTCCACCGGTTCGGATTCCAGCAGCACGAGGGTGGCGTCGTCGAGGTATTCCCTGCGGATGATAATCTCGGTCACATAGCGGTCGAACCATGCGTCGGAGGCCACGTAGTAGCCGTCCTCGCCGTTGTCCTTGCCCCAGCTGTTCTCCACCTTCCAGCGGTTCGGCTTGCCTTGTTCATCAAGGTTTACGCCGGTAAGGGTCATGGCATGGTTGCTCGGGCTGTCGCCGTATTCGAGGCCGTGCGCCTTGTCGAAATTGAAATCGGTGCCGAACAGCTGGTCCACGCGCACGCTGTCACAGTCGAAATAGCCGGCCGCGCGCAACGAGAATTGGGTGCAGTCGCAGGCAAACCAGATCGGATGGCCGGCGCTGATCTGGTCGACGGCGGCCTTCTTGAATACGTCAAGCGGCACGTTGACGAATTCCATATCCTCCGCTTCGGAGACATTGGCGGTGTAGCGGATCCGGTAGCGCTTGTTGAACGGACGGGATTTCATCGGCACGTTGCACAGCGTCACCAGATCATCGACGTCCACCGGCACGTATTTCCTGTAGAATTCCATCGGCGTGATGCCGGTCTCACGGATCTGCCTGCGCTCGTCCTTGCCGGTCTTTGGATTGTCGGACTTGCCTTCGTCGGCTTTCTTGTCGTTTTTCTTGTCATCATCGCTCACGCGGGCCAGGAAGTCGAACCTCTCCGGCGGCTCACCAAGCGAGATGGCGCACATGCGGTACACGGTGGACATGTCGTCTTCCTTGACCGACCGCAACTCTTCAATCGAAGCTCCAGCGGCATGGCGTTCGCGCAAATCCGCCGCGAACTGGCGCAGCCTGCTGTTGAGATACTGTTTGAATGCGTCGGAATCCTTGGAATTGGCGGATTCCGGATATGCGTTCTTCGGCACAAGACCGTACTTGTCAACAAGGGCGGCGAACATCTGCCACCAACCGCCATCGTCGGCCGGACCATAGTTGATCTCCTGGAACAGGCGGCTGTCGGTCGGCTCGTCGAGCGTGGAAAGCACGTTCTCAAGATATGCGTTGGATTTCTCCATCGCATCCCAGAAAAACAGGTAGGTTTCGGAGAATTCGAAATCGTCAAGCCCCCATTTGTGCATAAGCTCATAGCGCAGGGTGTTGAGGGACGCGAACATCCAGCAGCGGCCCGATCTACGCTGGTTGGTGATGGAGCCCTGCTTCAGTTCGATGGAGAAGTCGCGCGGCAGCGAGCGCTGACCTTTGTAATCGGTGGCGGCTTCGAGCACGCCCGCGGATACTGCCGCGTTGGCTGCCACGAGATTGGCGCGGTCTGCGTTGAAGTCCTTGGCGTATTGCATGAGACGTTCCGATTTGATTGCCTTGCTATTGTTTGTCATATCGCCGATATTCGCCGTATGCCTTGACAGAACGGCACGTTCAGCCCCCATTTCGTTCTGTCCCAATTCCATTTTGCTTATATGTGGCAGATTCAGACACTTGCGGAAAACCATTTCGCTTATATGTGGCACTTTCTTCCACGTAAGCACCTCCATAGCCCCGGAAAAATACCCCCTTGTACGGTTTTCCCCAAAAGTATCTGCCACATATAAGCGAAATGACATCAGGCGGAATGGGAAATCTGCCACATATAAGTGATTTGACTTCGATTTGCGGGTACGCTGATAGCGTGTGAGAGTTCGGAGATGAGGAGCATATCATGCGTCGTCGCAATTCGATGATGTCCGGATTGCTGGCGGTACAGGGGAAGGCCGACTAGAAGAAGTCGGATGGCGATGCGGCCACGTGGTTGCCGTCCAACAGAAGTTTCCGTTGCGGAAATGTGGTACGCCAGATTGGTGTGAAGCACAAATATTCGCTGTGGGTCACGCAGGCCGAGAAAGAGGCCATATCCAAGGTATTGTCCTCCTGCCCGACGCAGACCGTGCCCGATTACATGGGAGTCAAGGATTCTACAGTCGAGAAGACCACCGAATCCGAGCAGACAGAACAGACGCAGACCGAACAATCAGCTGAGCAGGCCCAGCAGAATCAGCAAACGACACAGGCACCTGCACCCGAACCCACTCCGGCTCCCGCTCCCGCGCCCCAGCCAGCGCCACAGCAGGATGTCTACTACCAAAACTGCACCGCAGCACAGGCCGCTGGCACCGCGCCTATCTACCAGGGTCAGCCGGGCTACCGTTCGCAACTGGACCGCGACCATGACGGAGTCGCCTGCGAATAAATCCAATACAGTGCCTCCACCTTCCGGTTGCGAGACGTATGGCGCTTTTCCTATGTCTCAGCATTTTCCGTATTTCCGCAGTGCAGTCATGAGAACCGCTATAACCTGCGCAGCTGCGCGATATCATCGCGCAGCTGGTTGACGGTGTCCGTCAGTTCCCGCACATTGTGGCGCAACTGTTCCGTTTCCGATTCCGCCTCATCCGCACGCTTGTCGGTCTCGTCACGAACACGGTCGACGATCCATGAAGCCAGCGTCGCGGTGACGATGCCGATCAGGGCAACGCCGGTTATCATCAGTCCGATGGCGATACATCTTCCCTGCCATGTCACCGGGGACAAATCGCCATAGCCGACTGTGGTGACGGTCACGAACGACCACCATATCGCTTCACCGAAATCGGTGATGGAAGCGCCTGGAACCCCACGTTCCACATCCAATTCGGCAAGGGCACCGATATACATCAGTAGTGTCACGCTGCAGCATGTGTACAGTGTGATGCGCCCACGCACCGCCATGCCACCGGTACGATTGAGCACGTTGAGCACTGCCACCAGACGCAGCAGTCTCAATGGCCTGAAGACGGGCAATGCGATGGACACCAGCATCAGCAGATTGTCTTTGAACCAGGTTTTCTTGTCTTCCGCCAGCAGGATCGAAACGACGTAGTCGACGATGAACGCCATCCAGATGATGTTGATCACCATTTCACACAACAGGATATGCGTCCTCGCCAGAACTTCCCACGAATACGCGAACAGGAACACCAATGCCAACGCCGTCATGAACCATTCCGTCGCACGACGCCATTTGTTCAATGTCATACCTTCTCCTTTCTCCCCGCACGCGTGGCCGTCAGCCTTTGAGGGGCATGAGGTTGTTGAGAGGCTGCCCGTTGGCGTAGCAGCGTACATTGCCCAATGCGATGGCGATGATGCGGCGCTCGGTGATCTCAAGATGGTTGCCGCCCGCCACGTGTGGCGTGACCAGGCAACGAGGCTCGCTCCACAATGGCGATTCCTCCGGCAGCGGTTCCGGTTCGGTCACATCGAGCGCGGCGCCACGGATTCGTCCTTCCGCGAGCGCATCGGCAAGTGTCTGGCTTTCAATGGCGTCGCCGCGGCCCGCGTTGATGATGATGGCGTCGTTTTTGAGTTTGCTGATGCGTTTCGCATCGAGCAGGTGGCATGTTGCCGGGGTGGATGGTACGCACATGGCGATCACATCGGCGTATTGCAGGACGTCGTCGAAGGAATCGAAACCGACCATATGATCGACGCCCGGCGCTTCGACGGAGGGATTACGGCGAATGCCGATGGTTGTCATTCCGACGTTTTTGCAGAGTCGTGCGAAGTGTGATCCGATGTCGCCGATTCCGATGATGAGCGCAGTTTTGCCGTTGGGGCTGATGGCGCGGCCCGCGTCCTGCCACATGGCGTTCGGGTTGCTTGCCGCGTAGATGTGCAGGTTTTTCATGATGGCCCACATCATGGCGAACATGTGTTCGGAGACACTTTGTCCGTAGGTTCCGGTGGCATTGGTGAGCATGGATCCGGGCTGCAGGATGCCGGGTCGCTGGTATTTGTCGACGCCGGCGCTCCAAGTTTGCAACCATTCGAGTTTGGGGCATTGCGCGCATTCCTCGGGCGCGATGTTGCCGATGACCGCGGTGGCTTTGGCTTTGAGTTCCTCCGGTACTGCGGCGGTCCAGCTCATGCTTCCCCGTTGGGTCGAATCGCCGACGAATTCCTGTGGTATGTCTTTCGCGGCACGTATGAATTGCGCACGTTCGGATTCGGTCAACGGCAGGCAGTTGACGATCAGTTTGCGGTCGTTCCATATTCCCATGCGTTTTACCCTATGGCAATCGTCGGATATAGGGTTTCACGTTGGGTTCTGGGTCAGACGCCGAGTTCGTCGGTGTCAAAGATGATGGTGACCGGACCGTCGTTGGCGAGCCGCACGCGCATGTGGGAGCCGAATCGTCCTTCTTTTACTTCGAGTCCTTGTGCGCGCAGGGCGTCGTTGAATCCGTGCCATGTCTGTTCGGCGTGTGCGGGCGCTCCGGCTTTCACGAAGCTTGGGCGACTGCCTTTGCGCACGTCCGCGTATAGCGTGAATTGGGAGATGGACAGCACACTGCCGTTCACGTCGTGGATGGAACGGTTCATTTTGCCGTTCTCGTCTTCGAAGACGCGTAGGTTGGCGATTTTGCGGGCAAGCCAGTCGATTTGTTTCGCTCCGTCCGTGTCTTCCACTCCGACGAGCAGCACATAGCCGATGCCTATATGCTGTGGTTCGAATGTGGTGTCGACTTCTCCGCTTGTCTTGTCGACCACGTCGACGGATCCTTCGCTGACCTTCTGCAATACGATGCGCATATTCCGTCCCGTTCTTTTCAGCCGGCGTAGTCGACGATGGCCTGCGTGACCTGTTTCAGATAGTCGAGCGACGTCTGCCAATCGTCCGGCACTTCGATGGAATGGTTGGCACCAGCATACGTGTGCACATGGTCGGTGAGCAGATGCGCTTTGGCGTCATCGTAGTATGGGTCGGCGTCACCTGCGCAGATTAGCGGCATCGGGCTGCCGACAGTTCCCGGCAGCGGCGCGGGAATGACCGACTTGTGCTTGTCGAATGGCGGCGGGTTGAGTACCGGGGTGAGCAGCACCACGCGCAATCCTAGTTTTGCGGAATGCGGATATGAGAGTGTGGAGAGCGATTTGGTGACGACCAGCAACTGCGGCTCCTCACCCGATTCGGCAGCATGTTCGAGCGCCGCCTTGCGCCATTCGTCGACCACGCGTTCCATGCAGGCGATCATTTCCGGAAACTCGACGCTTTCCGTCAGTTTCAGGTCGAGCCGGTCCACGAACCATCCGTTGGCCGCAAGCGCCTGCGCTGCCCAGTACAGCAGCGGTCGGTCTACGGTGTATCCAATGCCCGGCATGATGAGCACGTGCTTGCCGGTTTCGGTGTTCTTCACACGGTTCTTACCCCATGGTGTGACCGCCGGTATGACGTTTTTCGTTGTTGGTTGCGTACCGTTCTTGCCCATGCTGTGTTTGATTCGCCTTTTCGTGTGTTCCGTCCGTCTTGGCCGGCCGTTGTGGCCGGCGTCGTTTCCCATATTGCATGCTAGGCGGCGCCGGCTACAATCGTTTCCGTCAGTTCACCACGCATTGGTTGCCGAACTACGGACCGACCTATTACGCCGCTTTCGTGCACGATCCGGAAGGCAACAACATCGAGGCCATGCTCACCTGAGTGTCCGACAGCTCAACAGCGACAAAACCAGATCCCGCCATACGTAATGTTCTCATGGCGGGACCTGCCATATTCCCAGAGAATCAAACATCTCAGCAGCCGTGTGGAAACGCGGGCCGTTCTCCGCTGAATATTCATGGACTTCCCGCAAGGCAGAAAACGTATCAGTAGGAACGGCGCTCTGTTGAGGAAGGTCTAATGAAAGTCGGAACTCGTACGCGTCTGGATTGGAACACATGTGATCCCCCCTTAGCCCTGGTTACTTGAACAGGTCGAACAGGCTGAACGTGGTCTTCTTGTAGACCGTGTTGTACAGCTTGCGCTTGGGATGCAGCCATCCCAAGCCCTTCTTGCCGTAGCCGGGGATCAACGCTTTCTTGACCGCGCGGGTGGCACGGCCTTTCGTGCGCGCGGACAGGCTCTTCTTCCAGCTGGGTTTCCTCATCCCGTATTTCATGACAGCCTCTTTTCGGACAGTTATGTATCGCTCAACATTGCATACGCATCGGCTGGATAAACTCAAAGATGAACATCAAGTACAGTCAAGCAATTACTTACTGGCAGCTTCTTTGAGAGCGGCCTGCAGTTCAGGATCAACGGCGAATAAATACAATCCATGCACACCGCGTTTGAGCAGAACATTCAGTTCATTACGCAGATTGGATTGCGCGTAGCTGATTGAGCCATTCCTCTTACTCACTGCACGTTTATTACAACTTGCCTTTTCGTTAAAAACGATTTTCCCTTCGCGATAGGTAACCGACGGTCCAATGATGACACCTACATAATTAAGATCAAACCCCTGAATAGAGAACGTTGATCCCACTTCATTAAGCGTATGCGGACTTTCCGCCCAGACAGCATCTAGGGAAAGACCCTTATCCCCTACCTTGATTTCGTAATTCCATGGATGACAGAAATAATCAGCTCTTCCATCAAAATTAAACGCATCGTATCCTCTCTGCATTCCCGGAGCCGCTCCCATGCGCCATACTCCCTGTGCATCGCAATGCATCTCAACATTCCAGAGACCATCGGGACTGGAATCGTTAATTTTGCCGCCCTTATACTCCCAATCATACGTAGCAACCACACGAGAAAGCCCGCATCCGTCAACGCCTGAAGCCTTTAGAGATGCCTTCTTCTTTATGGCTTTAAACAGTTCAACCGGAGAATCGAATACTCTGATTTCAAATGGCTCGCGGACATATTCGCCTGTTTCTCTATCCTTCTCCCCAATGTCTTGAGGAATACGACCTATTCTCTTACCATCAGCGAAATCATCAATCCATCGAATCGTCGCATCATCCGCAGCAATGCGAAATTGCCTATGCAAGCATATGCGACTTAGCAAATAGTGATCACCCCACATATTCAATGGCACAAATCGCTCCAACTGCCCGCTATAGCCAGCAGCAGTTTTTTGCACGTCGCTTTCTGCTTGCTGCGGAAAAAGCATGTCCTGACCCTCTTCGCTCCAACGCTGCGAAGTTTGCAAAATCTGATTCGGGTCGAATACCGCAATAACCACTTTCGCGCGACGCAATAAATCGTGCAGCATGTTCTTGCCCGAGTATCCTTGGTCACCCTGCGTCAACAGCAGATGAGCTTCATCAACAAGCACTACATCGGCTTTGCCTCGGGGCTTGTCCGCAATAGCTCGATTACTTGTTGTTTTCTCACTAAATCGATTGATGAATTGACTCGGTTTAAGAGCCACCTCGCCAAAATGTTTCTGCAAACCTAATTTGCTTGCAATTTGGTTATAGACGTGCATTTGCTGGTTATGGTTGACAAGAATATATGCTTTTCTGCGATTTTCCTTACTGATTTTTAGTGATGAATCGCTTTCCAGAATATCTTCATCATCTTCGTCATTGATGCGCCCATTGATATCCATTTCTGTTGCTATGCGATAAAACAGGTGACTTAGCAAAACCGTCTTTCCAGTACCCGCAACGCCTTGCACGAAAATCAGTCTCGATAAACCGGAATCGGCTGAATCACCAGAGCCGGCAAGAGCTTCAGAAAGCGCGTCCATAATCGATTCCTCCGCAGCTATCTGATCATCACTCAATTGGTGAAAAGGCGATGCTTTAAAAAGTGCAGAATCGCGAATAATCTCCTCAGCCGGAAATAGTTCCGGATTCTGTCGGTTCAGTTCCAGCCAGATGTCCGAGAAAATCTGGTTGAATTCATCCTGCGTATAGTAGTCGCCTTGCGCATTGGTGCGACGATTGTTCAAATTCTTGACTGCATCAGAGCCAAGAAGATAATGCATCAGCCGGTTCTCCACGTCCAAAGTCAGAGATTTGTTGAAATGCGGATTGCCAATGACATACTGCCACACAGAACGAGCGTCGCTCTGCAAATTTTCTTGAAATTCCTTCCAATCAACTCTCGTTTTGGGATCTTCCCTCAGATGCTGCATTGTTCGACTACGAATATTATTCGTCTCTCCCACATACACCGTATATTCGGGACGTAAAGTATGCTGATTCCTCTTCTTTGAATGAACCACATACACCGTTGGATAATCGAAAATATAGTGCAAAGTCTCACGCTCGACAGCAGATAATGTCTCGTATCCTAATTGCTCGACAAAGGCTTTCTCTATTTCTGCCTTGTCATCAATGCTCTGATAAGGCAAATCTATAATGATTGGCTTTGGAAGCGCGCTCTTCGTCATATGCTCATTATGCACCCGAGAGAGGCCTTCAGAAAAGATTCGACATACACTTACGTATTATGATTTCCGATTCAAGCATCAACGCGATCCGTAAATTCGTAGCAGAGCGGGACTGGTCTCAATTCCACACTCCCGGCAATCTTGCCAAATCTATCAGCATTGAGGCCGCAGAACTTCTGGAATGTTTTCAATGGAACGACGAGCCACAAGACAGCAATATCGAACATATTCATGAGGAAATAGCAGATGTACTCATGTATTGCATCATGCTATCTGACAAATTTGGATTTGACCTTGACGAGATAATCCTCGATAAGCTTGCGAAGAATGCTCAGAGATATCCGGTTGAATTTGCCTACGGCAATAGTAATAAAGCCAATTGACGCTGTATATACGTTCGTAAGTAACACCTGAATAGTTGCACGCTGCCCAATCCGCATTCACCATGAGCCATGTTTTCTTCGCGAGCGCGACGGGCTTTCAACAGATAGGATCTGCTTCCAGGTTAGTAATTCGTCAGAATGCGTCCGCGCGCCTTCACGCACTCTCAGCACTCTCATGCATCTACATCTCAATTACATACTTTGTCACTCATGCAGCATGTTCAATCGCCAAAGAATGTACAGTCCTTTATATCAGCGCCCATCCAAGGCTACGTTTACGTCCTGAAATGCGGTGGGCCTCTTTTCTATCTCATTGCTGCTACGAGTAGCAGCAACAGCTTCCAAGTCTCTTGGCAATGCTCAAATCCAGGGTCTCTTCCTTCCACCAAGCCGCATAGGCATGTATAAATCAACCAATACCCGCCTTCTCTGAACTACACTGTTCCTAGAAGAATTTCCGTGTTGAAAGGGATAAACGATGACGCGCAAAGGTGGATTTCTGAGGGGAATCGTCGCATCGGCGGCGACCTATGCCGTCAAAACGGCGGTCGACATTGCGGCCAATCCAGAAAACATGCAGAAGGTGGCGCAGCTTGTCAGCGAACAACAGGTAGGCAGCAAGCTTAAGCAGGCCGCTGCGAACATGCATCTGCCGGCCGCGCTTAGCCCATCCGCAAGAGTCGCCAAGCAGCTTGACGCCATTGAGGAGACACTGGAGCAATACGCCGACCAATTTCCCGTAAACGCACCAGTCGAACGATGGAAGAGTACCCTGCAAAGCCTTCGTCTTATGGACACCATGAACAGATCCACAACCGGCAGCGAGCATAAGATCCGCTTGGAAAAGCTCCAGGCACAAACCGAGGCCCTGTTCAACGAGATCTTCCAAGCTCTCGACTCGGGCGATGCCCAGATCGAAGACTGACCACTTCCCCGCCGCTTTCATACCTGTCCCCCGCCACTCCCAAACGCACCGATGCGTCTGCCGGTCGTATACTGCTACCAAGTGGATTTGAAGGAAATAACCATGATCGACGCCGATTCCAACGAACTCATCCCATTCGAAGGCGGAGACGGTGATGCAGATGCCAGCACCGGGAACAACAATCCCGACGACACGCAAAGCGTCACCATCATCCAAGACGAACAAGGCATCGTCTTCCTCGGCGACGCCGGTACCATAGATCTCTGGCTCAAGGATGAGGGCTTCGATTCCAAAGCGTTCACAGCCAAAGCCATACAGACCATCTCGTCGGCCAGCAAAGGCGCACAAACGGTCGGCAACGCCATGTCCGAAAGCGGACGTTGGGTAAAACTCACCAAGGAATCGGCTGAGCTGGTTGCCAAATACGGCAAGAACTGTAAGAAGGGACCGTTCCAAGCCGGTGTTGTACGGCAACCGAACGGACACATCATCAAACATCTGCAATTCACCCAGCCAAGGCAGCTCAGCCCCGCCATGCTCACCGGCATCAGCGGCGTCATGGCACAGATGGCACTGGAACAGGCCGTCTCCGAGATCACCGATTATCTGAAGGAAATCGATGCGAAGCTCGACGACCTGCTGCGCGATCAGAAGGATCAGACCGTCAGCAAGCTCGCCGGAATCTCCCACATGATTGACGAAACCATGCTCATCTACCAGCAAGTCGGTTCAATCAGCGAGACCACATGGTCTAAGGTGTCAGGCTGCCCGCAAGACATCGCCACCCTCCAAGCGTACGCGATCGCCAAAATCAAGGGCCTCACCGAGAAGGTGGAACGCGAGCAGGATCCCAAGCAGGTTCGCCCGTTGACCCAGCAGATTCGTCAGGAGATTCACCAGTGGCTGGGTATGCTCGCATCCGCGGTCAAGATGCAGGATCAAGTCTCCTGCATCGAGCTCGCGCGCGTATGTCAGGAGGAGCCGGAACAGTTCGAAGCACACAAGAAGGGCATCGTGCTTGCCAGGAACAAGCGTCTTGCGGAAATCGAGCAGTCACTCAACGCATTGGGCAGGCAACTGGAAACGAAGGCTGGAATCGTAGGTGGGAAGGTGCTGCTGAACCCATACAGTTCACCTCATGCCATTGCCAACATCGAAAGCATTACCAGTGATCTCAATGCATTCGCCAGCACATTGCAACTTGAGCACATTCATCTGCATGTCGAAGACGGTCCCACCTGGATCGAAGCCGCAGGCAAAGCCGTAGACGACACCGGCAAGGCCTTGCAGAATGCCAGGCAGCAGACCGCACACGCCGTCCAAGACGTCGGCAATGCGATAGCGAAAGGCGCTCAGGACGCAGGCGCCGGAATCGCCGACGGAGTGCAGCAGTTTGGCAAAGGAATAGCAGACGGATTGAAACAGCTCCCGGAAATCAAACTGCCCAAGTTCGGACGAAGCAAGAAATAGGTTGGAGAATCACGGCGTGAGCTAGGAGTATGTCCGACTTAAAAAAACGTTGCTCCCAGTCCACCTTTTAATGGTCTGCATGCCTTTCAGCCAGCAACTCCGTTCTTCGCTATCCGCAACCATCCTCATCGACGAATCATGAGCGAAATCCGAAGCCGCCGCTCAGATCCGTGGCACATCGAAAGGATCCTTCTTTGTAAGCCGCACCCGCGCCTGTTTCTCCACATATGGTTGCAGCGTCGTCAACACCTGCGGCACCTCGTGGGTTACGGCATAATACAAACGATCAAAATCAAGCCCGTCATAATCATGGGCAATCCAATCGCGCATGCCGCTCACACCACGCCATGGAACACCGGAATCTGACTCGCGGAATTCTTTCGAAAGCTTCTTGACATGCTCCCCCGCTCTGGCAATCGCCATAGCCACGGCATTCTGCTTCTCATCATTCTCAGCGAATTCCTCAGAGCTCAGCCCTCCTAGGAATCGTTGCGCATCATGAAGCGCGCGAACTATCGCGACGATATGCAGGACGTCTTTTTCAGTCGTTTTCATAAGCACACCTCAGACAATGCGGAACATTGGTTTGGAGGTTATGGAATTGACGAATATCACCCGTTGCATCTCAGCGAGCCTATCTTGCAATTCAGTGGTGATGTATCGCTTTTTCACCAAGTCGATCTCCCGACCAAAAGTCGATGTGAGATCATCGCGCAAAGCCCACTCATCAATCATTGGATTAGCCGTGTCATCAAACTGGTAGATGAAATCGATATCCGAATCCGCACGTCCCTCGCCGCGAGCCATGGAACCGAACAGGTACAGTTCATTGACATGATGCCTCAGCGCGATAGGACGAGCAATGTCCGCTATCTGCTGCGGTGTAATGTCCTCGGGAATTTCGACCCGAGTAGTTCGGTCTTCGTCCCTCTTCATCCGCAATCATCCTCATCAACAAATCATTGGCGAAATCCGAAGCTTCCTGCTCATTCTCGAACGGCTCCGCAATCTGGCATGACGATTGCAATCGCGCACCTTGTCCTTTCAATGCGCTAGCCCTACTTGGCCGTCGAGCCGCACATGCGCCCAATACGGAAGACACCTAGTCCGAAGGAATGGAAGCATGATCGTATATACCGACCATGCGAATCACATGCTTTCTTTCACGCTTGTAGTACACGACCAACACGTCATCATCAAACGTATGAAACTCGAAGAAATGTCCGTCACCAAACGGCGGATGCTCCAACACGTGATCATGCCAACCGGATTCCTCCACCTTGCCCTTCTGCGCAAGCTCGCAGATGGCCTCGCGCACCGAACGGATGACAAACGCGAACTGATCATGCGTGTATTTTGCCTTCAGAGGCACGGCAGTACGCCAAAAATCAGGAGAAGCCTTCACATCCCACACAGTTACTGCCCAACCTCTTCAGCGGTCAAGCCCAGTTCACCGAGCACGTCGTCGGGAATAGTGCGGGCGTCAACGGCATCATCCGGCAATAACCCATATTCCTGGGCTTCCACGCGAAGCATATCCCGACGAACATCCTCAGCCAATTCACGGCTCACTCCGGAAGAAAACAACCCATCAAACGGAGTACGACTCTCATTGGCAACTTGCGTCACCATCATCTTCATCGCACTTGGAGTAGTGATGCCATTACGGGCAAAAGCGGCATCAGCCCGTTGCTTGACATCATCAGGAACATTAATCTGAATCAAAGCCATAACGCACCTCGTTCCATTGCATATTATGAATTTCCCATATTTTATCATATAAAAAGCTTTCACAAAAAAGAACAAAGCGACTCAACAACAAGGGAAAACTCGCACCTCCAGCCCGCGATTTCGCAATTTGACCAAGCATCGCAACCCGCGGAACCGCCAAACCGCACCCCACCCCTGCCGTGTTCTGCCATTGTCCTTATCAGTCAATGATGGTCCACGACAATGGAGGTCGCTGGCGATGGAGACACATACAGAGCAGCTGCCGCACCCAAAGGATTTCCGTTCCTTGTTCGACGGCAAGATTTACCAGCGTGCGCAGGCGTATTATGACGCCGGCATGGTCCAACACGTCTCGCAGGTTGCGCCCAGCCTGTGGCATGCTCAGGTGATGGGGTCGGACGCGCATTACGATGTGGACATCCGCATTCGTCATAGTCGCATCGTCTCTGCGGCGTGCACATGCCCCTATGGCCAAAAGCACACGATTGCAAGCATGTGGGTGCCGCCCTGCTCGCGCTCGACGCACGGAATCGGCAAACGGTGCCACAAATAAGCCAACTGGCGTTCCGCAAGCATCCGGGGTACCGTCCACGCAGACGCCCGCACCTACTATTGAAGGAGCATCAGAGTATCACCAACCGCATATCGTAAGGAATCGCATGCGTTATTTCACTTCGAACACGCATTTCGGCCATCCACTGGTCACCGCGCTGCGCGGGTTCCTGAACAATGGCAGGCTACGTGCTGAGTACCTCGACATCTGGCAGACGCAGACCCGCGCCGCCGCACACGCGTGGATCAAACAATACGTGCACGACAATCAGACATCGTTCAAAGCGATCTGCGACATCGCACGCCACGAGAACACCATCATCGACAATATCAACGAGATCGTCGGGCACGACGACGAACTGTGGATTCTCGGCGACCTCTCCTACCGTTGCACCGTCGAGCACACACTCGAATGCCTGCGCCGCATCAACTGCCGGCATTTGCATCTGATCATCGGCAACCACGACCGCAACTTCCGCCTCCGATTCAATGACATGCTATACGAAGACGCGTTCGAAACCATCGACGACTACCGCGAAATCGATATGGAACTTCCCGTTCTCGTTGAATCCGGCAAAATAACGGTGGCGACCACGCAGCAAAGCATCGCCATGAGCCACTTCCCCAGACTCTCGGCATTGGCCGAAGAGCACGGCGACTGGCCGAGCAACTGAACGAGTTCGCCGATATGGCGCCTACCACCGAAGGTTGGTTGCTCTACGGTCATGCGGCTCCGCCCCACCAAATCGGATAGCCGATGAACTCAGTGATTCAATCGCTCACCTTTTACAGTGATGGGCAGAAACGTTCAGCAGCGCCCCTCGTACAGGAAGAAGGAAAGCGAACCGTCTTCTAAACCACCTTGAGTAAAGGACTCCCTGCGTATGGTACGTTCCGCTTTACGTGTCAAACCACGGTAATCATAAAACCCGTAATCGCAGGTGGTGTCAGTGAAGAGGAAATACTCGTTCATTCCAGCATCACGAAACACGTCAAGCATGTGGTTGAACAGCTTACGACCGACGCCCATGCCCCGCGCTTCCGGGGAAACCACGAACAGCGTTACCTCAGCCTGATAGCTTTTGCCGGCATCTCGCTTCAACATTTCATCGGCCTGCAAAATCGCAATCTGGTCGGCAAGTCCTCGACGGCCATCCTTGCTTGCCAACAAGGGCAACGCCAAGCAATTTCGCGTAATAGCATGACGTATCCTCTGCGCTGTGGTAACACGGGATCTCAACGAGCCCAATACCACGCCAAGCACCCGACCATCACGTTCAGCGACCGTAGCCTCGGTGGTGCGGGAAAGAAAATCATGCATGTCGATTGCCGCAAGTCGGTGCATATTGCGCAGACGAATCGCCTTGCGCAACTTGTACTCACGCAACCCGCGCTCATCGTTCGGAACATTCCCGTTATCATCCGACTCATCATCCGCATACCAAGCTTGTCGAACAAGCTCTTCAAGCGCAGGAAAATCCGTGCGACGCATCGTCCGAAGCATAATTGTTTCTGAGGTCATGCTCCCCCATCCTAGCCGCAGCCATGCCAAAGCTCTGTTCCTGGATGGCATAATGCACATGGTATTGCAATAGCAGGAATGCGTAGAATTTGTTGGCATTGGCATGTGACGCTTGGGGGTCTAGGAGCCACGCGCTTAGGATGAGACAGGATTGCGCGCGACGCGCAATGAATGAGAGGTTCATCATGGCAACGTTGATTAGACGGATTACAGGTACTCTATGCTTAGTACTTGCCGTGGCATGCGCATGTTACGCTTTCGCCGTGCGCAATACGCATTCCGGCACGAGTTTCTGGATTGTTTGGCTAGCGTTCGCAGTTTTGTTCGCAATACTCGGATTCGGTCTGCTCTTCCGGTGGTGGACGATATTGCCAAGACTGGTCAGAGGCATCTTGATTGCGGTCGTGTGTATTGGTCTGGTCGTGTTCGGCACGGTGGAAGGTTGCATCGTCAGCAAAATGCATGCGCAAGGTGAACCAAATCTCGATTATGTGGTGGTGCTCGGCGCCCAAGTGCGTAAGTCCGGCCCAAGCCTTGTACTTCGCTACCGTCTCGACAAAGCCATCGAATATTTAGATGAGAATCCGAATACCATCTGCATCGTTTCCGGCGGAAAAGGACCGAATGAACCGTTCCCCGAAGCCCAAGGCATGGCTGACTATCTTAAGGAACATGGTATTGCCGAACAGCGCATTCTTGAGGAGCCGGATTCAAAAACCACTGAGGAAAACATCGTCAACAGCAAGAAGATGATCAACGACGATAATGCTTCCATAGGCGTGATCACCAATAACTTCCACATGTTCCGCGCATTGCAGATTGCCGACAAATATGGCTTAGACAACGCCCAAGGCATTGCGGCCGGCTCTCCCCGAACATGCTCGTCAACAATATGGTTCGTGAGTTTTTCGCCGAAATCAAATTCCTGCTGTAACTCACGTTTCGGCAATCTCTTTGCTCTGGTTAAGGGAATACGAAATAAATTGAGGGGTGGAATCCATACTGGATTCCACCCCTCAACGCCTTAGAAAGATGACTCTAACGAGTCAGGCATTAAGAGAAGCTCACTCTTCGGAAGCGAGTTCGTCAGCCACAGCGGCGGCTGCGGAAGCAGCTTCAACGCTCTCGGCTTCTTCATCTTCAGCGGCTTCGCCGAGGAAGGCGCTCAGGTCCAGGGTTTCACCCTCGGACTTGAAGGTCACAGCGCGCATACCGGCAAGCAGCCCCTTGGAACGACCGACTTCCTGCACTGCGGAGCCGAGCTGGCCGTTGCGCATGATGGCCTGGATGAAGGCGTTCGGATCCATGCCGTACTGCTGGGCGATGGAAGCAAGGAAATTGAACACTTCGGCCTGAGAGACCTTGATGTCCAGCTTCTCGGCGAGCACGTCGAGCACCATCTGGTCGCGCAGTTCCTTCTCAACGGTTTCTTCGGCTTCTGCCTTCTGCTCCTTGGTGGCGTTGGCCGGATCAGCGGTCACACCCTTGAGCTGCTGCTCAACCATTTCAGCCTTGACGCCCTTCGGCACCGGAATCTCCAGGCCTTCTTCGAGCTTGGCGATGAAAGCATCGCGGGCTGCGGTGGCCTGACGGCCTTCGGCATCCTGGGAAGCGGCCTTCTTGAGGTCTTCCTTCAGCTCGTCGAGGGTGTCGAACTCGGAGGCTTCGGAAGCGAAGTCATCGTCGAGTTCCGGCAGCTCTTCAGCCTTGACGGAGTTGACCTTGACCTTGATCTGGGCCTTCTCGCCTTCGTGCTCGCCAGCTTCCAGCGTGCCTTCAAAGGTGGTCTCTTCGCCGGAGGACAGGCCTTCGAGGGCCTCATCCAGACCGTCGAGCATGGTTTCGGAGCCGAGCTCGTAGCTCACGCCTTCCTGGGAGTCGACCACTTCACCGTTGATTTCGGCGGTCAGGTCGATGTTGGCGTAGTCACCCTTGGCGGCCGGACGGTCCACACCCACGAGGGTGCCGAAACGCTGACGCAGCGCTTCCAGACGGTTGTTGATGTCTTCGTCGGTGATTTCAGCCTTGGCGACCTCAATCTCCATGCCGTCGATTGCCGGCAGCTCGATGTCCGGGCGGCGCTCAACGGTGGCCACGAACTTCAGCTTGGTCTCGTCCTTAGCGGATTCCGGCACTTCCTGAACGTCGATTGCCGGCTGGGCCATCGGGTGGATGCCTTTTTCTTCGAGAGCCTTGGAGTACAGCTCCGGCACGCCGTTATTCACGGCTTCGCCAGCAACAGCACCGAAACCGATGCGCTGGTCGATGATCTTGCCGGGCACGTGGCCCTTACGGAAGCCAGGCACGTTCACCTGCTTGGCGATTTCCTTGCGAGCATTGTCGAGATACGGGTTGAACTCTTCCGGATCAACGGTGACGGTGAGCTTCACCTTGGTCGGCTCAAGATTCCTGACGCTGATTTTCACGCTTGCGCTCCTGAAAAATACGGTTCTTCACATTTCTGCCGTTAGGCAACCTCTACATGATAGCGCGACTCACGGACTCTGCAACCAGCGCGACTTGCCATGCCCTCGCGCCCTGCTCGGTAAGGAATTGCGCGACATCACGTTCCTGCGGCTCATCCGTCCAGCAGAGGTTACGCAAATACTGCGGTTTGATGATGACTTCCGCTGGTGTACGCGTATCTTCCGCTATCTGCGCCACCACCTTGCGTACCTTGTCAAGTGTGGCGAGGCGTTCCGGATAGCGTTCCCTCCAGGCTCGCGTCGCACGTGGGGCGGATGTGGCTTGCGCTTCTTGGTTCTGAGGATTGCCGTTGTCTATGACCGGCCACTCGCTTTCCGGAAGATCAAGTGCCTGCTGGATTATTTTCTTCCACATGCTTGGCTTGATTTTGCGTTGGATGGGCGCGTAGCGTTCGAACATTTTCTCCTGTTCGGCGTCAGCTTGGATGCGCACACGTTCGTTGATGGAACGCACCGCTCTGAATTGCGCGGCATTGTGTGGCTTGCGCTCCGCCACTTCGATGATGGTTCTGTCGGCAAGCAGCAGCGTTGGCGAAATATCGTATTGGCGCGCCAGTTCGTCTCGCTTGGTCCATAGTGCTTTCGCCACAGCCAAGGCCTGACGGTCCTTCATGATTTCGGTGATATGCGAGATGCGCAGCCATGGAACGGGATGCTCTTTGCGTGGCGCGGTTCCTTCGCGCAGCGCGTAATCGAATTCCTCCTCGGCCCATTCGATTTTGCCTTGACGGCGCAGTTCGGCGCGCATGATCGTTTCCAGCTCGATCAGCAATTCAACATCCAACGCCGCATAATTGCGCCAGTCACGCGGCAACGGACGATATGACCAATCGGCTGCGGAATGCTCTTTGGCAAGTGTCAATCCCAAGTAATGCTCCGTAACGGCGGCCAAACCGAACCGTTTCATGCCGAGCAGTCTCGCGGCGATCTCGGTGTCGAATAACCGCTGCGGCTTCAATCCAAGATCATTGAATCCTGGTAGATCCTGCAAAGAATCATGCAGAATCCATACCGCATCGCCTACGGCAGTATTGAAATCGTTCCAATCAATACCTTCGGCAGTCAATGCCTGCGGGTCAAGCAATCCTATGCCGGCACCGTCCCTTTTGAACTGCACCAACCAATCGTCATGACCGTATCGGAAACCGGATGCTCGCTCCGCATCGGCAGCAAGCGACCCGTGGGAAGACGCCAAAGCGCTGCAGTACTCTCGAAATGCCGGTAGGGTGTCGATCACATCGGGCACGCCCTCACGCGGCTCGGCCTGCAACCTTGGCTCGTCAGTCAATGGGATAATCCTCCTCGGATTGCGTCATGGACTGGAGGAATTCCGCCCATGCACCCACCTGAGTGCCTGCGTCAAGACCTCCATCGGCATAGTCTAATGGCGTCCAAGACACACGAATCTCACATCCGGTTTCCGGAGCGTCGGATTGCCCGCCAAATACCGTGCTTCTCGTAACGGTGACGGTTCCTGAAACATGTTCGACACCGTATGCGCCAATCTGGTCCACCATCGCATCCCAATACATGGACGGCGTCAGGCAGTCCCTTTCGTTGTCGGGCAGTGGCAGCGTGGCGAATGCGACGCAACGCCAATGCGAATGCCAGTCGTTTCGGTATTTGTGCGAATACAGCACCATGATCCAACCGGTGGAACGCGTCTCATCGCAATCCATTTCGACGCCGATGCCGAAACTCGCCATGGCGCATGGCACTGGAATCTCACGATATGACACACCTGATAATCGTGGCATGCGTTCCACGGAAAGCACGGCGTCCCACACTTTGTCTGGCACGCCGGAGGGTCTAGTCAACATTGGTTCAGGAGGGGCTGCGCAGGCGCACGATCCCCTACCTTTGGTGCGCGCTTCGTTGGGCGCACCTTGAGGAAAAGCATAGATGTCCGCCATGATTCAAGACTACGGCAGCGACACCGCTTTCACGGTATTTCGCAGCATTTCGCCACGCGTCGAATGTGAAGATTTTTTCCGCGTGGCGAATGCTGGTTCAACAATTGCACGAATATTCCCTTTTCCAATCGCTGAGGCACTTTCAAACGATTGATTCGCCGGAATCGTTGGTTGGAATATGCGAGGCTTCCCGTTTAGTAGACGGTGAAACCGTGCGATTGGAATTGTTCCACTACACGCTGTTTCATTGCCGCGGACGGACCTTTCTGGTCTTCCAGCGGGTAGGGAATGTCGAGCATATGCCATTTCGGGCGTCCCAGCTGGTGGAATCCGAGCACGTCGATATGTTCCACGGCGTCGCCGAACGATTCGCAGATCTTCGCCACGTTCTCAACGTTTTCCTCGGACGAGGTGAGCCCTGGCACGAGTACGAAACGCACCCAAATCTTCTTGCCTGCCTTGGCCAGTCGCTGTCCGAAATCGATTGTCGGCTGCAAAATGCCTCCGGTCACCTTCTTGTAGGTTTCCTCGTCGCCAGACTTGACATCAAGCAGACACAGGTCGATATCGTCCACCATGTCGTCGGTATAGCTTGCGCCAAGGAATCCGGAAGTGTCGAGGCATGTGTGCACCCCCATCTCCTTGGCCGCATGGAACACGCGGGAGACGAATGCCGGTTGCATCATGGATTCGCCGCCTGAGAAGGTGATGCCGCCATGCGTCGCCTTGAAAAGGTCGGCATAACGTTCGATCTTTTTGACCATGGCTTCGTAGTAGACGGGTTTGCCATCACGCATTTTCCATGTGTCTGGATTCTGGCAGTACTGGCAGCGCAATGGGCAACCGCTCATGAAAACGGTCATACGTGTTCCCGGACCGTCGACGGACGTGTTAATGTCCCAAGAATGCACGAAACCGATATCACCGCTTTTCAGCGCATTGATGCGATCGCGACGATCTAATCCGATCGGTGATTCAAAGCCCGATAATCCTCCCATGAGCGTCTGGTTGACGTAGCTTTGCGATTCTCTGAGCATGTGCCTGGTTGTGGAGCGAAAATGTACGTTCTCAGACATCCGTGTCCTTTCGTTGTATCTCTCCAATGGGTTTTCCCCATATTGTACGGGGAAAACAATGGGGCGGAGCTTTCACACTCCGCCCCATTGTCGTCTACCGTTTCACGCGGTGCCGTTCAGTCTCAGTCAACGACGGCGCCCTGGTGGAACGTACGGGAAATCACGTCGAGCTGCTGTTCCTTGGTGAGCTTGACGAAGTTCACCGCGTAGCCGGAGACACGCACGGTCAGGTGCGGGTACTTCTCCGGGTGATCGACGGCATCCTCAAGCTGTTCCTTGCGCAGCACGTTGATGTTGGCGTGGTACAGACCATGGCCATTGCCGGCGTCCAGAATGCCTACAAGGTTGCCGATGCGCTCGTCCTCATCGCGACCCAGACCGTCAGGGGTGATGGTGTTGGTCAGCGAAATGCCGTCAAGAGCATCGTTGTAGTCGATCTTGCCGACGGAGAACATGGACGGCAGCATACCGTGGGAGTCCATGCCGTTCTCCGGATTTGCGCCCGGAGCGTACGGGGTGCCCTTCTTGTGGCCGGACGGGAAGGCACCGGTGGCCTTGCCGTATTCCACGTTGGAGGTGATGGTCAGGATGGACTGGGTCGGGACTGCTCCACGGTACACCGGCAGGCGCTTGACTTGGCCCATAACGGTGGAGACGACCCACTTGGCGATCTCGTCGGCACGATCATCGTCGTTGCCGTACAGCGGGAACTCGCCTTCGGTGCGGTAGCCGACGATCAGATCGTCATCGGCACCTTCAACGTACTCCGCCTCGTGACCCGGGGTGGTCTTGGCGTCCTTGTTGTAGATCGGGTAAACCTTAGCGTACTTGCATGCGGACAGGGAATCAGCTGCGATGGACAGACCGGACATACCGCAACCGAGGGTACGGTACACCTCCTTGTCGTGCAGAGCCATCTCGATGGACTCGTATGCATACTTATCGTGCATGTAGTGGATGATGTTCAGGGCCATGACGTAGGTCTCGGACAGCCATTCGAGAGCCTTCTCATAGTTGGCCTTGACCTTCTCGTAATCCAAGGAGCCGTCGGCTTCCGGCTGAACCGGCTCGATAACACCCTTGTCGATGACCTGCATGCCCGTCATCTCGTCGCGGCCGCCGTTGATGGCGTACAGCAGAGCCTTGGCGGAGTTCACACGGGCTGCGAAGAACTGCATCTGCTTGCCCACGCGCATCGGGGAGACGCAGCATGCGATGGCGGCGTCATCGCCCCAGTGGGAGCGGATTTCCTTGTCAGACTCGTACTGGATTGCCGAGGTGTCGATGGAGATCTTGGCGCAGAAGCGCTTGTAGGCTTCCGGCAGCTTCGGATCCCAGAAGATGGTGATGTTCGGCTCCGGGCCAGGTCCAAGGTGCTCGAGGGTCAGGGTGTCGAGCAGACGGAAGGAGGTCTTGGTGACCAGCGTACGGCCATCATCGCCGAAGCCTGCGTCGGACCAAGTCGCCCAGTACGGATCGCCGGAGAAGATCGCGTCGTAATCCTTGGTACGCAGGAAGCGCACGATACGCAACTTCATGACCAGATTGTCAATGATCTCCTGTGCGTCGGTCTCGGTGATCTTACCGGACTTCAGGTCACGCTCAAAGTACACGTCGAAGAAGGTAGAGACGCGGCCGAACGACATTGCGGCGCCATCCTGGCTCTTGACGGAAGCGAGGTAGCCCATGTAGGTCCACTGCACTGCTTCCTGAGCGGTCTGTGCCGGACGGGACAGGTCAAGACCATATTCGTTGCCGAGGTTGATCAGCTGCTTCAGGGCCTTGATCTGCTCGTCATGCTCCTCGCGGAAGCGAATCCAGTGCTCGATCTCCGGCTCGGTGAAGTCGTTGCGGTACGGCACGGAGTCCTTGTCACGCTGCTTGAACTTGATCAGGGTGTTCACACCATACAGTGCCACACGACGGTAATCGCCGATGATGCGGCCGCGGCCGTAGGCATCCGGCAGACCGGTGAGAATCTTGTTGTGGCGGGCGACCTTAATCTGCTTGGTGTACACGCCGAAAACACCGTCATTATGGGTCTTGCGGTACTTGGTGAAGATCTTCTTGATTTCCGGATCCGGCTCCTTGCCGGCTTCCTTGATGGCCTGCTCGACCATACGCCAACCGCCGTTCGGCATCATGGCGCGCTTGCAAGGAACATCGGTCTGCAGACCGACAACCACATTGTCGACTTCCGGAGAGTCGATGTAGCCGGCGCCGAATGCGTCGATGCCAGCAGGGGTGTGGGTGTCGACGTCGTAGACGCGCTGCTTGCGCTCTACTGCCAGATAGTTGTCATCGAGGTACTGCCACAGGTGCTTGGTCTTCTCGGTGGCGTCAGCCAGGAAGGACTCGTCGCCCTCATAAGGCGTGTAGTTCTTCTGAATAAAGTCACGGACATCAATGTCCTTCTGCCAGTTGCCCTCAGCGAAGCCTTCCCAAGCCTTAGCCTGAAGCTCTTCCGGGGAGACTGCCGTCGCATCAACTGCTGCCATTTCCACTCCTTCTGGGTGTTGGTTTGGCGACGCATCGTTACGTCGTCGCTAGTTACCGATTCTAGCTGCACGAACCTGTAAAGAACCTGAGTTTGAGAGGAAATATAAGTGACATATGTCACAATTGCGAAGTATAAGAAAAATCGCGGTGCCGTAATCCAGACACCGCGATTTCTTATATCGAATCAACTACTTTTCATCGGAAGACCAGCGTTTCCATTCGCGATCCTGTTCTTCCCATTTGATGTTGCGTTCCTGCACGATCTTCCATGCATCGAGCGCGTCTTCCCTGGTTTTGTATGGTCCCATACGATGGCTCGCCGGTGAGATCATACCCAGTTCAGGCTGTTCGGTGACCGTATTGAAATACCATTGCTTTTCCATATCACTCCTTACGAAGCGTGTAACGAAACAATAGTTCGTCGCTATTTTATTCGCGGAATGCGTTAGTGATCGGCAAGCGGCGGTCACGTCCGAACGCCAATGCCGTCACCTTTGGCCCAAGCGGATATTGACGACGCTTCCATTCGGCACGATCGACCAGTCGCATAACCGTGTCGACGGTGGTTTCATCGAAACCGTCGGCGAGAAGATCCTCACGACCATGCGCATGTTCAATGTACATGGCCAGCACTTGGTCGAGCAGCTCGTACTCCGGCAGCGAATCGGAATCCTTTTGCCCTGGGCGAAGCTCGGCGGACGGGGCTTTCTCGATCGAATTGACGGGAATCATCACGCCATCCGGCAATGGCGTTCCTTTAGAGCCCTGTTCGTTGCCCACAACATGCAGTCCGCCGATGCCCATGCCCTCGGCGGCAGCCTTGTTACGCCAGCGGGAAATCTCCCACACGCGAGTCTTCAGCAGATCCTTGATCGGAGCGTATCCGCCGACTGCATCACCATAAATGGTGGAATAACCGCAGGCAAGCTCCGACTTGTTGCCGGTGGCGACAGCCAGAAGTCCCTTGGAATTCGAATACGCCATAACGATCACGCCGCGAATACGCGCCTGCAAATTTTCAGCAGCCACACCTTCAAGATCAAGCTGCTTTTGGAAGGAGACGAACAGCGGCTCAATAGGCTGAATATCATAGTGTGCGCCAATATTCTTCGCTAAATCGGCAGCATCATCCTTCGAACCATCAGACGAATACATGCTCGGCATGGAAATGCCATACACATTGGATCCACCCACGGCATCAGCAGCCATGGCAGCCACCAATGCGGAGTCGATACCTCCAGACAAGCCCAAGCACACGCCCTTGAAATGGTTCTTGGCCATGTAATCCTTCAAGCCGAGCACACAAGCGGTATACACTTCCTCATCCGGATCAGGCTTGGCCGCGATAACACCAACCTGCTGATGTTCGGAGGCAGTGTCCAAATCGAAGAAGCTCAAATCCTCCATGAACATCGGAGAACATTCCAGCAGCGTACCGTCAGCGTCAACCACGAAACTGCCGCCATCGAACACCAGATCGTCCTGGCCACCCACCTGATTGAGGTAGATCATCGGTGCGTTCACTTCAGCCGCACGGCGTACCGCAAGATCGAGTCGAGTATCAGTCTTACCCTCCTCATACGGAGAACCATTCATGGTAAGCAGCAAATCAATATGCTGATCGGCAAGTTCTGACACAGGACCGCCATCCTGCCAGATATCTTCGCAAATAGCCACACCAATACGTGCGCCATCCACATCAAGCACCATGGACTTATCGCCAGGACTGAAAATGCGGAATTCGTCAAACACACCGTAGTTGGGCAGGAAGTGCTTGTCATAGCCGGCCCAAACCACGCCATCATGCAATACAACAAGTCGATTACGCGGCTTAGATGTTTCACGATCAGTGCCGACCGTGCCAACCACCACAAACAGGTCGCCAAGCCCATCGGCAGCCAGTTCAGTAGCAAGCCAGTTGGCTTTGTTCCACGCGGCTTTGCGGAAGGTAGCCCGCAACGCGAGATCTTCAATCGGATAGCCAGTAAGCGTCATTTCAGGAAAAACCACGACTTGCGCATTGTTGTTGGCTGCAAGATGCGCATAATGCATGACCTTGTCTGCGTTGGAGTCAAGATCTCCCACACAAGTATCGATTTGGGCGAGGGCGAAGCGAATGTTTGTCATAGTTGTCTAGTGTATTGCGATTTACGTATCAAACATGCAAACGGCACGCATGTGGCAAGAAAAACCACATGCGTGCCGATGGGCGCTGCATTCATATCGGTTTGCAGAAGGATTGAACGAAATCCAACCAGCTTACGCAAGTTCGTTCAACACGGTAAGCGCCGCATTGGCATAGAATTCCACACCTGCCTGCAAGGATTCATCCAATCCCACAAAATTCGGACTATGCCAATCAGGGCATCCTTCCTCACCATTGGATCCGATAAAGGCGAACACGGGCAATGTGACTTTGGCGTATTCGCAAAAGTCCTCTCCCGCCATCGACGGATGAATCGGCTCAAGCTGCGCATACTCGCGCACGTCATCGGCCACGATCTTCGACAGTCCCTCGTCGGAGACCAGCGGATCCTGAAAATCATCCCAGTCGATGTCGGCAGTGATGCCATAACCGGCTGCGATGGCGTTGACCTGTTCCTTGAAGCGTTCACCTACCATGATGCCGTCGGATTTGTGGAAGTAACGGACGGTACCTTGGAAGCTCGCCTTGTCTGGAATCACGTTCCACACGTGGCCGCCGTGTAGTTCGGTAATGGACAACACCAACGGATGGAATGGAGACACATTGCGGCTCACGATGGTCTGCAATGCGAGAATCATCGTGGCGAGCGCTTCGATAGGACCGGTGCCCTTGTGTGGGTACCCTGCATGCGTGCCCGTAGCGTGGAGCGTAACGTGGAATTTCACGCATCCGGCCATCATAGGGTCGGGGCCGATGGCGATCTGCCCGGGCGCATAGTTTGGATTGTTGTGCGCACCGATGATGGCGGAAACGTCGGCCAGCAGTCCTGCGTCGATCATGGCGCGCGCGCCGGTGCCTGTTTCTTCGGACGGCTGGAACAGCAGTTTGATGGATCCCTTGATCTGTTTGCGGTGTTTGGCAAGCCAGAATGCCGCTCCCAGCAGATATGACATGTGCAGGTCGTGGCCGCAGCCGTGCATCACTCCATCGTTGACCGAGGAGAACGGCAATCCCGTGTCTTCCTGAATGGGAAGGCCGTCGATGTCGGCGCGCAATGCGATGCGCGGTCCGGGTTGTTCTCCGCGAATCAGTCCGACCACACCTGATTCGAGCGGATTGTTCAGGATTTCGATGTCGTGTGCTCTGAGCAGTTGCTCAATGTAGGCGCTTGTTTTGAATTCCTTGAAGCTGCGCTCCGGATGGGCATGCAGGTAATGGCGGATTTCGATGAGTTCCGGCGTGATTTCGACATGTTCAATCATCTTGTGCGAATCCCTTGGTTTCTTTTCTCCCTTAAGCGGCTTTCACCGTTGCTGTCAGCGTTTCAGCAGGTGCTTCGCGATGGCATTGGCGACGCCCTGCACCACCTGAACAAGCACAATCATAATGATTACCGCCGTCCAAGTCACAGTCTGGTCGAATTTCTGGTATCCGTAGGCAATGGCGAAATTACCTAGACCGCCGCCACCGATGTATCCGGCCATAGCCGACATGTCGAGCACGCCGATGAACAGGAATGCGTAGGCGAGAATCAGAGGCGCGAGCGCCTCCGGAATAAGCACGGTACGCACGATGGTGAATTTCGAGGCTCCCATGGCTCGTGCTGCTTCGATCACACCGGAGTCGACGGGAACCAGATTCTGTTCGACAAGCCTGGATGTGGCCATGGTGCACATGATGATCATTGGGAAGATCGCGGCGGCCGTGCCGATGGAGGTGCCGATGACTTTGATGGTCAGTGGCTGCATGGCTGCGAGGAAGATGATGAACGGTATTGGTCGAATGATGTTCACAATCACGTCGAGGATGCGGTAGACAACTGCGTTTTCGAATAGGTTGCCGGGACGCGTTCCGTAGAGCACCACGCCGAGGATCAGTCCGAGGATACCGCCCACGATCATGGTTACGAGCACCATTTCCAAGGTTTGCCCGATGGATTCGAACAGGAGCGGACGTAGTACCGTCCAGTCGCTGCGACTTGCGAGGGTTACGCCTTCAATCTGTGTCATGCCTGCTCCTGTCCGGTCTTGATGAGGGCTTGTTCGTATGGTGTCGGCTGTGCTGCGGTGCCGAAATCGACGATATCGCTGTTTTGCGCCAGTTCGTTCAGGAACGATTTGACATTGTCTCCGCCGAATTCGTAGGTGATCGCTCCGATGGCCACGCCATTGACGGTGTCGATGCCGCCGTACAGCAGGCTGCTCCGTACGCTGTGTTTGGCGATGAGTTGTGAAATGTTCTGTCCGGATGCCGCGATGACGGTACCGTCTTCACGCTCTTCGACGTCATGCTGTCGAATAAGCACGGTGACGATGTGCCCGGAATTTTCCTCATGCATGGTGTTGATGCGCGACTCTTCCGGAATACCGCTGATGGCGGTGGAGATGAATCGTTTGGTCACTGGCTGTCGAGGGGCCGCGAACACGTCGTAGACGCTGCCGGATTCCACTACCTTGCCGGAGCTCATGACCGCCACACGGTTGGCGATCTGCTGCACGACGTTCATCTGATGGGTGATGAGCACGATGGTGATGCCCATTTCCTCATTGACTCGTTTAAGCAGCGATAATACTTCCGTGGTGGTTTCCGGATCCAAAGCGCTAGTCGCCTCGTCGGCAAGCAGGATCTTAGGATTCGTGGCCAACGCCCTGGCGATTCCGACACGCTGCTTCTGGCCGCCCGAAAGCTGCGACGGATATTTGTTCGCATGGTCACTTAAGCCCACGAAGTCAAGCAATTGCGTCACGCGCTTGTCTTGATAATCCTTGCGCCAATGGTCGAGTTGCAACGGATAGGCGATGTTCTGCGCCACTGTTTTGGTGGAGAATAGGTTGAACTGCTGGAAGATCATGCCGATTTTCTGTCGGATCGGGCGAAGCTTGGATTCGCTGAGCGACGACACTTCGGTGCCAAGTACCGTGACAGTGCCCGATGTCGGCTTTTCCAAAGCATTGATCAAGCGCACCAATGTGGATTTGCCGGCTCCGGAATAGCCGATGATGCCGAAAATGTCACCTTCGTTGATGGTGAGGCTCACATCGTCGACGGCGCGGGCAACGGTCGTGCCGCGTTTGCCGCCGTCAGTGCCGCTGCCGCGCTGTCGGAACTCCTTGACCACATGGTCGAACGTGATGATCGGTGTGTGTTCTGTCATACTGCCGCTTTCATTAATGGTTTTTCAACCCTTGACCATACAACCACGCCTGACGTTGGTTGCACATATAGGAAAGCCCCCTCCTTGGAGGGAGCTTTCCGAAAAGGACTTACTCGGCGTCCTTGGCTTCCTGTTCGATCGTCTTCAGGTAGTCCTGAAGTTCGGATGTGCTGAACTTGTCGGCCAGAACCGCAGTGCCGCCGGAGTTCTCCTGCAGCTTGTCAAGCACGCTCGTGGTTTGGAAGATCTCAACGACCTTCTTGTAGACCTCGTTGTTCACGTCGGCCTTGCGGGTGGCGAAGATGTTGATGTACGGGCGGGCTTCTTCGGATTCGGCGTCATCCTGATAGATGGCGTCGGTGGCCTTCAAACCGGCGTCGGCGACATAATCGTTGTTGATGACTCCTGCCGCGACCTGCGGGTCCTTCAGGGAGTTGGCGACCTGCTCCGCCTTCAGTGGGGTGACCTTGACCTTGGATTTGGATTCGTCGATGTCCTGCGGAGTGGAGAACGGCGTCCAATTGCCCTTCATCGTCACCAGGCCTGCAGCCTTGAGCACGCCGATGGCGCGGGCCTGATTGGTCTCGTCGTTCGGAATCGGAATGGTGCTGCCTTCAGGAATCTCGTCAATGCTCTTGTACTTGGTGGAATACACGCCGAGCGGGTAGATTGCCACACCGCCGATCGGCTGCAGATCCTTGTTATTCTGCACATTGTAGTTAGCCAAGTACAGCAGGTGCTGGAACTCGTTGAGGTCAAGCTCACCGGAGTCGACGGCCGGATTCTCGGAAGTGTAATCCTGGAAATCAACGATATCAACGTACAGGTTCTGCTTTTCAGCCTGCTTCTTGAATTCCACCCACTGCGGATCGGTGGCGCCCACCACACCGATCTTCACCGGGTTGGCTTCGGTTCCCTTCTCCGCGGTCCTGTCGGATCCGTTGAACGCACGAACTCCAAAGAATGCACCGACCGCGACCAATGCGACCACCACGACGGCGATGATGATGTTACGTACCGTGTGATTGACGCGGACCGGTTCTTCCGGCAATCCTGCCGGCTGCTGATTTGCTTCTGCCATGATGAATCCTCTCTTCTTCTTCCTCATTGCTTTGCATGGTTTCCAACGTGTCTTCGATGAGCTGCATGCCATCGCGTCGTGTCCAACCATACGCGACGCTTCCGCTGCGAGACGCCGAAACCTAAAAATTGCCTTATCGGAGTTCGTTATAGCGGGCGTTCAATCGCAATGATTCCAGCATTTTCATCAATCCTCCGGAATGCATGGAATCATGCGTGATAGTGACATGCACGGGTGTGTCGGCAATCATGTCCGCTCCCTACACTGAAACGAGCGAGCAATTACGAAATCACATATTCGGAAGGTGTTTTCCATGACCGCAATCGACATCAAAGCGGCGTTTTTCGATATCGACGGAACGTTGACGAGCTTCACCACGCATGTCGTGCCGCAATCCACCATTGACGCGTTGCACGCGTTGCAATCCAATGGCGTCAAGATTTTCATCTGCACCGGTCGTCCTCCTGCGCAGATGAATGTCGTGTTGGATACCATTCCCGTCGATTTCGATGGCATTGTCGGGTTCAATGGCCAGTACTGCATTGACAGCAGCGGATTTTTGGAAAAGCAGACGCTTGACTCAACCGATGTGGCCACGATCGTACGTTGGCTGGATGAGCATGAGGACATCGTCGCCTGCATCGGCGAAGAGGATTACGTGTATTTCAACCACAGCAACGATCAGATGCGCCGCACGTGGGCAAGCTTGGGTAAAACCGCACCGGACGTGTTCTTCGACGATCCACTTGTGCGCACGGCGGAACATGAAACATTCCAGATGAGCCCATATATCAGCCGTGATCAGGAGACTGAATTGCTGTCGCTGTTGCCGAATACGCGCGGTGTGCGCTGGCATCCGGATTTCGTTGATTTGATTCCCGCTGACGGCGGCAAAAATCGCGGCATTCAGCGTTTCCTCGACCATTATGGATGGTCGAGGAAACAGACGATTTCGTTCGGCGATGGCGGCAATGACGTGGATATGCTACGTTTCACTGGCATCGGCGTGGCCATGGGCAATGCGACCGAGGAGCCGAAAGCAGTCGCCGATTACATTACCGACGATGTCGATCATGATGGTATTTGGAATGCACTTAAGCATTTCGACATCATCTGACGCTCTACCGTTGATCGTATCTCACAAGCTGATTTCAACGTGCGATATGCAACCATGTGGAGGTTCCGATACGGAAACCATTGAAAATGGCACGCAATCCTATAAATAGCAGATTCACGGCAGACCACAGCAATGCCATACGCAGCGCGGAAGAAGCCTGCATCGCATCGCATATCCAACCAATCGCAGCAAGACAGGGCACATATATTGCAGCCGTCGCCGTACACGTCAAGGCAAGATACCGGTAATCCCCTGCCCCAATCAGAATGCCATCAACAGCCCACATCCAACCAGCCAATGGCAATGTCATACCAACAACCATCATGCCGACGGTGAGCAAATGCTGAATCTCAGTAGACTGCGAAAACAGCGAGGACGCACACCATCCGGCAATCATCAAACCAATACCGATTACCGTTCCTCCGCATAATCCTGCCTTGCCAGCGATTCTCGTCAAACGCATGGCCTCGTCCTCTTGACGTGCACCAATTTGCGCGGCAACCAACGTCTGACCGGCAATACCAATGGCATCAAGCATGTTCAACACAAAATTCCAACTGGAATTCACCACCTGATATGCAGCCAACACTTCCACACCCATATGCGTGGCCAGCACCACATTCGCCACCAAGCATGCGCGCAACGCAAGCGTACGCAAAAACAACACCGCACCATCGCCAGCACTGTTCAACACTCCTGACAAACGCGGCCGCAAACGGGCACCTTCCGCACGAGTCCACAACACCGCAGGAACAATAAGCACCACTGCCATGAACCATTGCGAGATCAGCGTGGCCACCCCAGAACCAAACACACCCCAACCGAATCCGAGAATAAACAGCAGGTCCAGCAACGTATTGAGTATCGCACCCACCATAGCAGCTATCAACGTGATGCGAACCTTCTGCAGTCCGCGGAAAATACCGTTGGCCGCATACACCAGCAACATGCCGGGAATGCCGAACACCACTGCGCGAACATAGTCAACCGCGTTATGCAGTACACTCCCATGGGCTCCCATGGCCGTGCACAATGGGCGTGCAATAACGGACAGCGCCACAGACACCACCACGCCAATGATTCCAGCCAACCACAGGCCATCAATGCCTGCTTCCAAACCTTCACTCCGTTTGCCGGCACCCAAAAGACGTCCCACCTGCGAGGTGGTGCTATACGCAAGGAACACACATAGCCCCACAACAGTGAGCACAATGGTTGACCCGACCGACAGACCGGCGAGCGCCTGCCCGCCAATATGTCCGACGACGGCGGTGTCGATGAGCACGAATGCTGGTTCGGCGATAAGTTGCCCGAACGTTGGTATGGACAGTGTGAGAATGGTGCTGATGGTGGTGCATGATGCGTTGTTTGCGGTATCTGTTTCGTGAGTATTCTGCGAAGTTGATGTGGTCATAATCGTAAGCGTCTGGCGTGTTGGGAACTGTATGTGCAGTGTAAGGTCACGGGTTTCACCATCGCCGTTGATTGCTCAGATTTTGACTATGTCTGTTTTACGTTATTGAGAATGTCGTTGAAGGTTTTTCGCTTATTGTCTGCGTGAAAGAAATAGTCGAATCCGTCTGTATGGCGATGACGGATTCGACTATGTTGCAGTACAGATTGATTTCACCCAATTCGACTGCCATGTCAGATATGGTAATCTCAAAACAACATATAACCTTGAACCATCCAGAACATCGATAAGCCAAAATTCAAGATTGGAAATTTAGAAATGGCGTCAAGTAAAGAATATTTACAATTTGTTTTAGAACAACTATCAGAATTACAAGAAATAACATATCGTGCAATGATGGGAGAATTTATTATCTATTATCGTGGAAAAATCGTTGGCGGTATATATGATGATAGGTTGCTTGTAAAACCAACAAAGTCCGCAATTTCTTATATGCCAACAGTTACTTATGAAATTCCATACGAAAATGCCAAAGAAATGTTATTGGTGGAAGAAGTTGATAATAAAGATTTTCTGACGGAGTTATTTGATGTGATGTATGATGAGCTACCAACGCCAAAACCTAAAAAGAAAAATAAACAGCTTCTAGTTTGACAATTTCATATCCACTCACAAAGCAGTTAGTCTTAGGATTGACTGCTTTTTAAAAAGACACCATTTAGGTATAATGATGTCTTTTTGGGGTTATTTTATAGGTCATATCAAGGCTCATTCAATCGTGGTAAATTCGTGGTAGAATGAATGGTTTTCTATACTTCAAAATGTTTGAAAGTATAGTGTTCATGCGGATAATCAAAAATCAAATATAAAATTTTTATTAATTCGTATATCAATTTATTTTTTAGCATGTCGGACAATACAGTAAATCAACCACTCTATGGCTAAGATACCGAGGTAGAAAAGCGCCCATACGGAAAAACTAATCAGCTTTACTCCTAGTGTCTGTACAGTTCCATGCCCGTCCACTGTTCTTATAAAAAGGAATACACTAATGCATAAGAACAATATGAATTGAATGATTTGGAAAATTCTCCAACCTTTGTTTTCCACAATCACCCTCCTGTAACCCCAATCTCTATATGCTGATTCCACCATTATAAGCCGCCCTTGGTGAAATGTCAGGTGCTTACTGTGGCGAGAACTGGATCTACAGGGCCAACGTGACACAAATTATCGAAGAACACGGCATCTCAGTCACGGTCCAACGGCAGAATGCCGGAACCGCTCGCCACATCGTTACCCAATGCATTGGTCTCAATCTTGGTGGTCGGCCACCCCATGCCCCTAATCACAACCCGCATTCCTGCAATCAGACATCACCACCCGGTCTCAGCCCATGAGACACTTAAAAACATAACTACCATCATCATGCGCACCTCCGATGATAATCACGTTTGGTCGTTTTTGGCTTTGTGGATTGGCAACGGTGTGTTGGACAGGTCCTTAGAGGACGAGTCCCTGTTCGGTGAATTCCTTCGGGCTCCGGTATCCGAGGGTGGAGTGGAGCCGCTGGTTGTCGGACCACCACACGTAGTCGTCGGGCCATGCCTCAGCTGCCCGACCGTGGTGTAGCTGTTCCGGTACACGAGCCCCTTCCTCAACAGCCTGTCCGTCGACTCGACCACGGCGTTGCCGTAGGGATTGCCCTTGCGAGATGGCGATCCTTTGATGCCGAACACGTCAAGCAGCTCGTCGATCCTCGTGTTGTCGAACTCGCTTCCACGGTCCGTGTGGAACACCTGGACGTCCGTCAGCGGGAAGTCGAGCGTGGCGAACGCGCCCAATACCAGGCTTGCGTCCCGGGTCCGCCCGACGGAATGGCCGACGATGCCCCTGTCCGCCAGGCCGGCCAGCAGACACACGTACGCCCACCCGTTGCCGACCCTCACGTAGGTAAGGTCGCTCGCCAGGTGCGTGTGCGGGGCGTAGCCTTCGAACTCGCGGTCCAACAGGTTCGCGAGCTTCGCCTCGTCGGCCCGCGTCCTGTGCGGTTCGGACCGTCTGCGCGCGTACGCGCTCGTCATGCCCTGTTCGCGCATGATGTTGCCGATACGTCTCCTGGACGCGGTGACGCCCCTCCTTCCCAGAGCGGCCTTGATCTTCCTGGCACCGTAGCATTCGCGGCTGTCGCGCCAGACCGCGCGCACGTCGCCGGCGATCGGATCCACCCGCTCGGCTTCGGGATGTCCGATCATCCAATAGTAGGTGGAGCGGGGAACGCCCAGTATCCTGCACTGCGCCGATATCGGATAACGGGAGGCGTTGGCCCGTATCACTGCTACTTTCGTGCGAATACCGGCGCCGCTTGTTTTAAAACGTCCACCCCCATCTCCAACCGCCGGTCGCGCCTCCTCAGCTCGACCGGCTCGTTCCGCCCGGGCGTGAGGTTGTCCGCGGCCCGGGTGGAGCCGCTGTCGCGGATGCCTTGGACCCAGCGCCGCGGGATCGATCGCGCGATGTCGTACCCGGCCCTGATCTCCCGGGAAGGCTTGCCGCTCTCGTACAACTGCACGATCTGCCGCTTGAACGCCTCATCGTAGTGGCGGGGATGCTTCGGGCCGGCCATCGTCGGCCTCCAATCCCATGTCATTCGTCCCTCATCGGACTGTCTAATACATTGTAGCCAATCCACAACCGGGCAGGCCCCACAAGGAGCATAGCTCATGCACCCACCGTCCGGTCTCAAGCCCATGAGACACTTGAAACCATGACTACCATCATCATGCGCACCTCCGAAGGTGACATGCGCATGATGCTTCTTCTTTGGGATGTGACATCAGGAAACAGATCACTGAAGATTGTTGAAATTCCAGTCAAAACCACTCCAAGAGCCCTGAACAATCCCGATTTTCCCGAAAGATAGATCCCCACGGTCGAAGGATAGCACCTTATTCAAAATCACCGGCGTAGGCAATTACTCTTTCTTCTAATGGTTTTTCAAGAAGTAGAGAAAGACAAAACAACCGATGTCCAATGGAGACAGGAAAAGACGGAAATGGGGATGCGTCGTCGCCTGCAAGGACGCGGACGGAAGGATCGTCTCCTGGCAGGCCCGATACCAGAGTCCCGTCAATCCCAGGCAAAGAATCTACCGCCGATTCGGATTGGAATTCCAGACCGAGGCGTACCGCTGGCTCGACGAGGAGCACGCGCTCGTCATCGACCATAAAAAGGGAATCCGCAGGTGGACGCACCCGTCTGCAAGGACGATGCACGGCAGGGTCCTGTTCTCCTCATACGCGACGCGTTTCGTCGCCAACCTGCGGAAGAAGGACGGGTCGGAGCTGAGCGGCAGAAGCAAGCGGATCCAGAAGGCGGCGTTGGACAAACTGCTCCCCTGGTTCGGCGAGACGCCCATGTGCGACATCACCGAGGAATTCGTCAACGAATGGTACGCGAAGGCATGCGACGAGGTGCGTCCCTCCGCGCTCGAGCACGCGGTCTGGCTGCTCAAGCGCCTGATGAGGGCCGCGACCGAGCGGCAGCCGGACGGAGGTCCGCCGCTATTGTCCTCGAATCCATGCAATCTCGTCACGAGGAAGAGACCGTCCAAAAGACGCGAGCAGGCGCCGATGACCAGGCAGGAGATCGACACGCTGGTCGAGGGCTTCCCGGAATACTACCGCCTGTCGATCCATCTCGCGCTGCTGGTGGGCGGGCTGCGCATCGGAGAGGTCTGCGGACTGCAACTCAGGGACATCGACCTCGACCACAGACTGCTGTACGTGCGGCATTCCGTGACGCAAGGTCCGGACGATCTGGGCGAATACCGGCTCGACGAGACGAAGACCCCGGAAAGCCACCGAGTCGTACCCATCCCCGCACCGGTCTGCCGTCTCATCAGGGAACATATCGACAGGTTCTGTCCCGACAGGGATCCCGACACGATGCTCTTCCACGCGATCAGGCACCCGGAACGGGTCCTGAACCCGACGACGATCCAACGGCAGTTCCGCACCGCGAGGAAAAGAATCAACCGCGAGGACGTGACGTTCCACTCCCTGCGCGCGACACACGCGACGATGTTCATGATCCAGGGCGGCACACTGCGCGAGACCATGGACGAGCTCGGCCATGTGGACGTCGACGTGGCCGTCCGATGCTACCAACGCGTGGTGCCGAGACACAGGCGCGACGTCGCCGAACGACTGGCGCTCGAATATCTCCCCGCCGGGGATCCGGCCGGCATCAAGGCGCAGATAGCCCAGAAGGAAGAGGAAATCGACCAGCTGCGACAGACCGTCGCCGGACTCCGAAGAAGACTGGAAGAGCTCGAAGACGACGGAGACGGGCGGAGCCAGTCCGGATAAGCATACCCAAAACCGAAAAACCGAAAAACCGAAATAATGAAAAACCAAAACCGGTGGAGACCGGCATCAAACGGAACAGGCCCACGCATCTAAGCGTTGCGGCATCTGCCGTCGCAACACTTAGATACGTGAGGCGTTATCCGAAAATCATCTCGACCTGTGCCTGAGTTTCGGCTTTTCCTGCCCTGGAGGAACGATGGCACGCTGATAGGAGTAATGCTCGCACACATGTTGTCTCTGTGCGAGAGACATGTCGTATGCCGTGTTCGCCGGTTGCGCATATTCACCAAGATGGGCCAGATCATTCGACATGGTTAACGGTTCTGACAACGGCTTGACGATTCTTCTGAACATATCCTCGAGAGGACGCAGATCGTTTCGCTGCATCCCCGCGATCGAGGCTTGATCGTTCGTCCTTTTGTCGATGAGTCCCCAGTCGAAATGCCAGCCGGCCTCGCGCGCGATGATCTCCCAGAAAATGCGTTGCGTCCGTCCGTTGCCCTCACGGAACGGGTGAAGGATGTTGAAGTTGTTGTAGCTGACGCTCAGACGCTTTACGAATTCGTCATGGCCGAGACCCTTGAGAAGATCGTCGGCGCGAAGCACCTCCTCGGAGTAGCGAACCCCCATGCTGAACAGCTCCAATGGCTGGAAGGGAAGTCCCTCGCCCTTGCCCATGTCGATGGTTCGTATCTCCCCCGCCCAGTCGTACACGTCCTGAAAGAGGAACCGGTGTATGCGGCGAAGCTGTTCCAGCGTCCCCTCCGCAGGAGGGAGATCCTCTCTCAGAATGGCGGCACGGGCGGAGCAGAGATCGTTCTCCGCAGCCGCCAACGCATCCTCGTCCGTGGCGCCCACAAAGTTCCGCAGCACGTTCGTTCCTGGAATCAGGTAGGGATCGAAGACACGCTCCATCGTCACTCCAATCCGTAACGGCGACGGGTGCGGGAAAGAAGCTCGGCGCTGCCGATGCTCCCCCGCGCATATTCTCCGGCATCGCGTATGA
The DNA here is from genome assembly GCF_000800455.1 of Bifidobacterium catenulatum PV20-2. Classification (NCBI taxonomy): domain Bacteria; kingdom Bacillati; phylum Actinomycetota; class Actinomycetes; order Bifidobacteriales; family Bifidobacteriaceae; genus Bifidobacterium; species Bifidobacterium catenulatum. The sequence continues at coordinate 1,459,737 of NZ_CP007456.1, forward strand.
AGGCCCTCGTCACGTCACCGCCTTCCAGCCGCACGGACTGCACCGACAGTCCGACGTTCTCCGTGCGGCGGCGCATCTCGGATTCAGATATCGTTCCGAACATTGCACCTCCTTTTCTCTTTAGATTCTAGCAAAACCGACGGCCCTTAGACGGAGCCGCGCCTGATTCCGCTCTTGATACCATTGGCGGGATGAGTAATGGCATGGCCGACAGACCGGCGTCCCGATAAGAAAAATCAAATGGGCAATGATGCGGGATAGAAAAATCTCGGTTATTCCAGTCCGATTCCGGCGCGTTAACGGTTCAGGTGGCGTCTCGGCGCGACCGGGCCGATTCCGGCGCTTTTACCTCCCTCATCACACTGGTCAAGGTTCTTCTGCAACGTTTCGCCGAACTTGTCCAGCAGATCCGTTTTGCTGCGAATGCCCTGGCTCGGCTCCGGTTTCCGGCGCAGCCCCTCGACCAGATCGATGAAAGCGCGTTCCTCCTGTTCCACATAACCGAGTTCGGGTTGTTTCCTTGTCCATCAATCGATATACACGAATGATTGCGGCGCACTATGAACCTGCGGCTCATAGTAGGACAACGGACGCGGTCGGACAAACCGTTTCACCTTCCCAAGCTTGATTGCGTAGGCGACGTCACGACCATCGAAATAGTCCATGAACCGCTCCTTGCTGATACCGCCTTCCTTTCCCGTCTGGAGCCAGATACTTTCGGGATCCGCGGTTTTGATGCCGTCGATTTTCACCTCGCCCACGACTTTGCACTGAGGGCTCGTCGCGTAGATCACAATGGTATCCACTTCTGGCCGTTTGAAGATACGTCGACGGAACTCGTAGGTTTTCTCACCGGATAGGATCCTATCCACATATTCGGGCTTAATCGACAACATAGCTTTCATCGGCTTCTCCCAAGGTAAGTATTCTTCCGAAACGTTTGCCATCAATCGGCTCGCAGACCAGCCTCGTCGATCTGTTGATGACCCCCTCCTCAATGAGGGTCTTGCGAATAGGGTGACGCTTCAGCGGGAAATTATAAAGCATGCAGATAATATAGGGGTATCTTTTTCTATTCCAGAACTGTTCCAACTCTTCATTGGTGAAAACGCTGCGGCCCTTGATGAAGGAAAAGAACTCCTCTTTCGTTCGGAATGAATGGATGTTCCGAACCTCAGTGACGGTGCAAATTGAGCTTATGACCGAAGTGAACTCTGCAGAACTTCCCCTAGGGCTGGTTCTGTAAATGGCGATGCGGTCACCGGGCATGAGAAACGACGCATTTAATGCGCCCGACAGATAGAGCTTCTCCAACGTATTGGTGCAGATTTCATCCTCGATCGGTATGCTCTTCTCAGTTCTGAGCCGTTCCACAAACATTCGTTGATGATATTCGGGACGGATGGCAAGGACGTAGTGCTTTTGATTCGTCGAGGTGAGAAACGGGAAAGACCTGTATGGGTCGTTCTCTTCTCTAGATGGTCTTGTCTTTTCCCAGACCTCCTCCCCTCTCTTCATCCCGATATGGTTAAACCCATATTGTTTGAGCAGTCTTCGGAGGCCCCTCGTGCCGTCATTGTCATGCATCGTGATATAGATGCGTGGAAGGCCGCTTTTTGCGAACCTCCTCAATGCGATGGCCAGCAGCCTTTTGCCGAGACTAGTGTGATGGTCGAGATCGACTTTGAAAGTACCGATTTTTAAGCGGGGACCAGAGAGCTCAGGTGTCACCCCCGGTTCAATGCCGTCCTCTGTTTTCAGGTAGAGCATGGCGATCAGTTTTCCGCCCTGCGGCTCCCTGGCCACTAGAGTTCTCTCTCCTGCATCGCTTTTCCTTTTGAACCAGCGTTCAAAGTCATCGTAGGAGTCACGAAGGCTTCTGAAGAACGGATCCTCCAGATCCAACGACGAAAAAAGAACCTCCTGCATCGGATCCATAATCTCCGTCTTATTCATTGTTTCGCCCCTTTAACAACTGTTCCTTATTGATCGGCATGCCTATGCGCGCAATCCATAGCTTTGAAGCTCCTCCCCTGTCGATGGGAGGAAACAGCTCATAGAACTCTTCCCTCGAAATACCGGAGAGTTTTATAGTCTCGGAATCATTGTGACGATCGCACATCATTGTCTCGGCAATTTCGCACATCCCGAGAAACGAACCATCCTCGGCGCTTACATACACGATTACCTGGGCATCCTCGAAAGGCGCGGATCTCACTTCGTATCGTTTTTCCCCGGTATGTATGAGATTGAAGAAACGACTGCATATTTTCGCCGTGACAAAAACGGTCCTTTTCATTGATTCCCCCAATCCTGCATCGCTGACGGTTCGATGATGAATTGGCTTCTCATTCTAATCGCACGACGTATACCTGTCACGACAGAGCTAATCCGCACAGTCGATTCATCTGCGCTGAAAACCATTCATCGAACTGGACATGAAGCTCCTGCAACGCCCCATCAAACTTCGAATACGCAAGAAGAAAAAAGCATAAGAGATAGAAAAGGAACCACACGAAAGACATCTCTGCTATACGCTCCGCTATCTTGCGGTACCAGAAATATGCTCGCGACGGAATGAGTCTGACGCATCCGTCATATTCGCAGTTTTCGGGAGCGAGTGACTCGTTGGCGCTGAGGGAATCAAAGCCCCGGAAAGTACTCATCAGATCACCATCTATATACCCTCTCATCAGATCAACTGCAAGCAAACAGAGCCAGGCGGCAATGATGATCGACATGAATGAGAAGATGAGATTAGCCTGATCGCTAATGAAGCTTTGCATGTCGGATGCCGCCTGTTTAACGGCAGCATTCTTCTCATCCAAAGAGATGCCCTTGTCCGCATAGGTCTTGTCAAGAGCACTGAGTTTTTTACCGAGGTCGTCGAGCTGAGAACTAATTAGCCAGCCAAAGTATCCCCCGGCAAAAAACATGATGAGGGATGTAACTTGTTTTATAAGCCCTATGATTCTTCCCAGAAGAAGATACTTGTCGCTGAGGGGTTCCTTTCTGGGGGAGAACAAGAGGAAGAAAATCGGTTGGGAAAAGGGCAGGAACAACAACACATGCACGATAGCACATGCACATTCGCCAAGGACCGTCGGCACTTTATGAAGAAAACCCGCCAGTCCAACAAGCAATAGATATATGCATATGAGCGCTGTAGTGGCCGCATGCTTGACTTCGTCCAGTTGTTGCTCCCCCAGATTCGTCATTCCGATTGACCTCGATCTTCCAGTTTCCGCAAGGGGACGTTCTGTCTGACTCCGTTCTTACCGTCGTGACTTTCGCCCTGGACGAGATCCCCATGCAATGCCTCGACAAGCTTGTTATGAGAATCCGTCCCACTATGAATCGATTGACTCTTTCCCTCCTCCGGCTCACGACGCAGGGCCTCGACGAGATCGATGAAAGCGCGTTCCTCCTGCTCCACGCAGTCAAGGAAAGTGGAGCAGAACGATGTGGGATCGCCGTCCACCTGCCATGCTTCCAGACTACGCGCGTAGGCCCGGCCCGCATCGTATTTGATGGCCACGGGACGGTATCCATGCCCGAGCAGTATGAAGTTGAGCAGCTGGCGTCCCGTCCGGCCGTTGCCGTCCATGAACGGATGGATGTTCTCGAACATCGCGTGGAATCCGGCGGCCTTGAGCAGCGGGTGCGCGTCGCTTCCGTCCAATCCGTCGATCAGGGCTTGCAGGTTGTCGTGGATCTCCAACGGGTCGGCTGTCTTGACGCGGGTCGCGGTGATCCTCGCCAGATAACCGTAGGGACGGAACGCGCCACGGGCGAACGGCTGGAGATCCAGCGCGGTCACCTCGTGGACGCGACGGACCAGTTCCTCGTCCAGCTTCCGCCCCTCTTTGGCGTATTCGCGCACGTAGGCCATGCCATCCGCGACACCACGCGCCGCGAACACGTATCTGGCCGGCGAGTCCGAGGGAACGAACTCGCCTTCCAGCACCAGCGACGTGTCCTCCAAGGTCAGCGTGGATCCCTCGATGGCGTTCGAGTTGTAGGTGTAGCGCACCAGCCAGTCGCGATCGTAATCCGCCAGCGCCATGTCCTCGACGCCATCCAACGGCTCCAGCGCGTGGGCCCGGTCCTTCAATGCATCGATCCGCCGCAGACGTTCAGCGGTTCCCTGTTCGCTCTCAAGGCCGTTCAGTTCGTCGGGAAGGGCGCGGATGCGCCGCGATAGTTCGGGATTGGCCATCGATGATCCTCTTTTCGTGTTCCGGTTGCACAGTCCATTATCGCAGTCGCTACATAGTCGTTTCACCGGGGATCTGCGCGGCAGCCCGTTCCATGGCGCGACGTTCGGCCCTGGTTGGCCGTTCGAGCACCCATTCGGCCAGGGCACGGATGATTATGGAACCGACGATCACGCCGATGGATCCCCAGAAGCACGGGATGAAGTCCGGCTTGGCGTGATCGGTCCAGAACCAGGAGATCAATGCGAGGATCAATGCCAGGCCGGCGGCCAGCGCGGAGAGCTTGTGGAACACCAGCGCGAGCGTGCGGATGGGATGCGTGACCAACCCCACCGCCAACGCGACGATGACAAGCAGGGCGACGACGCCCACGACGATGATGGCGACACCCAGGTATATCGCGAGCATATAGAGTCCAAACATGATCAGCCTTCCTTCTCTCTTCTATTCCGTTTCGTCGGGCATGTAGGTGTAGGTGACGGCCACGCCTTCCGCCTCGAGCAGCGCGGCGGCCTCGCGCACGGCCGCGTCGCGGCGCTTCACGGACTCCTCGGCCCTGACCCAATCGGGCAGCCCCTCGGGCAGGTCGGAGACGCGGGAGAACGAGAGCACGGCCTTCTCCTCTCCCCTATGCCGTTCCACGATGGCCGCCACGGCTCGCCTGTGCTCGGCGAGATAGTATTCGAGCATGGCCTTCATTTTCTCAGAGGGCTGGAGCCGGTATTTCTCCGACTCGTATTTCTTGACCATGTCCACGGTGAGGTGCGTGAGCACGGCCGCGTCGTGCTGGGTCATGCCGATACGTTCACGTGTCGCCCGTGCCCACGCCTTCGCCTCGCTCCAATCCTCTTCCGTCATGACTCCTCCCGGATACAGAAAACGCCGGGCCCGCCTGCGCGAACCGTGATTATACCTTTAGTATAATCTGGTTTCGGCAGGTCGGATCCGGCGTTTCATGGAACGCGGGCGCGTGCGCCGTGTTTCGTCCACTCGTTCGGTTCCTGCGAATTGTCGTCGGCCTGACGAGCCGGTCGAGCATTTCCTTTCTTTATTTGCCGAAGTCGAATGCGACGCCCTTGTCCTTGTCGATGAGGAGCGTGGCGTCGAACTTGCCGCCCTTCCTTGAGGTGAAGCCCTTCAGGCTGATCTTCTGTCCGGCGAGCAGCCTGCGCATGGCGGAGTCGGTGACGGTCTTGCCTGCGATGGTCGTCCAGGCGCGCCAGCCGCATCCTTCCGTGGTCTTCCATGTGCCGTCGGGCTGTTTCTCGCGTCGGTTGGTGGAGCATTGGAACACCTTGCCCGTTTTGATGACGGGTTTGCCGCAGCGTGGGCAGTCGCCGAACGATTCCGTGCTCCGCGTCCTCGTCTGCACATGGTCCTGCCGCACAGTGCCCTGTGCGTCGGCCGGGATGCCCGCCGCGAGACCACGGAATTCCGTTTCGACCTGCGCAGGATCGGCATGATTGTGTTCGACTTCCGAAAGCTGCCGTTCCATGTCGGCGGTCAACGCCACGTCCTTGAGCCTCGGTGAAACCACGTCGATCAGGGACTGTCCCTGTTTGGTGGAGCGCAGCTGCTTGCCCTTGCGTTCCACGTATCCGGTGCGGATCAGTTTCTCGATCACGTCGGCCCTGGTGGCCGGGGTGCCGATGCCTCCGGAATGGGATTCGTCGTCGTCCAATGCGGCCTTGAGCTCCTTGTCCTCCACCCATCGGCTGGCGTGTTCCATCGCGGCGAGCAGCGTCGCCTCGCTGAACGGCTTCGGCGGCTTCGTCTTTCCCTCGGACAATGTCGCACCGCATTGCGGAACGGGCGCGATGGAGACCCCGACGACGAGGTTCGCGGGGATGATGTTGCCCGCAGCCTCGTCATTGTCGTGTTCCTCCTGCGGCCCGTCATGTTCGATGGCATGCCAGCCGAGGGAGACGGGCTGGTCTGACCGGCTGGCGAACCTGGTCTGCGATTCGTCGAGCGTCGTGCCGTCCGTCGGGTGCCGTTCGCCCCAGGCGGGGTCGATGTCCGCGACGACGTTCGTCACGTCGTGCACGTAGTCGTCGCCCACGGCCTCCCACATGCGACGCGCCACGCGAATCAATACGAGGCGTTCGTCGTCGCCGAGTTCGTCGAGCGTCGCCTTGCCGGCCTGCATGGTGGGAAGGATGGCGGTGTGTCCGGCGACCTTCGTGTCGTCCACGGTCAGTTCGAGACGCGGACGTTCCGGTTTCGCGGACGGTTCGATGAAGCCGGTAACGAGGCGGTCGCCTTCGGTGAGGCCGCGTAGCGTGTCCAGGTCGTCGTGCGTGATGTACTGCGAGTCGGTGCGCGGATACGTCGCCAGTCTTTTCTCATACAGGGATTGCAAGGCGGCCAGGGTGCGGGCGGCGGTCAGGCCGTGCAGCCGGCTCATGTCCTTCTGCAATCCGGTCAGGTCGTACAGGCGGGGCGGCGCGTCGTGCTGCTGTTTGCGGTCGGCCTTGAGGATCTTGAAGGTGAAGTCGTCCGAGTTGACGATCCGCAGCAGCGTCTCGGCGTCCTCCCGCTTGTCCAGGCGTTCGCCGGCCAGCTTCCATCCGCCCATCGGGGCGACGACCTTCCAGTACGGTCGGGCCACGTGGCCGGTAATGTCCCTGTCGCGGTCCACGATCATGGCGAGCGTGGGCGTCTGCACGCGGCCGACTGTGAACCTCGCGTTGTAGACGAGCGAATAGGCGCGCGACGCGTTCATCCCGATCAGCCAGTCGGCCTTCGCGCGGATCATCGCCGAATCGGCGAGCCCCTGGTATTCCGTCTCGTCCTTCATGGACGCGAGGGCGTCGCGGATGGCGTCCTCCTCCAGGCTCGCGACCCACAGGCGTCGCATCGGCTTGGAGACTCCTACATGCGCCACGATCCTGCGGAAGATGGCCTCGCCCTCGCGGTCGGGATCGCACGCGTCGACAAGCATGTCGATATCGTCGCGGCGCATCAGTCCCGTTACGACCTTGTACTGGCGGTCTGCGCCCTTGTCCCGGCTGACCTTCCATTGCCAGTCGGGTGTCGGGTCGATGGGCAGCGTGTCGAGGCTCCACTTTCCCCAATCGTGATTCTTGTATTCGTCGGGCGCGGCCAGGTCGACGAGGTGTCCTTGCGCCCAGGTGACCAGGTCGGCGCCGACCTGGATGTAGCCGTCGTGTTTTTCCGCGTGACCGCCGACCGCCTGGGCGATCGCCTGGCCGACCGAATGCTTCTCGGCGATGATCAGTCGCATCTCGCATCACGTCCGATCATCAGTAGTTGCCGGACGCCCATGCGGGCCGTCCGTCGTCCGAGGTGTCGGGTTCGGCTGCGGGCTCCTGCGGGCGGTCTCGTCGTCCGCGGCCTGGACGTCGGATCCGGTCGTCTCCGGATCCGATTCGGCGACGGTTTCCGGTTCGGGTTCGGCGGGCGGGGTTTTCCTTCCGGCCGGCGCGGCGACGAGCTCGCCCTTAGCATCGAACGCGATGTTCTTCTCCGTTCCGGTCATCGCCAGCTTGTCCGCGATCATCGTCCGGCTCATGCCGGGGAACGCCTCCTCGAATTGCCTCGCCGCGTCGCGCAGCGCCTGCGCGCTTTTGCGGAAGTTGTCGAGGCGGTTGTCGAACTTCTTCGCCGCCGTCTCCTTGCGTTTGAACGACTCGCGTTCGTCGCGCAGGAAGTCGTCCACGTAATCGGATGCCATGTCGTGTTCCTTTCCAGTCTTGTTTTCATCGGTTCCCGGTTTCGATCCGGCTGGAACCATGTTCGCGCGATCGGATGCGCACCGGTTTGGACAGTCGGGCTCCGCCAAGGATCACACGCGTGTGATCCTAGCTTCGCCGGAAACGGAGCGTGGCCCTCGGGGGCCGCGCGCGATCATCGCCGACCCTTCCGGGATTTCCAGGCGTTGGCGCCTGGAAGGGAACGGTCGGCCGGCCATGGTTCATCATCGCAACCCCGCACCCGCGTCTTCGGACCTGCATGTTCCATGCCTCGCTCCGGGAGGGCTTCGCCCGATTATCCCGAAGCGGGCACGGCCCACGCGTCCTCCATCGCGCGGCGGTGTTGCGAGGCTGCCCCATGTCCGGCGAAAGGAAAACGGAAAGGCCGGCAAGACATCAAGGAGTGGAACCATGCAGATGGAACCGATGGAATTGCAGCACGTCGTCTTCGAGACCGACGAGGGACGCGTCGACGCGATGTGGAGCGACGTGCGTCTCCACACGCACGACATCCCCGACGGATGGCACTGCTACGCCGTCAGGGGCGACGACGGCGGATGGCCGCCATGCAGCATCGAGAAGAGCGCATGGGTCAACCACGCGGGTGGCATCGTCACGCCCGACGACCTCGACCCACTGCTCGAAAGGAACGACTGGATGCTCGTCATCAGGGACTGGTGGTTCACCGACGAACCGTTCGAATGAAAGGAGACGCGGACATGAAGGAGAAGGGCAGGGCCATGGAATGGTTCCGGACCAAGCACGACGAGCTCGCCGGGACGACGCGGACCAACTTCGCCGCGCACGGCCTGGAGCCCGGACGGGAGGCCTACCATCTGGGCAGCATCTACTATGCGACCGCCGAACAGATGGAGGCCATATGCCCGGCGGGCATCGACTTAGACCGGTACGCGACTCTGGCGAACGGCAACGTCGGATACGACGAGGCCGACGCGCATTGGGACGACGCGGCATGGTGGGACGAACAGGAGCGGGCCACGTGGCACGGAGGGCACGGCTCGCTGACGGGAAACGGAGTTCGGCACCGGTGCCGCGCGCATCCCGAGGATTTTCTTTTGGCCGGCCGGCTGACAACCCGTCAACTCCCACGCAGCGAAACCGGAGGTTTCGACGCGTTCTCATGACGGAACCCGCTACCACCGCTAGCGCTTTCGCTTGACTATCCGGTCAAAAGATAAATATCCTAGAATGGAAGACAACGAAAGCAAGGAGGCGGACATGCCGGTCATCAGCATGTTCTTCGGAATCATCATCACCATGAACGCGGACGATCATGTTCCGCCGCACATCCACGCCAGATATCAAGGACACGAAGCGTCCTTCACCTTCGATGGCAACCTATTCAAGGGAGACTTCCCGCGCAAGCAGCGCAAACTGGTCGAGGCATGGGTGTTGCTGCATGCCGAAGAGCTGGAAGCCGACTGGGATCTGGCCTTCAACCTCGAGCATCCATTCAGAATCGACCCGCTACGCTGACAAGGAGGCGACGGACATGACCATCGACTATTCAATCAAAGTGACCCAATGCGAACCCATGCCCGGCTACAAGCTCAAGGTCACCTGTTCCGACGGGGCGACCGGAATCTTCGACATGTCCCGATACGTCGAACGCGGCATGTTCAAACCGCTCAAGGACACGCAGACGTTCGACCGCGTGCGACTCACGTTCGGCGTGCCCTCATGGCCCGGGGACATCGACATCGCCGCGGAACGCGTCCGCTCCGACATGCAAATCATCTAGGAGCCCACGCACCCCTGCCCCGACCGTCACCAAGACGGCCGGGGCTTTTTCATGTCCGCATGCATGACGGACATGACGCGCCGCCGACCCCGCGTTTTTTCGCGAGGCCTTTTCATTTCCCGCGCTCCAAGTGTCCAAACCCATCGCCGTTTCCACGAGGGACGATTGGCGTAAGACACCGGCCTTCCCCTCAAGGCCATGAGTGAAAGGAGCGAGGAGTGAACGCGATCATCCTTCACGGCATTCCGCAATCATGCCGTGCGAAATCGCTCCCAATCAATGAAATTGATATGGGAGTAGCAAGCGACGTGATTGTAGCTACAATCACTCGATTCGCGGTGCGAATCGGCTTGCCGGGAAGACCCGTACCCCATAGTCGGCAGAGCCTCCAGACCGCTCACGCGGCATCCCCGAAAACCCAACTCCACACCTCCAAGAGAGGTGCGGAATGAGCTGGGCAGCAGGCAGAGATCGGAACATCTGCAAGCGAATCACGTTCACTCAGGACGAGTGGGAGCAGGTGCGGAAGCTGTATGAGGAGCTGACCAGGTACGCGCCGGAGCACCGTTCGTTCAGCTCCTATGCCCGCAGGATGCTGTCCGAACGGCGCATCCACGTCACCGAGATCAGGCCGCTGACGGACCCCGAGCCGATCGCGCGCGAGATCGACCACATCGGCGTGAACGTCAACCAGATAGCCCACTGGGCCAATGCGAACGAGCACATCACGCCCGCTCAGGTGGAGGAGATCCGCGCGTCGTTCGACCGCATCGAGCGTCTGCTCGGCGACCTGTTCGCCGACAGGCGCGAAGCCGAGCAGGACGTGTGAGCATGGCGGTGGTCAAGCTCGGCAGGCCCGTGAAATCGAATCTCGGCGGGCCCAACGGGGCGATGGCGTACATCATCAAGCCCGCCAAGACCGATGGAGGAAGACTGGTCAGTTCCAACTACGAGCGGACCAGGACGGACTACGACGCGCTGGCCGAAGGCATGCTCGACGACAACCGCAGGTCGCCGAAAGGCATCCGGAAGGACAGCCGTCTGGCCTACCACATCAAGCTCAGCTTCAGTCCCAAGGACCCCGTAACGCCCGAGCAGGTGCACGAGCTCGGCGTGGAATTCGCGCGCCGGATCACCGGCGGCGAATACAAGTTCGTGGTCGCCACGCACACCGACCGGCACCACCTGCACGACCACATCATGGTGTGCGCCGCCTCCCGGTACGGGAAGCATCTGAAGGCCGAGCTGCCCAAGGACATCATCGACCAGTGGCGCGCGGTCAGCGACGAGATATGCCGCCGCGAGGGGCTGAGCGTCGTGTTCAACCCCGTCGTGGAGGAACAGACGCGCAAGATGCGGGACGGTACGACAGCCGAAGGCGACGACGGAACGTCGCCGGCGCGCGATCCCGAACGCGACGATGAAGCATCCGTGCGGAGCGCGAACGAACCGGCGACGAAGACGCGGAAGGCCTCGGGCGGGGAGCCGTTGGAGCGCCGGTACGGCATGTCGATGGAGGAGATCTACGCGGCCGCAAAGGGCATGGGCGTCAAGGACCGGATCCGCATGCTGATCGACCTGACCTCGTCCACGGCGGAGAACTTCGAGGACTGGAAGGACATGCTCGACATCCGAGGCGTCGGTGTCGAGGTCCGTGGCCGGCACCTCACATACACGCTCAAGGACACCGGCTTCAAGATCCGCGACGAGAAACTCGGCCAGGCATACGACATGACGAACATCATGGCCGGACTCGCGCACACGCCCGTCATCCCCATCACATTCAACCGCAGACTCGTCGCCAAACAGACCAGGAAGACGATCACCGTGTGGCTGCCAGGCACCCACCGGAAGAAGAAGATCACGTTCGACGCGAAGCGTCTCGTGGACGACGGCGGCTCCACGCTGCGCGCGTTCCTGCCCCGCGACCGCGACCAGATCATCCTCGACCCGTCCAACCGGTACGCCGGCAAGACCCCGACGCCCGGCCTCTACCAGTGGTTCGGCGAGCCGACGAGCCGGCTCGAACCGCAGACCACGCCCGAACGGCTGCCCCTCAGATACGGGGTCAGCCCCGCCCAGCAGCGCTACTACCAGGCGCAGGCAAGACGCCTCGACCGCCTCGCCGGCGAGGCGAAGGCGCTGAACGCGGCGATCCGATGGACCCGCCTCGCGGGCGGCGACAGCGCCAAGGGACTCAGGCTGCTGCGCGGGAAGGTCCGCGAATCGCACGACGAACTCCAGGCCGCCGTCATCGCGTTGCACGACGCGATCCAACAGGAAGACCCTGACCTCGAGGCCGAGACGCGCGGCGAGATGGAACGCCGCGAGGCCCTGTGCGACCGGTACGAGGACGAGCTGTCCGCCATCGAACGCGAAATCCACACGACCCGCGACCGCGAGCAAACGGAAACCGAGCAACGCGAACAGCAGCGGCACAAGCGTGGACGGCCCATCTGAACCGTCCGGGAAAACACCAACCGACAACAGAAAGGAAACAACAATGCCAATCGAGGAACAGGCTGAGGAAAAGATCCAGAACGCCGTCCAAAGCATCATCACCGGAGGGGCGAGACTCATGCTCAGAATCCCCAAGGGCGTGGCCATGGCGATGCTCCGCTCCGGCATGAAACTCGCAAAGACCGGCGTGCACGCCGCGGGCGCGGCCGTGAAAGACGGGATCGACAGCGGCGAGATGTCCGAGAAACGATTGCAAAGGAAGAAGGACGGCGACCTGCACGAGCTGCAACTCGACGACTCGACCATGCGCGAGGTGCAGCACAGCCTCAAGCAAGCCGGCATCGACTACCACCTCGAACGCACCGACCGGGGCCAGTTCATCCTGCACTTCGCCGGCAGGGACGAGGACCACGTCCGCCACGCCGTGCAACGCGCTTTCAAGAACATGGGCCTGGACATCGCCGACGAAGACTTCACCGTCGAGCAGACGGAACAGCAGGAACGGACGACGGAACAGACCCGCAGCGAACCGGAGACCCCGGCACGGGAGACGCCCGTCGAACCGGAGGCGAAGCCCATGCCGCCCCAGCGCATCGCCTGGGACTTCGTGGATCCGGAGGTCATGGAGATGGCCGCGAACAGCCTCGCCGCCCGACATCCCGAACTCTCGTGGGACAAGCTCATGGGCGACACGGCATGGAACGAGCAGACCGGCCGCGATTTCGCGGACCGGATCATCGGCAAGTCCGCCGCCGACCCGAGCCTGCGCGACGAGCTCGACACCATCCTGCGCGACGACTACGGGCAGGGCGCGCAAACCCAGGAGCAGAACCGTGCGCAGACGCCCGAGCCAAGCCGGGAGACGCCGGCAACGGAGCCGGAAAACCAACCGGAACCCACGCCGGACGAGGCCCGGGCGCAGGCCGAGAAACAGCAGACACAGGCCAGAGCAGATAATCCCAGGCCGGCCGAGGAGCGGAAGCCGATCCGGTCGAAGAAGGCACTGCTTGAACGGTTCAAGACCCGGCTCAACGAGAACCTCGCCGAGCAGAAGAACCACATGCCACCCACCCAGAACAGGGACCGCACGCCCCGCAAGGGCCGCTGAAAGGAAACCACAATGAACCAACAGGAACAGGCAACGAAACGCGCCGCGATCTTCCAGGACACCATCAACGGGACCAACGACCCGACCCCATGGCCCGTGTCCATGTGGGCCTTGTCCGGCGACACGATCTGGACGGCCGGCACGGCGAGGACGGCCGGCGAGGATTCGGTGGGCATGATCTACGACGCCGGCGACACCATCGTTCACCGGAACACGATCGCCGGCGACGCGACCCGCGCCACCGAATCCTTCGTCATCAGACCGACGGACGGACAGAGCCCGATGGACGCGATGCTCGCGGGCATCGAACAATGGAACCACCGTCATCCCGACCGGTGGGACACCGTGGCCACGCCGGGCGAGTACCGCATGACGGATCCGACGACCGGCCGGCCGCTCCCGATGGGGTGGAGCGACAGCCTCGCCGTGGCCGCGTCCGCGGCGGGCCGGCTCGACCCCGACCTGCTCCAGGCCAGCCTCATGCAGAACGCGGTCGAGCACGAGCCGCGCCCCTGCGTGTTCTTCCTGGAGGACAACGGATACGACCTCATGGTCTTCTCCTGGCATCGGAACCAGCAGGGGCTGTTCGACGCGATGAGCTTCAAGCACCTGCAATACGACGACCTGAGCATGCAGGTCACGACCATCAGCCACAGCGAGGACATGAGCGAGTCCTTCCCCGCCAAGACCATGAGCGACGGCGAACTGCTCACCCAAAGCCGCGTCTACCGGGACGAATACCAGTACTGGCGCGAACGCGACGGCGGATCCGTCGCCCAGGGCATGACCGGCCGCGTCATGCGCAGCGGACTGCTCAAACCGGGACTGGAGCAGAAGCCACTGCTGAACCTGAACGACGGTCGACGCGCCCCGGACTGGGACGAGTTCACCGACCAGGCCGCCATGGCCATCCTCCAGGGCCGACCCATCTCACCGACGCCAGCGCTCCCCCAACAGGAACAACCAGCGCAGGCCACCGATCCCGCCGCCGCGACACGGACACCGGCTCGGACGGCCGCGACGACAAAACAGGTCTGGCCGAACGCGTGGGTGGCGAACAGGCTCGCGCACACCTATATATTGCGCGCGAAGGACGGACGCGACTGGCCGAAGATGATCGTCGGACTCCCCCGCGGCACCGCCATCGACGGACAGGACCTGACCGGCTGGGCCACCGACATGTTCATGAGCGGAAAGAACCAAAAGCAGAAGAACGAGGGACGGGCCGTCAACCTCAGATTCAAACCAGACACCCCGGTCGAACTGTTCACCGGCCGCGGCACGGAACGCCGCACCGTACAGGTCGACCCGCAGACGCTCGTCCAGGCGATCATCGACGCGCAGAAACGCAACCGTGACGCCGAGGAGACGCTCGACACGGCATCGGTGGAACTCGCCTCGAAAACCGTGGAGGAATCCTGGCCGCAAATCAGCCGCATGCAGGGCCGGTTCACGGAATACCAGCGCGCTGGCACGTACAAGCCGGCCGTCGCAATGAAATGGGCGCGCCGACTCGTCGACCGGACCGCCGAAACGGACGAAGGACGGTGGACCAACCGCCAACGCCGCCAGGCCGCCGGACTGCTCATCCAGGAACTCGCCGGCACACAGGAACCGACGCAGGACAGAGACAAAACGGCGAGCCGGCCAACCGTCGAACAGGACGCGGAGGCGACGGACACGCCACGGAAAACGGAGCCGACCACGTCGACGGAACAGGGACGGGACCACGACGAAGCCGGCTCGCCGGCCCTGGCCGCCGTCACGGAGACGAAAGCCGAATCACCGGAGACGACGCGGCACGACAAACCGGAACGACGGCACACGGACCTGAAGTCAACGCTTGACCGGTTCCGGACCAGGCTCAGGGAGAACCTCGACGGACTCAACACAGCCATGCCCGCACCCGGCCTCGACCAGAACCGCGGGCAGCGGAAAACCCTATAAGAAAGGAGAGAACCATGGTGAGAAAACG
The DNA here is from genome assembly GCF_000800455.1 of Bifidobacterium catenulatum PV20-2. NCBI lineage: Bacteria > Bacillati > Actinomycetota > Actinomycetes > Bifidobacteriales > Bifidobacteriaceae > Bifidobacterium > Bifidobacterium catenulatum. Next base: position 1,474,975 of record NZ_CP007456.1, read on the forward strand.
CCTATACGCGAAGCGGACGGCCTCGGCCGAATACGAGCAGCTGGACCTGTTCGGCCTTCTCGAGGAGGAGCAGCGGCAGGCCGACAGGACGGCGGAACAGGCGCACGGATACGAGATAACGGTGGGCCACGTCGCGGTGCAACGACTCCGCGCACGCGGCGCGGACGACGAGACGATAGCCGCCGTGGCGGCCGAATACCGGGAGAACCGGCTCCGTGGACTCGGCCGGCGGGACGCGCGGATCGCCGCCGAGAACAAGCTCGGCGTCGGCGCCGCCACGCCCGGCGAAACCACGCCGCAACCTGTGGTAAAACGTTTCACACAATCCTCCGGCACGGAAAACAATATCGAAGAAAGGAACAATGATGGACGAGATGACATGGACCGACCCGCAGCTCAAGGCGCTCTACGAGCGGCACCTCAAGGCGATGGAGCAGCGCCGGGCGGCGCATCCGGAACTGTTCAACAAGTGGGCGGTGCCGTACAAGGTGTTCACCCGCAACAGCCTGCACGGAATCCAGAACATGCGCATCAACTGGCTGATGGACAACCATCCGCAGCGGTTCAGGGAGATGATGATGGCCAACGTGCTCGAGGAGCATCTGCGGGACATCGAGAGACGCACGAGGGAACGCCAGGCGCAGATCATGGACCGGCTGATGGAGTCCAGGCACCTGCTCAACCGGACGGACTGTCTGAAGGCGGCACCGCAGATGACCGACCTGGACCGGCTCAACGGGATGAACGAGGCGCAGGCGGAGTCGATGAGCATGGCGATCCACGAGATCGTGGAAAGCTTCTAGCATCCCTCGACTCGCAACGCGCGCGTTCGCCCCGCGAACGCGCCGAAGCGAACATCGCCGCCATCCGGACGCTCAAAGCGCTCGATGGGAACGGCGACGAGCCGCCCTCCACGGAGCAGACGGACACGCTGCGCGGATACTCGGGATGGGGCGGATGCGCGGACGCGTTCTCCGACAAGCCCGAATGGGCCGCCCTGGCCGCCGAGATCCGCGAACTGCTCGACGACGACGAGTACGCGCAGGCGCGCGCCTCCACACTGACCGCCTACTACACGCCCGGCCCCGTGGTCAAGGCCATGTGGGACGCGCTCGATATCGGGTCCGCGCCCATCCAGGTGCTGGAGCCCGGGTGCGGCACGGGCAATTTCATGGCCGGCATCCCCGAAAACATCAAGGCGCACGTGTCGGGCGTGGAACTCGATCCGGTCAGCGCGCGCATCGCGGCCGCGCTGAACCCGGACGCCACGATCCTCAACGCGGACCTCGCGGACTGCACCATCCACCCGGGATTCGACCTCGCCATCGGCAACGTGCCCTATTCGGGCGACATCAGCCTCGACTACCGGACCATGGACGGCGGCACATCCCGCCTCCCCCTGCACGACTACTTCATCGAACGCTCGGTGGACGCGCTGCGCCCCGGCGGCGTCGCGATGCTGCTGACCAGCAGGTACACGCTCGACAAACGCTCCGAGACCATGCGCGCCGACCTCGCGAGGAAGGCCGAGCTCGTCGGCGTGGTGCGCCTGCCGTCCTCGACGTTCGCACGCCAGGCCGGCACCGAGGCCGTCACCGACGTGCTCGTGCTGCGCAAGCGCGAACGGACGCTCGACCGCACGCCCGACGAGGCATGGATCCACTCCGCACCGATCGCCGTGCCCGGATACCAGGACGTGACCGTCAACGTCAACCAGGCGGTCGCCGACGACATGCCAGCACACGCGGTGGGAGACATCAGACCGGTGATCGGACGGTTCGGCGGCGATTTCGACGTCGTCTTCCAGGGTGACGCGGAACAGGTCGGCGAACGACTCCACGGCCTGCTCTCATCGCAAATGCAAATCTCTCAGGCCGGACCATTAACGCCGGAAACGACGGGACCCGTGGCCCGCGCGGAGATCGTGGTCCGGCCGGACCACGTGGCACCGTTCGAATACTCCGTCGACCAGCGCGGAGTGGTCTGGTACGGCGACGGAATCACCGTCACCGAGATCGCCCACGGCCAGGGCGACGAGGCGCGGCGCCTGCGCGGCATGATCCGCCTGCGAGACCTGGCGCGAGAACTCCAACGGCTCGAACTCGACCCCGCCCGCGTCGACGACCCGGGCGTGGAAGCCAAGCGTGCCGAACTCGACCGGGCGTACGACCGGTTCACGGGCGAGTTCGGACGACTGTGCGACCGCGCCAACCAGCGCGCCTACAGCGGCGAGGAATCCGGCTGCCATCTCGTCATGGCATTGGAGGAGACGGATGAAAAAGGAAGGTTCGTCGGCAAGGCGAAATGCCTCTCGCAACGGACCATCAGCCCCGTGCCGCCCATGCCTGCCCATGCCGACAGTCTGGACGACGCGCTGAACATCAGCCTCGACCGCGATGGCAGGGTCGATCTGGAACTCATAGCACGCCTGGCCGACACCACCGTCGAGGAGGCCGAGGCGGGCCTGGGCGATCGGATCATACGCAGCCCCGACACCGGCGACGTCATGCCCGCCGAGGACTATCTCACCGGCGACGTGGGAACGAAACTCGACCACGTCACGGCCATGGCCGAACACCTGAGACACCGTGCCGGCACCGAGGCCATGACACAGTTCGCGGCATCCACCTACGCGACGCCGGAGGACATGCCCGCCATGGAGCAGGCGCGCGAATGGATCGACACCGCGGGAACGGACGTGTGGCGCAGCCTCACGGACCCATATGCCGCCGAATCCTACAGGGATCCGGCACCGGTCATCGAACGCATCAACGACGGACGACACGGATGGACCATGGGCTGGAACCGCAACCCGGAACTCGTCCTCGCCCTCGCCTGGCGGGCTGTGGAGGAACTTCCCGAGAGCCATGCGCGCGTCACCCTCGAACGATCCGACATCGGAGAGCGGAAACCGTGGCACGCACCGGCATGGCACCAATCGCACGGCACCAGCCCACTGTGGGACGCATTGTGCTGGACATGGCGCGACGGCGACGCGCCACAGGACTACGCACCGACCTTCGCCGACCGGCGCATGCCCGTCAGGGACCTCGCCCTGTTCGTCCACAAGATCGCCCACACTGACCGGCTCGAAACCGCCGACAAGACCGCGATCCTCTCCAACCTGTTCGAGAGCTATTCAGCCCACGACGAGCACGGCAGCACGATATGGACGGACACGACCATCGGCGCTATGGCGCGCCAGCTCATGCCCGGCACCGACGACCCCATGCGACTCGCCGAACGGCTCGCCACCGACATGTCGGTCAGCGAATGGATCTGGGGCATCGCCCGCGAACTGCCCGGCCCGCGCCAAGGGGCGTCGCACGACGCCTACAGCACGCCGCCCCGCACCATCGATGCACGCCCCGACGACTACCAGAAGTTCCGAGCGCGCCGCGAGGAGCAGCTCGGACAATGGCGGGAGCGGCCGGAGCACGCCAAGGCCGCGCACGCCGACCAGGCAGACGCGGAACGGCTCGAACACGTGGCCGACCTGCTGGAACGCGTGCAGCCCACCCCATTGGAGACCGAACAGATCAAGGCGCCGCTGGGAGCCCCATGGATCCCCGCCAAGGACATCCACGACTTCATGATGGAGACGTTCAACGTGCGGGGCCACGGACTCACGCCCGGCAAGCTCGCCCAGTACTCGGTCGACTGGATCCCCCAGCTCGGACAATGGCGCGTCGGCTACTCCGGCGGCAGCGACATCGACTACAAGGCCGCGAAGATGTACGGCACCGAGGACCGCAACCCGTTCCAACTGCTGGAAGCATGCCTGAACAACGCGCAGATCACCGTCACCAAGGACTCCCCCACGGAGACCACGGCGGCCGGCAAGCCCAAACGAGTCAAGGACCAGAAGGCCACGATGGCCGCCATCGAGAAGGCCAACGCGATCCGCGACACGTGGAACCAATGGGTGTTCAAGGACCCCGCCCGCGCGCAAAGGCTCACCGCCCTGTACAACCACAGATTCAACAGCCTGCGGCCCCGCCACGTCGACGGATCCTACCTGACCACGCCCGGCACCGCCCACGGCGTCGCCCTACGTCCACACCAGAAAGACGCGGTGGCCCGCGCCCTGCGCAGCGACGAGGGCACCCTCATCGCCCACGTCGTCGGAGCCGGCAAGACGTTCGAGGGCGTCGCCCTCTCCCACGAGGCGAGACGCCTTGGCAAGGCGTCCAAGCCGATGCTCGTGGTCCCGAACCACCTCGTGAGCCAGTGGGCCGGCGGCGTGCTCAGGCTGTATCCGGCCAGCCGAATCCTCGTCATGGACAAGGACGCGCAACGCAACCCGGAATCGGTGCGCCGATTCTGGGGACGGGTCGCCACCGGCGACTGGGACGCGGTGGTCGTGCCGGAAAGCCGGTTCAGCCAGCTGCATGTCAGCAAGGAACGCCGGCTGAGAAACATGCGCGCCCGCGTCGAAGAATTCACCCTGGCCGTCAAGGCAGCCGCCCAGGCCAGGGGCGACAAGGACCCGACCGTCAAACGGCTGGAGGCCGCGCGCAAAAGCGCCGAGACCGCCATGAACAGGCTGCGCGACGGCAAGGAGTCACGCGACGACAAGGCATTGGCGGGCATCGAGTTCGAGTCGCTGGGCGTGGACATGCTCATCGTCGACGAGGCCCACCACTTCAAGAACCTCGGCGTACCCGTCGCCTCCGCGGACCTGGGCATGCAGCTGTCGTCCGCCGCGAAATGCGAGGACCTGCTCGACAAATGCGAATGGCTGCGCGAGGCCGGGCACGGAGGCAACATCGCGTTCATGACCGGCACGCCGGTATCCAACAGCATGAGCGAGCTGTACAACATGCAGCGCTACCTCGCGCCCGGAACCCTCAAGGCGCAGGGGCTGGACACGTTCGCCGCATGGGCGGGCGCCTACGGCCAGGTCGTGCCCACCGTGGAATTGAAGCCCGAAGGCAACGGCTTCCAGGTCAAGCAGCGGTTCGCGCGGTTCCAGAACCTGCCCGAACTGATGAACGCGGTGAAGCAGTTCACCGACATGATCACCAACGACGACATCCAGCTGCCGCTGCCTGAACTGGAGCAGGTGCCCGTGCCCGTGCCGATCACCGACCGGCAGAAGGAGGAGATGGAGGAACTGTCCGACAGGGCCGACCGCGTACGCGACGGCGACGTGCCGCCGGAGATCGACAACCTCCTGCGGATCACGGGCGACGGACGCAAGATCGCCCTCGACCCCAAGCTCCTCAAAGGCCACGAGAACGACCGGCCGTTGGAGAACGGCAAGATCCAGGCATGCGCCGAGAACGTCGCCCGGATATGGCATGAGGAGACCCCACGCCTGGGCACGCAGCTCGTCTTCTGCGATTCGAGCACGCCCACTTCGGGCGGATGGAACGCCTACCAGGACCTCAAGGACCGGCTCATCCAACTGGGCGTGCCGGCCGAGCAGATAGCGTTCGTGCACGACGCGGGCGACAACCCCGCCAAACGCGAGCGACTGTTCGCCAAGGTCCGCTCCGGCGAGATCCGCGTGCTGATGGGAAGCACCCAGAAGCTCGGAACCGGCACCAACGTGCAGGAACGGCTCGCCGCGATCCACGACCTCGACTGCCCCTGGCGTCCCGCCGACCTGGAACAGCGTCTCGGCCGCATCCAACGCCAAGGCAACACGTACGGCCATGTGCGCGACTACCGGTACGTGACCGAGGGCACGTTCGACGCGTACAGCTACCAGACCGTGGAACGCAAGCAGCGTTTCATCAGCCAGCTCATGAGCTCGAAGAGCCCAGCCCGCGAGGCCGCGGACCTCGACGCCGACGTGGTGACCCTCGCCAACATCAAGGCGCTGGCCACCGGCGACCCCGGCATCCAACGCCGCATGACCCTGGAGAACGAGATCAACCAGCTGAAGCTCCTGCGCGCCTCATGGGCGCAGCAGAAGGCCGACACCCGCAGAGACATCGGCCAGCAGCTCCAGCCACGCGTCGAACTCCTGCGCCGGACCATCCGCGAGAAGGCCGACGACAAGCCGCTCGCGTCCAAGGCCCTGGGCATCCACCAGACCGCGCGCATGGACGGACGATGGGAGGGCATGACCATCAACGGCCAGCCGGTCGCCGACCGGCAGACCGCGTGCAGGCTCCTCCACCGGGCCGCCCACCAGGCGCACGACGGGGACACGCTAGCCGAATACGACGGCCTGCCCGTCATCGCGCACAGAGCGGCCACCAGCGGACGGATCACCCTGGCCGTCAAGGCCGTCCACGAACACGAATCCGGTACCGAGATGCCCAGCCCCTACCTGACCGGACCATCCAGCATCGTCAGCCAGCTCGACCGGCTCGTCAGGAACATGGCCACCGACCCCGGCAAGCTCACGGAACGGCTGGCGGACGCCGAAAGGGAACTCGCCGCCGCGCAGGAGACACTGGCCGAACCATTCGCCCACGAGGACGAATACCGGCAAAAACAGGCCGAACTCGAACGACTGACGTCCAAACCCGACGAGCCCCGCGAGACGGAAGGTAGAGACCAGAAAACCACGCAAAAGGAAAGGAGCGAGAACATGCCATTGACCCAGGAAAACGTCAGACGGCTGCTCGAACAGGATCCCGACGTCACCGGCATCACCCAAGGCGGCAACGCCATGGGCAACTACCTCGAGGCAAGGCTCACGGACGGACGGGCCATGCAGATCGACTTCCACGACAACCCCGCATGGAAGGACACGGACCGTCTGTCCGGCCGGATCGAGGTGTCCTATGCCAACCGCCCACAAGCGGAATGGCAATACGACGACAACGACATGGCCGACCGCGAACACACCGTCATCGACCCCTCCGACCCCGACGCGGAGGGAAGACTCGCCAAGGCGGTGAAGGACTGGGAACGCGCGGGAGGCCTCGGCCGGACATCCAAGACGAGCCACCTGGCCGCGCAACAGCCGCCGGAGGAATACGCCTACCGGTGGCGGAAGCCCGGAAACCCCGACAGGCACATCGCATACCTGAGCACCGCCTTCGACCGTGACCAGGCGATGAAGGCGAGGGAGGACGCCGGATACCTCGTGACGAAGGTCGAGGAGGATCCGGCCATACTCTACGAGCGGCACCGCAAGGCGTCCTGCCTACATGCGAGCCACATCCTGGAACGATACGACTCCCCCAACCAGGACGCGGTCAGAATCCTCCACGACATCGTAAGCGAGGTCAACGCTCACGACCCCGAGAACGACATCGCCGCCTACCTCACCTACCCGTCCGACAAGGCGGTCCAGCTCGCCGGCGACGGTCTCACCGAAGCGGACATCGCGGAGAAACGCGAGATGGGCGGATGGGACCCGCTCATGCGCATCAACGAGCAGGGCGACTGGACGGGCGCCACCCAGCAGCAGGCCGACCAGCTCGTCTGGGACAATCGCGACGAGATCCTCGCCCGCGCCTCATACGACAGTGAGCTGTCCACGTGGACGCTCCACCAGCTCGACCAGCTGAAGGAGCCCCAGCCTGCCCAGAGCCTGGACCGCGACCGGCCGGAACCGGATCGCGAAGCGCCCGCACAGACAGAATCCACGACGAAGCGTCGCGGGCCAAGACTGTAGATCCTCTCCAGCCACGGGGCGGCGCGCTTCCGTGCCGCCCCGCATTCATTCCACACGAAGGAACAGAAGACACACATGACAACAGAAGCAAACGACCGGCCGGAACCCGTCATCTGGTTCGAGAGCACCCTCATCAGGGATCCGCAGCCGCACGGAGGACAGGACGACTGGCTGCTCGAGGCACTGGCCGACGCCGACGGGCCGAAGATCACCATCCATGCCAGCGGCGAGGATCACTCGGCGAACATCCACGACAACGCGCACAAGGGATCTCGCCTCATGGTCAAAGGCACCGCCGGAGACGAGGGCTCCGGCATCGATATCGAGGCCACGAGCCTCGCATTCGACCCCAGCCACGACGAGCCGGACGTGGAGCAATGACACGGACCACCGTCAGCGGCATCAGACCGGACAAGACCGGCACCGGCGAATGGATCGACATCAACAGTCACGTCGGCCGTCTCATGTCCACGCTCATGGCCGGCGGCCGGCCATTCAGCATCGACGCCGACCCGGCCGGCATGACCATCGTCACGCCGCTCCCATCCCCGGCAGCCGGCATGGAAACGGAAGCGGCCGGCGGGAACGACTCCAGGACCGGAACAGGCCCGGACGAAGGGCGGATCACCAGCAAAAAGACGCTGTACGAGCGGTTCAAAACCAAACTCAAAGCAAACCTCGACGAAAGAAAACAATAGAAAAGGAACAGCCATGGAACGAATAAGAGGAATCGCCATCAAGACATTGACTATCCTCGCGGGATTCTGGCTCGCCGATCTCGCGGCCGCCCGCATTCAGGCCGGCATCGCTGCCGGTGAAAGCGTGGAACGGATCATGGATGGCATGACGACCATGCTCCAGCATCCGACCGCCCTGGGATTCGATCGGACCAGCCTCCTGTGCGGACTGGGCGGCGCGTGCGCGGTCGGCCTGTTCCACCTCTACCGGTGGAGCATGAGACGCAACTGGAGGGACGGCGAGGAGTACGGGTCCGCACGCTGGTCCACCAGCCGGGAGATGGCCCCATACACCGACGGCGATACCAGGCAGAACCTCCAGATGACGGCCACCGAGGGCCTGAGCCTCGACGCGCAGGCCACGCGACGTAACCTCAACACCGCCGTGATCGGCGGCTCCGGTTCAGGCAAGACCGGCACGCACGTCATCCCCAACATCCTCAAGGGCAGCATGAACTACGCGTGTACCGACCCGAAGGGCGAGCTTTACGCGAAGACCGGCGGAAGGCTGGAGAAGATGGGCTACACGGTCAAACAACTCGACCTGGTGGACCTGACCAGCGAGACGAAATTCAACCCCATGCACTACATCGACCCCGACAAGCCCGACGTGGCGATCATGCGCCTGGTCACCAACATCATGGACAACACCAACGGTTCCACGTCCAAGGAGCACCAGACCGACGACTTCTGGACCAAATCCGAACGCAGCCTGCTGACCGCGCTCACCGCGTTCGTCTACTACCTACCCGACGACATTCTCAAGGATTGCCTGCACATCGACGCCGGCCAGACCCTCAACGCCGTGGCCGACATGCGCGACCTGCTCGAGGCCAGCGAACAGGACGAGACCAAGGAAAGCCAGGTCGACGCCGTCGCCCGGACCGCCACGGAGATCTATGAGGAGACCCGCGCCGAATGGAATCGCGATGGCGCGGACCACGACGATCCGGACCTGCGCGAGGCATGGCGTCTCGCCCAGGGCCTGAAGTTCGCGGCCCGCCAGTACAGGCCCTTCACCCAGGGCGCGGGAGAGACCAAGAAGGGCATCATCATCAGCCTCGGCGTGCGTCTCGCCCCATTGACAGTCGGCCCGGTCCGGGAGATCCTCTCCGACGACAACCTCGGTATCGACCGGATCGGCGGATACGCGGACGAGCACAAGGGCGGATACAAGCATCCCAACGGGAAGACGGCCATCTTCCTCGCCCTGCCCGACGAGGACCCGACATTCAACTTTTTGGCCGCGATCTTCTACCAATGCCTGTTCGACAGCATCATCCGCCGCTGCCGCACCTACCCCGGCGAATGCCTCGCCACGCCATTGCACTGCTTCCTCGACGAGTTCGCCAACGTGGGACGCATCCCCAACTTCGACAAGCTCATCGCCACAATCCGCTCGCGCAAGGTCAGCGTCAGCATCATCCTCCAGACCATCGCCCAGCTCAAGACGATGTACAAGGACTCGTGGGAGACCATCGTGGGCAACTGTGATTCGGTGCTGTTCCTCGGCGGCAACGAGCAGTCCACCACCGAATGGCTCAGCAAGCTGCTCGGCAAGGAGACCATCGACATCCGCACCACCAGCGACTCCAAGGGCGTGTCCGGCAGCCACACCACCAACTACCAGCGCACCGGCCGCGAACTCCTCACGCCAGACGAGCTCGCGCAATTGGACAACGACAAATGCATCTACAACCTGCGAGGACTGCACCCGTTCCTCAGCCGCAAGGCATGGCCCGGAACCACCATCGCCAGACCGAAATCCACGCTCAAGCACTCCAAAGAATGGAAGGCAGCGGCATGAAACCCAACAGCTACACCTTCAACGTGGACAAATGCCGTCAGAGCCCCGGATCGCTGCCGGGCAAGCCGGAGTCCTCATCAGACGGTGCCGGCACGGACCATCCCGGCGAGGCTCCGCCCGTATTGGTGGAGGACGACGAGCCTCCCGAAGACGGGCGTCGCACAGTTCCGGAACCGGATCCGGAACTTCCTTGGGATTGGATTCCTCCCGAATACGAGGGTGTTTGCCGCTGTGGAGCCGACTGGGATTGCGATGCCTGCGCCTGCTGCGCGGCGGCCGCGGCGGCTTCCTGTTCGGCCCTGGCCTTCGCCTCCGCGTCGGCCTTCTCCTTCGCCGTCTTCGATTCGTTGACCGCCTTCACGGCTTTCGCGATGGCGTCCGCGTCGCGTTTTTTGATGGCGTCCAGCAGACTTGCGCGGGTCTTGTCGTCCGCCACCTTGCCGTCGGTCTCCTTGTACAGCGTGTTCGCGTCGTCCACGGTCTTGTCGAGTTTGCTGTCGGTGACGGCCTCGGTTGCGGTCTTGAGATCGGCGAGACGGGTCTTGAGCTCTTTGGTCGTGCTGCGCAGCGCTGCAGTGGTCCGGTCCACGTCGGATGTGGCGGCGTCGGGCGCGCAGGAACCCTTGATGGTGGTCGTCTTTGCGTCCAGGAGCCGATCCAACGCGTCAAGCGTCTTGGGATCCGCGACCTGGCCTCGACCGGTGCCCTCCAACAGTTTGGATGCTTTGGCCGCAGTCCTGTCCAGGTCGGACTGGACGGTCTTGCGTGTCGCTTCGGCCGAGTCGCATGCGCTGATTGCGCTCTCATGCGCCTCCTGCCGCAGGGTGGCGGCGCGTCGGTTTTTGATTTGCAGTCCCATCCAGGACACGGCGATGAGGCTCGCGGCCATGACGATCGCTACGAGCGCTTTCCCGACCGGGAAGGTGCGGCGCACCTTCAGATCGTCGAGGTCGGCCGAGTAGGTGACGGCCGATTTCGTTTCCGATATCGGCGGGATGTCCATTGTGTCCGGTTCCGGGTCGGCGACTTGTTCGAGTGCAGCGGAATCGCCGTCGGCATCCTTCAGGGCCTTCTCCGCGGAATCGTCGGGATGGGACTGGGATGGCTCCGGCCCGGCGGTCCGAGCCTCATCCACAGGCGCCGGTGCGGGTTCCACGGTGAGATGTTCTTCCGGCGGCAATGGCGCGGCGGGTATGGCGACGGGGCGGCGACGGCGCATGGATTCGGGAGGCTCCGGCGCGGCCCCGGCCGTGTCGAAGCCTTGATCCTGCGCGACATGCCACCAGTCGACGAGTTCGGGCCATGCGTGCGGGTGTTCGGCTATGAGGCGCATCCATGGGCGCCAGCCGGGATCGTTGGCCATGGCGTGCAGCTGGTCGGCCGCGAGTTTGGGGCTGAGGATCGGCTCGCCCGTCTTTCTGTCGGTCCTGATCATTCCTCACCGCCCTCGTTTTTCTCCGGGACCTTGTAGCAGAGGGTGGCATAAGCGCCTTCGAGAGGGACGCTGATGCCGGTGCGGTTCCATCTCATGACGGCGTCCATGCCGCCCGACGCCTGCACGTCGGACTGTTCGATGATCCGGGATGCGGGGATGAGGACCGGCCGCCCCTGTTTGTTTGTTTTCATCACTTTTGTTCCTCTGGTTTGCCTTCATGCACCCGGTATCCGCCTTCCAATGGGCCCTTGACCGCCGCGCATCGCCAGCCGTCGTCAGTGAGCGTGTAGTCAAGCACCCAGGATGCCTCCAGCCCGGTGGATACGGCGCATGTCGCCACCCGCCGCCCCGTGGACACGGGGAAGCCGGTGAACTCGGTCTCGGGCAATGGCTGCGGGGCTATGGATGATGCCGGTATGTCGAGGCCGGCGGCATCCGGCGTGAAGTATTCGCCTTCGAGTTGGCCTCGTTCGTCGCCCATGTAGACGCCGAGCGCTTTCGGCGCGAGGTCGGCGCACGGATCATCCTCCGTCGGCGTCGCCGGCTCGGTCTCTTCGTCTCCAGCCGTTTTTTGTCCGGGTTCGGTTTTCGTTCGCGGCCGGGCGACGGTGCTTTGCGTGTCCTCCGCGGTTCCGTTGCCGGCGCATATCACCGCGACGTTTCCTCCCAGGATGAGGAGCGCGACCGCAAATCCCGTCGCGGCGATGATCCTGTTCCTCTTTGGTTCCATGCTTGGTTTTCCTTTCAATGGATGTAACGGACGCCATTTCCGGCTGCGGCCAGTTGGGAGGCGCTGATTTCGCGTGTGGATACGACGCCGAGGCCAAGCGCGTTGGACTCGCTGATCAGGATCGACCCGTCCCGCGGACCTCCTCGACCATGGCGACATGCCCGTAGCCGGCGGACGCGCCCAATACTCCCGGTTGGAACACGATGACGCTGCCGGCGGATGGGGAGCCGTCCACCGTGTAGCCGGCCGACGCCGCGGAACCTGCCCATGTGGCGGCGTTGCCCCACCCTGGTATCGGTTTTCCTATGTCGGCTCTTCTGGTCGCGGCCCACCAGGTGCACTGCCCCCATGGGTATCTCGTGTCCGGCGTGATGCCGGCCGTGGACACGATGCCGCCGGAGACCGTCAGTTTCGGTTCGAGGGAGCCGACCGTGCCACCCTCGGCGGTCCCCGTTGCGGTGTATTTGGTCGCTGCGAGTTCCTTGATCCGCCGCACATAGTTGATGGTTTCCTCGAAGGGCGGCACCATGCCGTATCTGAGCACGCTGCCCAGGCCAGCGTTGTACGCCGCGAGGGTCAGCTCCAACGTGTCGCCGGTCAGTTTCCCGGACTTCTTGGCCGTCTCGACCTGCGAGGCGAGGCCGCACATGTAGTTGCCCTGGCTCCAGATCGCGTCGTGCGGGTTCCAGATGTCGGCCTTGCCGTCTCCGTCGCCGTCCTTGCCCGCGGACGCCCATGTGGATGGCATGAACTGCGCAATGCCCTGCGCTCCGGCGGAGCTGCCGGCCTTCGGATTCCAATTGGACTCCTGGTCGATCTGGGCGGCGATGATGCTCGGCGTGACGACCTGGCAGATGGATCCGGCGCGGATCACGTCGGCCTCGTATTCCGCGGGCACGCCAGCGACCGTGGATTCGCTGGCGCTGGATCCCAGGAACGCGCCCATGACAGCCAGGAGCAAGCCGAGCACCGCGAGCATGGCCGCGATGACAGGCATGATGGGAAGGCTGATGGAGGCGGCCCCCGCGATGACTCGGGACGCGGCCATGCGAACGAAGTTCGCGGCGGCGCGGGCGGCGCGCACGGCGGCCTGCCCGGTGGCTTTCGCGCCGCGTACCGCCTTGGCCGGCGAGCGGCGGTGCCGCCAGATGAATTTGGCCGACGAATTGACGCCCTTCACGCCCGCGCGTGCCGCTTTGAAGGACAGGTCGCGTGTGGTGCTTCCCAGCTTCGACGCGAAGTCGTCGTCGGCAGCGGTGAGCCTCGCGCCGGCTTCGTCCATCCAGCCCATGCCGGTGGAACCCATCCGTTTGACGCTACGGCCGGCTTTCCCAAGGCCCGCGCCTATGTGCTTGCCGATCCGCTTGCTCGCCTTGCCTTTCGCGGCGAACTTGCCGATCTCATCGCTGGGCTTCGCCTCGGACAGCGCCTTGGGTTTGCCGGCCGTCTTGCGCATTCCCCTGCCCGACCGCAGGGCGCGTTTGCCGCGGTTCATGATGCGCCGCGCCTTGCCGGCCGCCCAGCCCACGCCGTGCATGGTGGAGGACATGCCGTGCATGCCGGCGCGGCCCGCCATCTCGGCGGCGGTGTGGCCCATGGAGTCGGCGATGTCGGTCCGGTCCGCGCCGAACTGCGCGGTGCTGGACACCACGCCAGTGGCCGCGCGTCCGATGCGGGCGCGTGTGCCTCCGGCGTGGTGGGCTTGGGTTCCGCTCATGCGTTTACTTTCCTTCCTGGAAGGTCGTGGAGTACAGCCGGTAGAGGTCGCCGCCCGCGGGGATGCGACCGTCGAACGGCACGTAGGCGCTGCCGATCTTCATGAGTCCCTGGCCGGGCAGCACGCCGGTGAAGTACTGGCGCTGCTCCTCACTCAGGGTCAGCAGCTCGCACAGGGCGTCCGCGTCGGTGCTGTTCTGGCTCAGGAGCATGAGGAAATCGCTGTTGGACAGCATCTCGCGCGCGTCCTGGAGGTCGAGGATCTCCTCGACGTTCTGCGTGATGCCGGTGACGCCGAGCCCGTATTTGCGGGCGCGCTTGTAGATGTCCTTGAACTGGGCGGCGGCGTACTGGTTGGAGAAGAAGCGGTGGAACTCGTCGACGTACAGCCAGGTGCGCCGCCCGTTGGCCTTGTTGCGGATGACGCGGTTCCACACCTGGTCGATGACGACCATCATGCCGAACGTGCGCAGCTCGCCGGACAGGCCGGACACGTCGAACACGGTGAACCGGTTGGACAGGTCCACGTTGGTCTGCCCGTTGAAGCCGCTCATGGAGCCGGTGATGTACGGGTTGAGCGCGTCGGCAAGGTACCGGCTCACCTGGTCGCCGCCCGCCTGCAATTCGTCGTGCAGGTCCTGCAATGTGGGCTGGACCACTCCCCCGCCCTGGTTGCGGTAACGCGTGTACAGGTTGCTGACGCACTGGTCGACGAGTCCCTTCTGGAGCGGGTCGAGGCCGTCGATGCCGCCTATGAGCGCGCCGATCATGGAGACCACGTTGTTGGTCTTGTCCTTGACGGGGTCGGAGGCCGAGTCGTCCTCCAGGACGATGTCCATCGGGTTGACGCGCGTGCCGGTGCCGGCGCTGATCTGGATGATCTGTCCGCCGAACGCGGCCGCGAGGGCGAGGTATTCGCGTTCCGGGTCGATGACGATGACCTCGTCGTCACGGTTGAGGAACATGCCGGCGATCTCCTGTTTGACGGTGAAGGATTTGCCGCCGCCGGACGTGCCGAGCACGAATCCGTTGGAGTTCATGTGGCTGCGCCGGTCCGCGAGGATCGGGTTGCCGCTCCTCGCGTTGCTTCCGTAGAACAGGCCGTGCGGCTCGAACACCTCCTGCGTGGTGAACGGGATGAGGATGGCCGCGCTGTTCGTGGTCAGGGTGCGTTTCATGGGCAGAGGGTTGTTGCCCAGCGGCAGTTCGGCCGTCAGTCCCTCCATCTGCATGAACTTGAGGCTCTCGGCCGTGCAGGACTGCGCGTTGACCTTGGCCTTCACGTTCCTGCACGCGACCTCCAGCTCCTCCTGGCTTGCCGCGGACACTCCGATCACGATGATCGAGTCCACGAGCCTCTGGTTGGTGGAGCGCAGCTCGTCGCGCAGTTGGCCGAGCTGTTCCTGCTGGTCGGCGAGGTCGTCGGGAAGGTCGTCGGGGTCGAGGCCCTGCTTGCGGTTCTTGCGCCGCTGGTCCATGATCTGCATCTTGACCTCGGCGTTCTTACGGCGCACGAGCGTCATGCTTTCGCCGCGGTCCATGGGCGCGAGGTGGATGCTCACGTCGACGCGGGCGCGCAGTCCGGTCAGGTCGTTGACCAGCTGGTCGGACAGTTCCGGCGGCAGGCTGGACACCCACATGGTGCGGTGCAGGTATTTCGAGTCCAGGGATTCGATGTCCAGCTGGGTGGGATTTCGCGCGTCGATGCTCCACGGGCACACGAGGTCCTTGGTGTCGGGTTTGCCGGGCTGATGCTCGAAACGGCGTTCGTCGAACCGGAACTCCTCGCCGGGCCGGAGCACCTCGGCCATGAGGCGCAGCCGGTGCTCGCGGTCGAGCCGGGTGGCCTTGCATGCGTCGATGGAGCGCATCTGGCTGACGAGGTTGTTGCACAACGCGTTCAGGGTCGCGACGGCGGCCTGCTCGTCGCTTTCGCGGACGGTGACGGTCAGGGTCTTGACGGTGCTGGTGTTGCGGCTGACGGATTCGAGTTTGCCTTGGGCGAGGCGGTTGTAGTCGAGCCTGTAGTGGTCGAGGCCGTCGCCGGTCTCGTCCATCATCACGTCGGCGAGGATTTCGCGCACGCCGCGTGAGCGCGTGTAGGAGGCGATCTGCACGCTTTGCCCGGCCTCGAAGCTGTTGATGAGCTTGGCCCACCGGTCGATGATTTCCATCTGGTGGGATTCGGGGCTCAGCTGGTAGTTGATGTCCTGGAAGAGGATGGTGGCGCTCCACCGTCCGTCGTCCAGGCTGGCGATCCCGTTGCGCAGCATCGCGTCGTAGCCGATGAGCTGCTTGACGCCCTTCGGCAGACGCGTCGCCTTCTTTCTCCGCGCCTTCGCCCTGGCTTCGGCACCGCCTTCGGCCGGCGCGACCACCGGGGTCTTCTTCTTTCCGAACATTCCTCACCTTTCCTTGATCGTTGGTTTCGCGCCGGTGCGGTATGGTCTGCCAGGACCGTCGAGCAGGTAGACCTCGCGCTGCGTGTAGTGACGCAGGATGTATTTCAGGTATTTCTCGGGCATGAGGCCCTTTGGCCTCACCCATCCCCATACGGCTATGGGCAGGCCGGGCGGGAAAATCAGGTACATGGCGAGGTTGGGGTCCATGCCCAGCCCGAGCCACAGTCCGACGTATCCTCCCCCGCACACGATGGCGAGGATGACGGCGGCGAGGCACTGCCGCCAGCTCATTCCCATGAACACCTTCGATTCGATGGTGGTCAGTTCCCTGTAGACGGGCATCTGCAACGCCATGATTGCTTCCTTTCGTGGATTGCGTTGTGTTTCATTCGCCGCCGAAGAGCTTCTTGGCGACGGAGTTGGCCGCCATGACGATGCCGATGAGCATGACGCTCGCCAGGAGCAGGCCGGTGAAGTTGTCCATCACCCAGCCGGAGAGGCTGTCGCCGTCCTTGAACTTGCTCGGGTTGAGCGTGCCGCCCACAAGCGTGCGGTACATGAGGATCGCCAGATACAGGGTCGCGCATTGGAACACCAGCGACGCGTACTGTTTGAAGTAGTTGATGCCCCACTGGCGGGTCTCCTCCTGGGCGATGAACGCGATCGGCAGCGGGTTGAACGCGGTGAGCATGTATATCTGCACGAAACGCAGGAGGATGACGACGGTGACGACGATGGTCGCGCCCTTGGAGACGAGGAACGGGATGAGCAGCAGGATCAGGCACGGTATCTGGCCCATCCAGCCGGCGGAGTCGATGGCGTCGCGCATGCTGTCGCCAAGGCCGAGGCCCGACGATGCGCCGGTGGTGGGCGCCGCCGAATGGATGCCGCCGAGCACGCTGTCGCCGATCTCGTCGATGGCCTGGAGCATGAGCTCACTGTGCTGGGCCGCGGTGAACACGAGCGTGAGCTTGAACATCGCCATGGCGACGAGCTTGACGCCCAGCTCTCGGTCGCCGTCCGCCCGGGTGCTGACCCTGGCGAGTTCCAGGACACACATGATCGCCAGTATCGTGCTGGCTATGGGTTTGACCGCCGAGCGGGCGACGGTCAGGCTCAGCTGGTACATGCCCGCGTTGTATTCGGCGGGGGTCTTCAGCAGGTCGGCCACGAGGTCGTCGCCGACGCCGGACCCTATCGAGTTGAGGATGCCGACGATGAAATCGACCATGCGTGGCCTCCCGTCTACAGGGCGATGTTGGAGAACAAGGCCGCGGCCGCGATGATCAGGCCGCCGCCGACGACCTGCCAGACGCCCGACTGGGTGGCGGGGCCGTTCTGGTCCTTCAGTCCTCCGGCCAGAGTGACCACGCCCCACACGGCCCACAGGCCGCCGCCGATGATGGCGAACTGGCTGAAAAGCTGCAACGCGCTGGTGACGACGCTGCCGCTGTCTGCCGCGATGGTGATTCCGTACATGATGTTTTCCTTTCGACTTGTTTTGGATGACATGACCACGGTATGGCCGTCGAGAAGGCTCCGGTTTGGACGTTCCCGACGAAACCGAAGAGGCTCGGACGATGGTATGGAAAAGGCCCCGCCGACCGTTCGCCGGTGGGGACGGGTCCCGCCGGCGAACGGTCGGCGGGGCCTTTCCCATGCCCGGAACCCGTCGTCGTAACGTCTCCTTCGATCCTCACGCATACGAAAGAACCGCACCTCCGATCATCGAATCTGAATTTCTTCAGTCCAACAATCGGGGTGCGGTTCACCGCTCCCCTGCCCGGCCTTTCTACTACCGTGGCCTTACTTCCTGTGCCGCGCGGTCTCGGTTTGGTTTCCGCGACGGCGGAACAGCATCAATCCCACTCCCAAGAGCGTGAACGCGGCCAACGCCACGGTCGGCGCGGATACGCCGGTCTTGGCGAGTTGGCGAATCGTCTTCACGATGGCCGGGGTCGCCGGTGGAATGTAGGAGTTGGTGAACTCGGGTCGGGTTCCGGTGATGGTGACCATGCCGGGGGTCGTGGACGGCTTGTCCCCGACGGCATCCCCCTTGGTCTTGTCGGTCGGCGTGGCGCTGGAATCCTTCGTCTTCCCGTCCGTCGGGTCGTATTCGACCTTGGCGGTCAGATTGCCTTGCAGGTCGTCGCCCACGGTGACGGTCACGTGGTGTTCCGTCCTGTCGTAGGTGACGTTCTTCTCGCCGGTGTTCCTTTCCCGAATCACGTACCGGTGTTCGCCGCAATCGTCGATGCCGTTGTTGTCACGACCGTAGGTGAGAGGCTTGAACCGGATGTCGCCGTCCTTGTCGTTCCGTTCGGTGTCGATGACCTTGCCGGTCTTGTCCACGAGTTCGAACTCGAACTCGTCGGCCTTCAACTCGCGTCCGGTCAGACGCTTGCGTGCGGTGAGTTCCACGAGCACGTTCTGCGGCTGGTACGTGTTAGTGAAGCGGATGCCGTCCTCGGAACCGTTTTCGGTGGAGTATTCGGTCTTCGCGGTCAACGTGTGACTGTCCGCATCCTCGGTGACGGTGACGGTGACGGTGTGGCTGGTGGTGTCGTAGGTGACGCCGCCGAGCTGGGTGTCCGTTTCGTCAACGGTGTACTTGTAAATGCCGGTCTTGTCGAACGTGAGCTTGTCGAAGGTGAGCGTGCCGTCGCCCTCGTCCGCTTTCGCCTCACTGCCGGTGGTGCGCTTGAACCGCTTGGATTGGAGCGTGTTGCCGTCCATGTCCTTCAGTTCGGCCGTGAACTCGCCATCGTTCAGGGCGCGTCCGGTCAGGTGCTTGTCCGCCTTCACGGTCACGTCAACGGGTGTCGGCGTGTACGTGTTGTCGAAGCGGATGTCATTGGTCTGACTGTCGGCGGTGGCCGCGAGCATACCGCCGTTGTCGGTGACGGTGACGGTCACATCGTATTCCTGAGTGGAGTAGCCGATGGTCTTGTCCGTTCCGGCGAGTTCCTTCACGTGATACGTGTATACGCCGGGCATGGTGTAGACCATTTGTCCGAATGTGAAACCGCTTCCCTTGTTTGTGACGGTTACTGTTCCGTTTTGGCTTCCGGCTGGCATTGGCATGTCGTTCATGCTGATGGCGTTGCCGCCCGAATCATGTGCGGATACCGCGTTCAACTGGAACTTGAATTCACCGTCTTGTGGAACGCGGCTGGTTGCCGTATCCGTGTTGACGATGTTTTTCACGCCGCTGATAGAGTATCCGACGTTCTTCGGACTGTAATGGTTGGTGAACGTGATGTTCTTGCCGTTAGCGCCGGTGGTCGGGGTGACGGTCTTGGACACGACGGCCAGCTTGCCCGTATGGTCAACATCCTTGACCACGTAGGTGATGGTCGCAACCGTCCCGTCCTTGGTGACGCCCGGAACGGTCGTATCCTGTTCCGACATGGTGAACACGTAGGTGCCTACGAGCGGGAACGACAGTTGGTCGAATCGGATGTTGCCCTGCTGGTTGTTCCGTTTCGTCTGGTCGGCGTTCGACACGTTGGCGGGCGCGGACTGTTGTTGGAGCGTGAATGCGAAGTCTTCGCCCTTGAGCGTGTACTTGTTGCCCTTGGAGGAGGTCATCTTCTTCACTGCGGTCGGATTGTCCGTGGCGGGTTGGGCATGATACGTGTTGGTGAATTCCGGAATGTTGGTTCCGTTATCATACTTCACGTCGGCCAACAGTTGGCCTTCGCCGTTGTCGGTGACGGTGACCCTCACGTGATGTTTCGTAGCGTCATAGGTGATGCCGCCCCTGTCGCCTTGGACTTCGCTGAGCGTGTAGTCGTACACTCCCGTCTTCGTGTAGGAGATGGTGTCGAACAGGACGTCGCCCCGCTGGTCGTTGGTTTTCACCGTTCCAACCTGACCGCCTGTCTTGTCCTCGACGCACGTGAACTCGTATTGTCCGGCTTGCAGTTGGACGCCTGTATGGTCGGGGTCCGCGAGGGTCTTGTGCGCACGGAATTGCACGCTGACCGGCTTCGCCTGATACGTGTTCGTGAACGTGGTCGGATAGGCCGCGTTCGTTCTGGTTTGGGCTTTCAACTGTCCGGTCAAATCGTCGGTGACGGTGATTTGCCACATTCCCATGTGGGAATCGTAGTTGACGCCGCCCGCCGACTGGCGGATTTCACGCACCGTATAGGTGAACGTCTTGGACTTGTTGCCTTTCAGTTGGCTGGCGGTGAACGTCAACGGCTGGAAGCGGATGGTACCGTCCTCGGCGGCGTTCACGGTCTGCACGGGCACGCCGACCGCCCGCTCGTTGTCGAACAGTTGGAATTGGAAGTCGGTGAGCTTCGCGTGACTGTTGTTGGCGTCGCCGAACATCTTGCGGGCGGTGAGGGTGACGGTCACGTCCTTCGGCGCGTACGTGTTCGTGAACTGGATGGCGTCGGATTGGACGCCGTCGCACGTCGTGTTGGCGGTGATGCGACGGGTGAACGTGGTCAGATCGTCGGCGACGGTGACGGTCAGAATCCAAGTGCGGTCGTCGTAGGCGATGCCCGGGTTGTCGCCCCTGCGTTCCCGGACCTGATACCGGTAGACGCCGTCCTTGGCGAAGGCGTTGGAGTTGATCTGGAGCGTCTGCGTCCTGTTGTCGGCGAACGTGATGGACGCGGGCACCGCGTTCGCGGGCGCGCCGTCCAACGCGGTGACGTCCGCGACGTACCTGTCCCTGTCGGTCCAAGCGCCGTTCGGACGCCCGTCCAATACCTTGACCGCCTTGAACGTGGCGGGCGTGGCGAGCATGAGCGTGCCGCTCATGCCGTGGTCCTCGTTCGGGTCCTCGTACACGGCGGACGTCATCTCATCCAACGCGGGGAACGGTTTCAGCGTGATGACGCCGGCGACCATGTTGCCGTGCGAATCGTTCTCCTGATCGCTGTCGGAGTCGGTCGCCTCGCTCGCGTCCTTCGCGTTCTTGACGGTCACATGGAGCCTCGACCAGTCAGTGCCGGTTTTCGGCGTGAACCTGAGCTTGAACCCGGAGCCTGCCGGAATGGAACCGATTTCGTAGTGGCCGTTCCTGTCGGTTGTGGTGGCGCAGGGTTTGCCGTTCACACTGGTGACGGTCCTGCCGTTGCCGTCCACGAGGGTGACGTTCACGTCGGGGAGGAGACGGTCGGTGTCCTCGCGTACGCCGTCATGGTCGAGGTCGAACCATGCGACGCCGTTGACCTTGCGTTCCACGACCTGTGCGACCGCGTCCACCTTGTTGTCGCCGTCCGCCCACCGGTTCACGTACGCGTCGGCCGCGCTGTTGCCTGTAGGCTTGATGCTCAGGATGAAGTCATAGCGGGCGTTGGCGGGCAGGCTTGGCGAGGTGAACGCCCACGCCACCGGCTTGCTGTAGCCGTCGGGGATGGCCACCTTGCCTGTGGTCGCATTCACCGTGGCTTCGGTCCATTGTTGGACCTGTTCGCGGGTTATCTTCGTCGCGTCCACGTTGCGCCACTTCTGGTCGGTGGTGAAGTAGACTTTGACGCCGTTCATGCTCGCACCCGCACCCGCCTTGACGGTGAGTCCGGTCAGAGCGTAGTCGCCGTGATAGTTGGACTGGTTCAAGCCCTTGTTGTAAGGCATGATGTCCACCGCATACGGATTGGTTTTCTCGTCCTTGGAGAAGTTGCCCAGCATGTTCCTGTATCCCAATGGGCGTTCGATGTCGTTCAGCAGCGGGTCGGCGCGGGTCGCCAACGCGGTCGCGCGTGTACGAGACACGCGAACCGTGTAGTCGGCGGTCTGCCCCAACATGGATCTGGGCTCTCCCATGGCGCGTTTGGAGCGAATCTCCACATGGTTCATGTACTGCTGGTTGTTCTTCGCGTCGTTGTCGGGGTCGGACGCGTCGCCTATCATGGTCGTGAAATGCAGCCGTGTTTTCGTCGAGGAGTCAGCCTTCGCGCCGTTCACGACGTATTCGAGGGTGGTTGTGCCATCCTTGTTCCTGCTGATTTTCGGCGTGATTGACTGGCCTCCGGTCACGGTTCCGCGTTGCTGCCCATGGTCATGTTCGGCGTAGGTCCCGCCCACGTAGCTGGAGCCGTCAACGTAGGTCAATCCGGCGGGCAGGGTGTCCTTGATGTGGTAGTCGGTCACGTAGCCCCCGCCCGTGCTTGAGGCTTGGGTTTCGGCGCTTGCGGTGACGACCCAGTCAACGTAGCGTTGCTCCTTGTCCAAATCGTAGACGGTTTTGGCGGATGTCCCGTCGTCACCGCTCTGCGCGGTGCTTTTCCCGACATGCGGCTGCTCTCCGACGACGTACAGGGTGTCGCCCTTCACATTTCCGGCGGTGTCGCCTCCTTGGTAGGACCCGTCTTCGGAGAACGTCGCCTTCACGTAGTTCTTGCCGTCAACATGCAGGTCGGCGTTACCGTATTCCCCGACGAAATCCCGGTAGCGCAGGCGTCCAACCTTGGAGACGAACGACACCCATGGGGCGATGTCGTCGCTGTTGGCGTCAAGCCCGTTCGCCTTAGCGAGTTTCGCGCGCGTCCAGAAGTCAACCTGTCCGGTGATTTGGGCGGTTCGTCCGACCGCCGTGTCCTTGATTCTGACCGGGAGGGTCAGTCCGGAGGCAACCCTTTGCCCCAAGGTGGTTCGCGTCGAATCCCAGACCCGGGTGTCGCAGACGGTCGCGGCGAGCACCAGCCCATGTTTCGACGCCTCGGCGTAGGTGTCGTACCAGTCGAAGTCCTCGTAGGACGCCTTGGCTTGGCTCTTGTCGTCGGGGAAGTTCCCTCCGTCCGGTCTGACGCCCCAGATGACGGGTGCGGACGAGTTGCCGTCTATCGTGTCGGAACCGGACCATCGCGCACCCCACGTGCTCACGGTTATTTTGACCATGTAAGGTTTCGAGGGGTTGTTCTCGGCGGCCAGCGGAGTCATCACGGTCGGGTCCCATTTCATGAGATGGTAGCCTATGACTCGACCGTCACCGACTGTGCCCAAATTGTTTTCGGTGCTGCTCATGATGCCGATGGACTTACCGGCCAACACGCGATCGCTGCCCTGCTCACGTTCGGGGTCCTGCCACCGTCCAGTGGTGGAAGCGTCCTGTCGGCCGCAATCGGTCGAAGCGCAGGACGTATAATACAGGGATTGATTGAACCGGCCGTGCAGCAGTACGGCATAGTCGAAGGTGGTGGAATCGTCGTTGGTGACGGTCTGGTTGCCGTTGTCCTTCGAAGAGGGCAGCGAGTACCCGGATTCCGTGTCCGCCGTCAGTGACCGGTCATACGCGCTGACGATTCCCGTCTGACCTTTGCCATAATATTGCGCGGCCGTTTTGCCGTCACGCGTGGTGGGGAGGATGAAAACGAAGTTGTCCACATGCAACGGTGCGACCTGCTGCACGGTTCCCGTCGAATCCATGTAATCGGTCGAACAAACACCTTTGTCGCCCCAAGTGTTCCTACAGGGGTAGTTCGCCACATCGTATCCGTCGAAGGAGACCTCGATGGTGGTCCCGTCATCATCCGTGGTCCCCTCATCATAGGAGACGTCGCCGTCCAGCACGCTGTTCTCGTTGACGGCACCGGCTGTGATGGAAAACGGGAACCACCAGGTAGAGTGGTCGAAGGAGTCCACCGCTCTTACATGAGATGAACTATAGCCGTCATGGAGCCTGTCCCAAAGCAGGGGTTGCCATTTCCTCTCGCCCGCATGCTTCGTATGATCGGCGTCGTCATCACGGAACACGTTCTTCACGTGAAGCTTGTACGAGATTCTCCCCCTCGGAGCCTCGATGCCCTTCAACCCCTTGGAACGGTCCGGCCAACGCATCGACACCATCGCTCCGACGTGGAGCTGACGGCCCGACACCTTGCCTTGGGTCTTGTTGGGCGCGGACGCGTCGCCCGTGCCGAAATCATAGACCCCGCCCCCCACGGTGTAGGTCTTCAGACTCACGTTCAGGTTGAGTTTCGCGCTGACGGTCACGTCGGCGGGCGTGTCCTCGGCCCGTTTGTGCGTGCCCGTGTTCGTCGGGTTCGAGGCGTCCCATGCGGGCCACGCCTTCACGGTCGGATGGAACCGGTAGCCGTGGGGCGCGCCCTTGACGGCGACCGACAGGCCGATGGAACCGGTGCCGGGGTTCACGGTCGGCGACTGGCTGGTCGGCTCCAACAGACGGTAGCAGGTGTACACCTGCGTGACGGTCCCGTCGATGGTTTCCGTGGTGAGTTTCGGCTCGTAGCCGGGCGTATGGTCCACCCAGCCCATCTTCTCCGCGTCGAACGTGACCTTGTCCTTCGGGTAGGGCAGTTCGAACCGGAAGCCGACGCGCGTGCGCCGATAATAATCCATGGTCGAGTCGGGGGTGAGCGTGTACTCGTAATCGTAGGTCACCGTATCGTACGAGCGGACGATGTCGTTGGTCTCGTCCTTGTCGTCGCCGCGTTCGTTGTCCTTGTCGAACGGCGCGGTGCCGGTGATGCGGTCGGTGAGCCTGAGCCTGCTCACGGCGGCGCTGTCCGTGTCGAGCATGTCGTGGATGGTCACGTCCGGCGCGGCCTGACCCGCGTCCGCCTGCGGAGCGGATTGCGCGGGCGCACCGGTGTCGGATTGTTTGTCCGCCCCGGTTCCGGCCTCGTCGCCGGAA